>DASSDH010000195.1:0-6391 GCA_035697245.1 Jiangellaceae bacterium
GCATGCCGGAGATCCGCGGCTTGTCACGCCCGTCCGGCGCCCACGCGGATCTCCCCGAACCCCTGTTCCGGGCGATCGGACAGCGAGGAGTCGTCTGCATCGCAGACACACGCAGGATGACCGACGCGATCTTGGCGCGCACCGACCAATGGCTCGGCGAACCGCCGCCGCCGCCCGACCAGAACGGCGCCAGTGCCGAACTCCTGCGGCGATACCTTCGCTGCTACGGACCATCCACACAAAGGGCCTTCGCCGAATGGACCCTGCGCAGTGCCGCCGATGTCCGCACCACCTTCGAAGCGATCATGTCCGAGCTCGTCGAGATCCGCGTGGAACGAACCGTTGAACTGCTCCTCGCGGCCGACATCGACGACCTGGCCTCGCCCGCGGAGCCGACCGGGGTTCGCCTACTACCCGCCCACGATCCGTTCCTCCAGCAGCGCGACCGCCACAGGCTCCTGCCTGACAGCGAACTGCGCAAGCGTCTGTGGCGCCCAGTCGGCAGCCCGGGCCTCGTGCTCATCGACGGGCAGGCCAAGGCGATCTGGTCCTCGCATCGCGAGGGCAAGACGCTCAGGATCACCGTGGATCCCTTCGGCCCACTCCGCAAATCCGAGCGGCACGCGATCTCCGACGAGGCGGACAGCATCGCCCCGCTGCGCGGAGCCGATCAGAGCGCTCTGACCGTGAACGAGTGACCTGGGGTCTAACGCCCGAGCGGGCGCCATACGGGCGCCGACCGTCACGGAATCGAGTCTTGGGTGTTTTCGGTCAGCCGTTCTTGGCTGCTTGGGCTTCGGGGCGAAGTGCTGCACTCCGAACGCGATGGCCACGGCGATGTCGTCGTCGCTGGAGTGGCGGCAGAGCCCGGCGGATGGCCCGCCATGCGTTGACCGAACCGGTTACGACCCTGGTGGCGTGTGGCACCAGCGGCACTCCGGTGGGAAGCTCGCCATCACCGTCGAACCGCTACACGGCCTAACCGCGGCGCAACGCCGCGAGCTCGACGACGAGATCGAACTCGTGGGCGCCGTCATGCAGGCCAAACCCACACTGACGCTGGGCACCGTGACCGTCGGCCCCCCACACGCCTGAACCACGCGCCTGCGAGGCCTCCACCGGCGATGGACGTGGGTCAGTTGGTACCGACCGCGAGGGCGAGGAACTCCTGCCGGGAGCGGTCGTCGTTTCGGAGCGCGCCGTGTAGCGCTGAGGTAATCGTGTGTGCTCCAGCGGCGCGCACACCACGAAGGGACATGCACAGGTGCTCGGCCTTGAGCTCGTCGTACCCCTCATCGTTCGGGAACGTTGTCGGTCGGGTCACGGCCTAATGCCGTGAGCAGGTCGGCGATGGCGCGCAGGGCAGCTGCAAGGTCTGGTTCTAACCGTGGGCCGACGATCCGTAGCCGGCGCGTCGGAGTGCTGCCCAGAGCAAGGCTTGCGACGGTGGCCGTCATCGCGGCCCGCGTCCGTCGTGCGCGACCGCCAGTCGGGACAGCGCCAGCGCTGCGATGAGCAGGCCGAAGTCGCGCAGGGCGATGTCGTAGTAGCCGGGGATCAGCAACAGGTTGACGATGATGCCGGCCAGCCACGCCGCCACCAGCAGCGCGCCGTACCGTGGCAACAGGGCAACGACGACACCGGCGATGATCTCCACCACACCGACGACGTACATCGCCTGCTGGGCCGTGCCGGGAACGATGTCGTTGACCAGCGGTGCCAGGTACGCCGGCCAATCGGTCAGCGCGTTGGCGAACTTGTCCAGGCCAAACACGATTGGGGCCACGGTGAACACCGTTCGCAGCAGCAGGAACGCCTGCCGGGATGGGTTGGCGGCAAGCGCCCAACCCACCTCCGGGCCAGGTCGGGGAATGGTTGCCATCGGGAAATCCCTTCTAAGATAGGTTTCTGCTCACGTTAGAACGCTCCTTCTCTTGCGTCAAGTATTTTGTGCTTTACAATGCGTGGCATGGAGCAGCGTCCGTTGGCGGAGCGGGTGGCAGCGGTCAGCTCGCTGGACGACCCGATCCGCCGCGCCCTGTTCGACCACGTGTCCCGCAGCGACACCCCGGTGAGCCGGGACCAGGCCGCCGCGGTGTTGGGGTTGACCCGGAGCAAGGCGGCCTTCCACCTCGATCGGCTCGTCGACGAGGGCTTGTTGACCGTGGAGTTCAAACGGCTCACCGGCCGGACCGGTCCGGGCGCGGGCCGCCCGTCCAAGCTCTACCGCCGAACCGCGGACGAGATCGCGGTCACCGTTCCCGAGCGCCGATACGACTTTGCGGGCCAGTTGGCGTTCGCCGCGATCGAGGAGTCCACTCGAACCGGTGAATCGGCGAGAGAGGCTCTGCTGCGCATCGCCGGTGACATTGGACGGGCTTTGGGCGCGGGGGCCGCGTCATTCGAGAGCGTTCTCGAAGAGCACGGCTTCGAGCCCCGCTCGGATGGCGCGGGAGGAATCGTGCTGGGCAACTGCCCCTTCCATCGACTCGCACAGCAACACACCGAGACCGTGTGCCACCTCAACCTGGAGCTGCTCCGAGGAGCCGCAGAGAGCTCGAGTGATCAGCGGCACACCTTGGTGCTCGATCCGGCGATCGGACGCTGCTGCGTCCGAGCCGTGCCGCGCAACCCGTGTTGACCAAACGTCGGCCGCGTCGAATCCGCTTGAGGACGCCATTGACCGCCCGCGCAGCTGTGCTCAGACGCCTACCCGCTCCCACGGCCCCCAGATGGCGAACGACATGCCGTTGGACGCCTGGATGTTGACGTAGAGCGTGTTTCCGTCAGGCGAGAAGGTGGAGCCAGCGAATTCGTCGTTGGTCCGGTTGGGGAGCCGGTTGAGCGCCAGGTCCCATAGCTGGCCGCCCCGCGACAGCCCGCGCAGGTAGTTGTCCTCGACGTTGTCCTCGCAGATCACGAGGGTTCCGCGCGGACTGGTCGTGATGTTGTCCGGAAAGTCGAGGGTGTCGCGATCGGGTGCCTGGTAGAGCAGCTGGAGGCGCCCGGACAGACAGTGGTAGGCCCAGATCTGGCCGGACCCTTTGCCGTAACCGCTCGGGCGGGTGGTTGAGATGTCGGGGTCCTCGGGTTCCCCACCGCCCTGGGTGGAGCAAAAGTAGACGACGCCGTTGTCGTAGACCGCACCCTCGAGCCGGCTGAAGTACGCCGCGCCCTGCGCCCATCCCTGGCCGGCCACGTAGTGGATCGCGTCGTCGTTGGTCGTCGTGGGGGTACCGTCGGGCAGGCGCGGGAAGTCCGGGTCTGGGTCGTCGATGGGCACCCACACCGTCTGGAAGGTCGCCCTTAGCTGCTGGCTGTCTGCGAGCGGAGCGTTGGGCCAGCCCTTGACGGCGAGCATGAACAGCTGGCCACCGTCGACCAGCTCCCGGGCCTCGACGGGGTTCCTGGGCGGCACGTACTTGTAGAAGCCGGAGGGAAAGCCGAAGTCATCCTCGGTCAGGTAGGCCGCGCCCTCGGCGGGGTCGACGGCGATCGCCTCGTGGGCAAAACGCCCGGCCTTGCGCACGGGCTGCGCGCTCGCCGCGCCTTCGACCGGCACCTCGAAGACGTAACCGTGGGGGCGGGTCAGCTGAGCGTTCTTGATGTAGGTCGTGGGCGGCAGGGAACCGCGGGTGAAGTCGTCGAAGACGTCGGGGCCGTTGATGGTCTCCTCGCAGGTCACCCATGCTCCCCATAGCATGGGCCCGCCCGAGCAGTTCATCATCGTCCCGGCGAGGCTCGCCCAGGACTCGGCCACGTGCCCCTCCCCGTCGACGACCACGGACGTCGTGCCACCGCCTGCACGAGAGTCATAGGCGGGAGCCGTCGCAGAGAACGGTGCCGGTGCGGGGTCGTTGATCTCGTGGTTACGAATGAGGACCGAGTGCCCATCGGGGCCGGGGAAGGCGGCCATGCCGTCGTGCCGCCCGGGAATCCGGGTCCCGTCGGACAAGACCCGGTCGGTTGGGTCGGTGGTGTCGTGGAAGGAGCGGTATGAGAAGCCTTCCGGCAGCCAGAGCCGGACGACGTCGTCGCGCTGGTCCGGGATCGCGCGAAGATGGCGGAAATCCGGCCGGCTGCGGTCGGCCTGTGAGGGTAGCGCGAGGAACCCGGCGAGCGGTCCACCGACCACGGCACCACCGGCGGTAACGGCCGCCCCGCGTAGCAGCGTTCGACGATCGATCGTGGTCATGGTATTGCGCCTCCCGGTCGTCCGAGTCCCTGGAACCGAACTGACGCTAGCCGGTCACCTCACGTGGCGGAAGTTATGCCGGTAACGAACGTCCGAAGCAGGGCGTTCTTGTCCGGCTTGCCGCCGGGAGTCAGCGGAACGTCGGCTACAGCTGAAATGCTTCTTGGGACGCTCGCGCCGCCGAGCTCGACGCGGATCAGGGACGACAGCGTGTCCGGATCGAGAACACGTCCGGCCCGCGGTATCACGAACGCGTGAATCGCCTCCCCGGTTTGCTCGTCCGGCGCTCCAACTACATATGCCTGGTCGACGTCCGGATGGCCGGCCAGGATCCGTTCGATCGGTGCCGCGTACCGGACGTGTCCCTCAACCATGATGACCTCACGCGCCCGGCTGGTCAGGTGCAGGAAGCCGTCGGGCGTCAGGTAGCCGATGTCACGGGTGTCCAGCCAACCATCCCGGAACACGTCGCTGGTCTGGGCCGCGTCGTCGCCCCAATAGCCCACCATCAGCTGTCGTGAACGGACGAAGATCTGGCCGATCTCACCGGGTGTGACCGGCCGGCCAACCGCATCGCGGACACTGACCTCGACATGCGGGAGAACCTTCCCGACCGACTCGAGTGCGGCGCTGCCCGAGCGCCCGATGTGATCGGGCGTAAGCAGCGAGATCATTCCCGACTCGCTCTGCCCGTATCCCTGCCAGACCACGGGGCCGAGTCGGGCTACCGCATCGGCCAGAAGTCGAGTGGTTGCCGGCGAGCCGGTGACGACCAGGGCACGCAAGCACGAGATGTCGACCGGCTGCGTCTGGAGCATCTCGAGCATCCGGTGCAGCGCGGGAACGAGCGTGAGGGCACCGCTGATCCGATGACGCTCGATCGCGTGCGGTAGATCCGGCCGCTCGTCCTTCGCGCCGACAACCACGGTGCCACCAACGAGCAGGCTGCGCCCGGCAAAGGTCATCATTGCCGGCATGGACCAGCTGCCGTAGACCAGGCAACGCTCGAAGCAGGAGATCAGCCTCGCCAGGTCCGGCGGCCACCGGGACGGGTCGAACGCCGGGTGCAGCGCCTCGTAGGACCACGCGCAGCCCTTGGGCCGTCCGCTGCTGCCGCTGGTGAAGTTCACCCGGGCGACGTCGTGCGCCCGGGCTTCCACGGTGATCGGCAGGCCGTCATCGGGCGCGGCCAGGAGGTCGTCCGCGCCAGGACAGTCGCCAAGGGAAAGTACGGCGGCAGAGCCGGCGAGCTCGAGCAGCTCCGGCGTCGCCGTCGCATCGTCGACGACAACCGCGTCGACTCGGTCGAGCACTGCAGAGAGCTGAGACGCGGTCCATCCCGGACGGACGCCGACGACGACGGCACCCAGGGCGTGCGCGGCCAGGTGCGCTGCGAACGCCTCGGGAGTGAGGGAGACGACCATGGCGACGGCACGGTCTGGTCCCAGTCCGGCGTGCCGCAGGCCGGTCGTCATGCGGCGGACCATCGTCAGCGTTTCGTCGTAGGAGACGCGGCGCCGCCCCTGTTCGAATGCCGTGCGTTCGGGTGCCTCCACAAGGGCGTCGACAAGCGGCTGCGGGAAAAGCCTCATGCGCAGGCCTAACCTGCTGCGCCGGAGTGAGCTCCCTGTCTACCGGAACGAAGCAACCCAGCCAGCCTCCGGCTCAACGGAACAAGCAGGAGGCAGCCTCCGGCGAGAAGCCCGGCAGTGAGCACCCATTCGTTGGAGCCATCGGGCGGATAGACCCGGGCCTGCCGGCCGGTGTTCACGGCGGGAACCTGTTGTCCGGGCCGGAGCGTGTCACGGTCACTGCCGTACAGGTACACGTCGGCTTTGACCTCGCTTTCGCCGCGCGGGCGAAAAGTGCCAAACCACGAACATGCCTCATGACCCAGATGCCCGATACAGCTCACCTGCTCGGCGACGAACGTGCCAGGGTCTCCGTCCGCCCGTGCTGCGCGGACGGCAGGGACCACGTTCGGCACCGAGAGCAGCAGCAAAAGGGAGCCGACCATCGTCGCGACGACCACAGAGAATCCCGACGCTCGGTTGGCCCTCATGCCTGGGCGTATACGCGGGCCTGTGCGCAGGTACAGCTCGGCCTGTCCAACGCCGAGGGCGACGTCCGCCGGTGGAGCACCATGGCGACGATCATCGGGATGAAGACGACCGTGTTGTAGAACAGGTGCAGCTG
>DASSDH010000196.1:0-2473 GCA_035697245.1 Jiangellaceae bacterium
CACGGCTCCCGCCTCTGCGGCGGTGAGCGCGGCCTCCACGTCGTCGATACCGGCCACCGGGACCGTGCCCACGATCGTGCCGTCGTATGGGGATGTCACGTCCTCGGCGCGTCCGGTGCTGGCCGCTGCGCGCCACTCACCGCCGATCAGCATGGGCGTCAGGTCCATGGCGTCTCCCAGTCGGCGTGGGTTCGGTTCGTGGCTGTCAGCCTAGAATCGGCCGCGGCCGAGTCAATGCCAAGAAGCCGCCAAAAAACCGTCAAGGAGGTTCGCGTGGGGCACTCCTTCCGGATCCGCGACATCGCCCGCCAGGCCGGCCTCAGCGAGAGAACGGTCGACCGGGTGTTGAACAACAGGGGCGGAGTCCGCCCCAGCACGGCTCGCGAAGTACGACGAGCGATCACCGACCTCGACCGGCAGCAGTCCCAACTCCGTCTCGCCGGCCGCACCTTCATGATCGACGTGGTGATGCAGGCACCGGACCGGTTCTCCTCGGCCGTGCGCGATGCTCTCGAGGCCGAGTTGCCCTTCCTCCGCCCGGCGGTCATCCGCGCTCGCTTTCATTTCCGGGAGACAGGGCCGCTGGACGAACTGGTGTCGACGATGGATCGGATCGCGGCCAGAGGGTCTCCGGGTGTCATCCTCAAGGCTCCCGACGTGCCGGAGATCATCGACGCCTGCGAGCGCCTCACCCAGGCCCGGATCCCGATCGTGACGCTGGTCACCGACCTGCCTGGAAGCCAGCGACTGGCGCACGTCGGCATCGACAACCGGGCAGCCGGCGCCACCGCGGCGTACCTCATCGGCCAGTGGCTCGGTGACCGGCCCGGCAATGTGCTCGTCACGCTCAGCCGCGGCTTCTTCCGCGGCGAGGAGGAACGCGAGATGGGGTTCCGGGTTGCGATGCGGAGCAGGCACCCGGATCGATCGTTGATCGAGATCGAAAACAGCGACGGCCTGGACCAGACCATGCGCGGCCTCGTGCTGACCGCCTTGGAGAAGGACCCAAGCATCAACGCGGTGTACTCGATCGGCGGCGGCAACAACGCCATCGTCGAAGCCTTCGAATCGATGCGGCGGAGCTGCTTGGTGTTCGTCGGTCACGACCTCGACCAGGACAACACCCGGCTGCTCCGTGACGGCCACCTCAGCGCGGTGCTCCACCACGACCTCAACCAGGACATGCGCCGGGCTTGCCGAGCCATCATGCAAGCGCACCGGGCACTCCCCGGAGCCGTCCACTCCTGGCCGTCCAACATCCAGGTCATCACGCCGTACAACGCGCCGATTCGGTTCCCTCACGAGCGTTGAGATCGGCCTCGCGAGCCGTGCGAGTTGACCGAGATCCTTGGCCGTGGCGTCGTTACCCGGCGTTCGTCCCGGGACGGTCGTCGATGCCGATCGCACGTGCCATGAGCCGGTGGGCGATCTCCTTGCGGGGCCAGGACAGCAGCTCAAGCGCCTGCGCGGGTGGCAGCACCCGCCGGTCGACCATCTCGTGGCTGGGACGCCACGGGTCGAGCTCGACCCTGGCCCACCACCGGGTCTGGTAGTAGCTGGGCACGCCGAGCGGGTTGAGCGGGTCGGCGACGTGCTGCGCGGCGAGGTACCGGCAGCGCCGCACCCGGGCGCACGCCTCCTCGGCGACCTCCCGCACAAGGGCCTGCTCGACGGTTTCGCCATCCTCCACTGTGCCGCCGGGAATCGTCCACTCGTCGCCGTCCCAGCTGACCATGACCACCAAACCTTGGCTGGTGAAGCACAACCCGAGGGCCTGGGTGATCAGGTGCCGGGGCGGCATCCAGCCCGGAGCCATCAGCGTGAACCGCGCCGGCCGCGGCACGTCGTCGACCGGCTGCGGCGACATGGTCGGGTCGACCGGTCCACCCGGGTCGGGAAAGTCAACCGGATCGGACACCGTACGGGCGCCTCTCGTGAGAAGGAGCCTTACCGTCTCGACTATGCCGACTCCCAGCCTGGCCGAGCTACGGGGCCGCGTGGCCCGCCGGCCAAACGCTCGTTCCACGTTGCCATCCAGCACGCCACACGCCGCGGCGACCACGAGATCGGCACCGAGCACCTGCTGTACGGGGTGCTCCGGGACGCCCGCGACCCTCTCGGCATCCAGCTCAGCTGCCGCGGCCGCTGGCCACCGTCGGGTTCATCCCGGGACGACCCCAACCCGGTGCGGCTCCTCGTGGCGGCACACCACATCGACCCCAGCCAGTTGGCGGCCCAGCTCAGCGGCTGATCCACACCGACGCGAGTGGCAACCGCCGGATCCAGGCTTCGCTGCTCAGGCAAGGCGGCCTCACCGGTAGTTACCGGACCTGCCGCACTGCGTGCCACGCGGGCTATCGCCGCTTGTTGGCCAGCCCTTCTCGCGTCAAATGACTGTCTGCGCTGGCGACATCGAAGGCGACCGCCAGCGTCCCGGAGGGACCTATGCCTGAGAGATCCCCATTGCCAAGGA
>DASSDH010000197.1:0-4057 GCA_035697245.1 Jiangellaceae bacterium
GAGTCGACCGTGCCCGCGTCGATCATGAGGCCGGCGACGTCGACACCCTTGACGTCTGCGACCCGCATCGGCACGGCGCCGTCGACCGCCGTGAGCGTGGGTACGCCAAGGCCCAGCACCACGGTGTCGGATCGCTTGACGCTGATGGAGCGGTCGACGTCGTAGACGCCAGGTGTCAAGAGCAGGTGCTTCCCCCGTGCGAGCTCCATGTTGATGGTCTTGACGGAGTCCGATGGCCTCGCCAGGAAGAAGTCCGAAAGGGGGATCGACTCTCCGGCCGTCGGACCGGTCTCCCACGTGGTGCCCGACGTGTCGGTGCGGGCGTCGGGGACGAACACGTTGTACGAACCCTCGGCGTCGACATACAGGTACGGCTTCTCGCGGCTGACCGGCGTCGTCGCCAGGGTGGTGTACGGCGGGCTGGGGAAGGTCTGCGCCGGGGCGCCCTGGACACCTGCGAATACCTGGTTCCACACGGCGTTGGACCAGCCGCCGATGCTGCTGTTCCGCACGATGTACTGCTGCTGAGACCCGTTGATAACGAAGCCTGTCTTGGAGTCCGCGATGAAGCCACCGCTGGCGAACTGCGGTCCCGCGGTGCAGTAGTCGAAGAGGGTCAGGTTGCCGCCGGTGAGGTTGACGCGGCGCATCGGCGCCGCCTGCGAGGCGGCCCAGAAGTTCGCCGACGCTCGACATCCGGTCTCACCCATGATGTTGATCGTCAGGTTGGACACCGACCGCCAGAAGTTGACCAGCGCGATGCAGTTGTCCGGAGCGAGGCACCGGTTGTAGACGTCGACGTGACCGTTGATGACGACGTCGGCCGGCGACGCTCCCAGACCGGCGACCTCTGTGTAGTAGCCAACCTGGATGATCAGCGGTTCCGCGGGCGAGCCGTACATGCCGGGCTTGAACAGCAACGCGTACCGCTGCGTGCCCATCTCGGCGTCGACCTGCTCGTCGCGGATGGCGTTGACGGTTGCCTGGATCTCGCTCGTGGGCATGCTCGGGTCGAAGATCCGTACGTTGGGGCCGAAGTCGGGTTGGACGGCCGCCGGCGGTGCCTGCGGTGCGGCGGCGGCGCCCACGACACCTGCGAGGGTCGCCGATGCTGTGGTCACGATCATGGCTACGGCGACGAGCAATTTCGTGCGGAGCTGTGTCATGAGCGACGACCACCTTCTCGGATCGGGCCCTGGGCGCGACGAACCTACCCGCGGTCGGACGTTACTCCGAGCCCGGATGCAGTTCCACGTCGCTTTCGTGTGACGTCCCGTAAGCGGGCGAGCGACACCCCAGGGTGCCGGTCAGGGGAGGTTCAGGGTGGTCCCGGATGCCGGAAGCGGCCCGGCGAGCGAAGGATGGCGACATGAGTCCGCCCTACCCCAGCGCGAGCCTGCGAGTGTCGGACAACGAGCGGGAGCCGGTCATCGACCGGCTCAAGGACGCCTACGCCGAGGGGCGTCTGGACTACGACGAGTTCGAGTCCCGGCTGCAACTAACGATGCTCGCGCGGACCCGCGGCGACCTCGCCGCGATCACCGCCGACCTGCATCCGCGCCCGCGCCGGGTAGTGCCGACGGCCGTCCCCGGGCTCCAGCCGGTGCGGCGCGTCGACGGCGAGGACCGGCTGCTGGGCGCGGTGGCCCACGGAACCGTGATGGTACCGATCGTGGTGGGGCCGCTCGCGCTGATGCTCACCTCTGGCCGCAGGTCGCCGTACGTCCGGCAGCACGCCGTCGAGGCCCTCAATTTCCAGCTGACCCTGCTGCTGGTGACAGTCGTGACCTTCGGAATCGGCGGGATCGTCTACATCGTTGCGTGGCTGGTCGGGCTGTTCGGGTCCCTCGTGGCGCTGACCGGGCAGCGGTTCCGGTACCCCTTCATCCTCAGGCTGGTCCGCTGACCCGGGGAGGCCGTCAGCGTGTCGGTCGACGTCGCTGCCGGCAGTACGTCCAAGGCCGTCTTCAGTCCTCTTCGGTTCGAACTGTCCGCCAACTCCTTACAGGTCTACGAGGCGTTGTGGCGGGCGTCATACCCGATGGTGGAGGCGGTCGACGTGGGTTCGGTATCCGCGCACGGGCCGGCATCTGGTGACGGCCTCAGCCGGCACGGGCTGGATCGCTGAGGTCACCTACGGCAGGTCACGCAAGGCGTCTTCAATCGCCCGGTGGAATGTCGGATACGCGTAGATCATGTGGCGGAGCACCTCGACGGGCACTTCTGCGTGCACGGCAACCGCGAGCGCTGAGAGGACCTCGCCGCCCGTCGGGCCCGCCGCAGTGGCGCCGACCAGCACGCCTCGGTCCGCGTCGGCAACCAGCTTGACCAGCCCCTGGTTGCCGGCCTTGTGAATCCAGCCTCGGGCCGAGGACGGTACCTTCGCAATGCCAGTCTCGACGCGCAGGCCTGCGTCACGCGCCTGCGCCTGGGTCAGCCCTACCGCACCAATTTCCGGGTCCGTGAACGTCACCCGAGGTAGCGCTCGGTAGTCGGCCGGTGGCCCCCCGGTTCCGAGGATGTCGCGCACGGCAACGCCGGCCTGGTACATCGCGACGTGGGTGAACCCGCCATGCACGGTGACGTCACCGATTGCCCACAACCGCTCACCCGCCCGCATTCGTCCGTCGACCTCGATCGCCCGGGCGTCGGGATCCAGACCGACGGTCTCGACACCCAGTGGGCCGATTTCGGCGCGACGCCCGACCGCTACCAGCACTCGCTCGCCGGGTACGACCTGGTTGTTCTCGAGGGTGACGGCGAACCGGTGGCCGTCGTGGTGCACGCGGGTCGCCCTAGCCCCGGTGTGGATGGTGAGGCCGTCGGCTTCCAGCGCTGCCCGGGCCAGTGTGGACGCCTCCGGCTCCTCCGTTGCGATCAGCCGGTCCAGCGCCTCCACCACTGTGACCTGCGTACCGAACCGTCCGTACGCCTGGGCCAGCTCGAGACCGATCGCGCCACCACCCAGCACGACGAGAGAACTCGGCAACGTCGTCGCCCCGATCGCCTCACGGTTGGTCCAGTACGGCGTGCCGGCCAGCCCGTCGATCGGTGGCACGACCGGCGCCGTTCCGGTTGCCAGGACGATGCCGAGGCGGCTCTCGTAGATCTCGCCGTCGACCTCCACCCGGCCGGTGCCGGCAAGCCGTCCTTTGCCGCGGACGAAGCGACCTCCCTTTCCGGTGAACCGGTCGACCGCCACCTGGTCGTTCCAGTCGTCGGTTGCCTCGTTCCTAATCCGGTCGGCCACCGGGGTCCAGTCCGGCTCTGCCTCGGCGTGGCCGGCCATCCCGTCAACCCGACGAGTTTCGGCGAGTAGGTTCGCCGCTCGGATCATCATCTTGCTCGGTATGCAGCCCCAGTACGGGCATTCGCCGCCCACCAGGTTCTCTTCGATGCCCACCACGGAAAGGCCAGCCTGGGCCAGCCGCCCGCCCACCTCTTCTCCGCCGACCCCCATGCCGAGAACGACGATGTCTGCCTGCTCCGTCATCGATGGCCTCCGGTCCGTCCAGCGACTGCAACGCACTCACCACACTGATCTGTCACGACTCCTGGGAGTGTCCGACGAATGGTGTAACTGGTCATCGGCTAGTTGGTGGTGCTGGGTGTGATTCGGCCTTCGAATGTGATCGCGAAGGCGTTGAGGGCTGTTTCCATCTGGTGACCCATCGTGCTCGTCCTCGGCCGGTGGGGTCCAGGGATCGGGTGACCAGGTAGAGGCACTTCGGCGCGGCCTGGTCGGTCGGGAAGTGCCCGCGTGCCCGAACCGCTCGGCGGTAGCGGGCGTTGAGCGACTCGATCGCGTTCGTCGAGCAGATGATCTTCCGGATCTCGACGTCGTAGTCGAGGAACGGGATGAACTCCTGCCACGCCTGTCGCCACAGGTTGATGATCGCCGGGTAGCGGGGTCCCCACTTGTCGGCGAATTCGTCGAACCGCACGCTGGCCATCTCCGCGTTCGGGGCGGTGTAGACCGGCTTGAGGTCGCGGGCCAGCTCGTCCCAGTCGCGACGGGAGGCATACCGGAAGGTTGCGGATCAGGTGCAGGATGCAG
>DASSDH010000198.1:0-4859 GCA_035697245.1 Jiangellaceae bacterium
GCACTCAAGCGGCGGTACGACCCGAACAACGTCTTCTGCCACAACCAGAACATCCCGCCGGCTTGACGGGCGCCCGCTCTGACGGTCCGACCGGCATACCTGTCGCAAGATCGGCGCAGGTAGCGTCGGAACCGTGCCGAAACACCGCCGCCGTCATGCCGCAGCTCCGGCACCGGCGGGCGGGGCGGCGAGACCGACCACGGCCGCCGGCACCACACCGCTCGAGCTCGCGCTGTACGGAGTGCTCGGCGCGGTGGTCGCCGCTGGTGTCCTGCTCGTCGGTGGCCAACCGGTATGGCAGGCGATCACGGTCGTCGCCATCGCTGTGGCGCTGCTCGCCGTGGCATTGCGTGCATCCACACCATCTCGCCGCGGCCGCCGTCGACGCCACTGACGCACCGTAAAGTGTGTGTGTGAACAATGACCGGCTCGTGTGGATCGACTGCGAGATGACCGGTCTGGATCTCCTTCACGATGCCCTGGTCGAGGTGGCCGTATTGGTCACCGACAGCGATCTCAACGTTCTCGGGGAGGGCGTCGACCTGGTCATCTGCCCGCCCGCCGAGGCCATCACGCAGATGAGCGACGTCGTCCGGCAGATGCATACGGCGAGCGGTCTGATCGACGAGTTCCCGATCGGCGTCACCCTCGAACACGCCAACGCGGTGGTACTCGACTACCTGCACGAGTACGTTCCCGAGCCGGCCCGGACGCCGCTGGCCGGCAACACAGTTCACATGGATCGGCTCTTCCTGGCCCGCGACCTGCCCGATGTGGAGGCCTGGCTGCACTACCGCAACGTCGACGTCTCGTCCATCAAAGAGCTGGTCCGCCGGTGGTATCCGCGCGTGTACTTCGCCAGCCCCGGCAAGACCGGTAACCACCGGGCCCTCGGCGATATCCGCGACTCCATCAACGAGTTGCGTTACTACCGGCGAACGGTTTTCGTTCCACTGCCCGGGCCGGACAGTGCCGCGTCCAGACTGGCGGCCGCAACGGTCGGGCTGGGGCTGGCCGACCCGCGGGTGGTCGAGGCGACCGATCAGCGGTCGTGAGCCGGCGCAGAGGGTCACCGGCGGGACGTATACTGCGATGGCCGCACCGCCCGCGGTGCGTCGTGGTGGCTGTAGCTCAGCTGGTAGAGCACCTGGTTGTGGTCCAGGACGTCGCGGGTTCAAGTCCCGTCAGTCACCCCAGTGATCACGTTCGATCAACGCCTGAGGGCGTGGCCGGCTACATGGCCGCGTCCATGTCCGCGCCGTAATCTGAGGACGTATCAGAGCCGAATGGAGGTCGCAGTGACGTTCGACATCGCCGAGTACACCGAGACCGCGCATCGGGTACCCACCGAGGACGTCGATTTCGGGTCCTTCGGCGAGCAGCCGTTGTCGGATTCGGCGCTGCGTTGCCTGCGCTACATGTCCGACGTCGAGAGCCACACGATCTGCTATCTGCGCGACCTACTCGTCACGCCGTCGCACAAGGATCCGGAAGTGACGGCTTTCTTGACGATGTGGGCGTACGAGGAGTTCTGGCATGGGGAGGCACTCGACGCCGTCCTCCGGGCACATCGTGTGAACGCCGACTACCGCCACATCCGAAATGTGCGGCTCGCCCAGGGTTTCCGCGACCGCATTGCCCCCATCGAGCAGTCGCTAGCTGCGAACATCATCGGCGAAGACTTCGTCGCCGTGCACATGTCCTGGGGCGCGATCAACGAGTGGTCTGCACACTCCGCGTACGCGATGCTGATCGAGCGCGAGAAACACCCTGAGCTCACCAAGCTGCTTCGCCGAATTCAGCACCAGGAGTCGCGCCATCTCGCGTTCTACAACTCACAGGCTCGGGACCGCCTCGAGCGTTCCGAACGGGCCCGCAAGCTGACCCGGTTCGCTCTACGCAGGTTCTGGGCGCCGGTCGGGTCGACAATCCAGCCCAAGGTCGAGACTCGCTTCGTCCTCGACTACCTGATGGGCGGCGCGGAAGGTGCCAAGCACATCAGCCGACTCGACCGGAAGGTCGACACGTTGCCCGGCCAGGAGGGACTCGAGCTGGTGTCCACCGCCGTCGGCCGGTTCGGTGTCGGTCCGAAGGCGGTTCAGGAGCAGCCTCAGCGTCCAGGGCTGGCCGCGCGATTGCTGCCGGAGGTCCGGCGCGTCGTCGAGTCTCGCGGGTGGCGGTGCTCTAGTGCCGGCGGCTGACCAGTCGGCCTCGGGCCGGCAGGCCACGAACCCGCTGGCCGGCAGCCACGTGCTGTTGACCGGCGCCACCGGCTTCCTGGGTCAGGCCACCCTGGAGAAGCTCCTCTCCTCGTACCCCGACACACGGGTCTGCCTGCTGATTCGACCCCGCGGCAATACCGCCGGCGCGGCCCGACTGCCTGGTCTGTTGCGCAAGCAGGTGTTCCAGCTCTGGCGCGATCGGGTCGGCGACACCGAGGTCGAACGTGCGGTCGCCCAGCGGGTCAGCGTCATCGAGGGCGACTTGGACGACGCCCTCGCGCTGCCCAGCGATCTCGACGTCGTCATCCACGGCGCGTCGACGGTCTCGTTCGACCCACCGATCGACGAGGCCTTCCACACCAACGTCGAGGGCGTGGCCGCGCTGTACCGGGCGCTCGCGCACGCGGACGCGGATGCGCATGTCGTTCACATCTCCACTGCCTATGTCGCAGGCGTCCGCAAGGGCGTGGTCACGGAGGCACCGCTCACTCACGACGTGGACTGGGCCCTCGAAGCTGCCGCCGCGGCCAGCGCCCGAGCGGACGTGGAGGCGGCATCACGTCGGCCGGAGGTGCTTCGCCGGGCCATGGGCACGGCCCGGGGTGAGCACGGCAAGGCCGGTCCGCAGCGGGTCGCGCAAGCCAGCGAAGAGGCTCGGCGCGAATGGGTGACCAAGAGGCTGGTCGACTACGGCCGGCTGCGGGCCCAGAGTCTGGGCTGGCCGGACGTCTACACGCTGACCAAGGCGCTGGGCGAGCGGGTCGCCGAGCAGTTGTGGACCGAAAGCGGACACCGCCTGTCGATCGTCCGCCCGGCCATCGTCGAAGGTGCGCTGGCGCACCCGTATCCCGGCTGGATCGACGGGTACAAGATGGCCGACCCGCTGATCATCGCGTACGGCCGGGGAATCTTGCCCGAATTCCCGGGCCTGCCGGACAGCGTCCTGGACCTCATCCCCGTCGATTTCGTCGTCAATGCCATCCTTGCCGTGGCGGCCGCGCCGCCGGAGCCGTCGAACGCCGCCTATTTCCACGTCAGCTCCGGTGCGCGCAACCCGCTGCCGTTCCGGGCGATGTACGAGCACGTGCACGAGTACTTCCGGCACCACCCGATGCCGGACAGCGAGCGCGGCCATATCCAGGTGCCGTCCTGGCGGTTTCCCGGCACCAGCCAGGTCGAGCGGATGCTACGGACCGGTGAGCGCGCCGTCGAGCTCGCTGAGCGCACTCTGCTGCGGATGCCTGCTTCGGACCGCACCCGCGACTGGATGGGCGCGGTGCACCGGCGCCAGCAGGACCTCGAGGTGTTGCGGAAGTACGCCGATCTGTACCAGTCCTACACCCAGGCGGAGGTGATCTACGACGACCGGATGACCCATGCCCTGCATGAGTCTTTGCCCGCACAGCGCCGCCGCGAGCACGGCTTCGACGCCGCCGACATCGACTGGACGCACTACCTGCAGGGCGTTCACTTCCCGGCAGTGACGGAACTGATGCGGGCCTTCTCGGCCCGACCCAGATCTAGCGCCGGCGTGGCCTCCTTGGTCCTGCCCGAGCGGCAGGACGTCGCCGCCGTGTTCGACCTCGAGGGAACGGTCGTCGCGTCCAACGCGATCGAGCACTACCTGTGGGCCAAGCTCGCGACGATTCCGCGGTCGCACTGGTCTGGAGAAGTGCTGGACCTGGTGCGGTCACTGCCGCGATATCTCCGGGCCGAGCGGCGCGACCGGGGTGATTTCATCCGCACCTTCATGCGCCGCTACGAAGGCGTCGACGAAGCGGAGCTGCGCCGGCTCGTCGACGACGTGCTCTCCGAGGCGCTGCTCCAGCGGACGATGCCCGAGGCAGTGCGCCGGATTCGACATCATCGCGACGCCGGTCATCGGACCGTGCTCATCACGGGGACGATCGACGTGCTCGTCGAGCCGCTCGCGTCGCTGTTCGACGAGGTCGTCGCCGGGCACATGCACAGCCGCGACGGCGTGTGGACCGGCTACCTCGCGACGCCGCCCTTGGTCGACGAGGCAAGGGCGGCCTGGTTGTCGCGTTATGCCGACGATCACGGCGTCGACCTGCCCCGCTCCTACGCCTACGGCGACAGCCACTCCGACCGACCCTGGCTGGAGCTGGTCGGCAACCCGCAGGCCGTGAATCCCGATCCGTACCTGTTCCGGCACGCGAAGCGCCGGCATTGGCACATCCATCGGTGGGGCGAGCACACCCAGGGTCCGCTGGAGGCACTCGTCGACAGCGTTGCGACGGAGCCGGCGCGATGATCCTCGCCCTGGAGTACCAACGGTCGCCGACCCGGTACCTCGCTGCGCGCGCGGTGACCTCCACCAGGCCCGGCAGTCGACTGTCGGGCATGATCGCGGGCAACGTAGCACCCCTTCGGCTGGTGAACCGACCCGCGCCGGATCTGCCCGGGCCGGGCTGGACCCGGGTCGCCCCTCGGTTGTCCGGGATCTGCGGATCTGACCTGGGCCTGCTCTCCGGTCAATCGTCGCCATACCTGTCGCCGATGACGTCGATGCCGTTCGTACCAGGGCACGAGATCGTCGGCGAGACCCTGGACGAACTGCCGGAAGTGCCGAAGGGAACCCGAGTCGTCCTGGACCCGGTCCTGTCCTGTGATCCT
>DASSDH010000199.1:0-2151 GCA_035697245.1 Jiangellaceae bacterium
CCGCCAAGGGGTCCTGCATGTCCTCGAAGGCGACTTCGCCATCATCGAGGCCGAGCTCTTCACCCTGGTAGGTGAAGGTCATGCCTGGCAGCACCGCGAGGAGCGTCGCCAACGCCAGCGAGCGACGGCGCCCGGTCTCGCCACCACCGAAGCGGGTGGCGGCGCGTGCCTGGTCGTCATGGTTGCCCTGCACCCATGCGAGGCTGCCCGGCGGGGTCGCCACCAGCGCGTCATGCAGTGAGGTCGCAAGGGCGGGCGGGTCCCAGGCCAGCGCCAGCGGTTGCACCCAAAAAGCGGCGTGGAGTCCGTCGCCGGCCACGAGGTAGCGGGCGAGCTTGTCGGTGTGTAGCAGATAGACCTCGCCCAGCAGCAGGGCGTCGTAGGCGTCGGCGATGCGGCGCCAGCGACGGTGGATGTCCAGCACCCCGGGCTGGTCGAGGTCGTAGCGGTGCTCGAAGCGCTCCCAGTCTTCGACCGTCCCTGGCTCGCGAAGGTTTTCAGGGGTCCAGGCTCGCTTCGGGTTGTCCGGCAGGTCGTGGTGCTTGAGCAGCTCGTGCGCCACGTCGATCCGGAAGCCGTCTACGCCGCGCTCGAGCCAGAACCGCAGGATGCGGTCGTGCGCCTCGGCGACGTCCGGGTTGTGCCAGTTGACGTCGGGCTGCTCGGGCAAATTCAGGTGCAGCCACCACTGCCCGGAGTTCTCGTCGAAGTTCCATGCCGGACCCCCGAAGGCGCTGACCCAGTTGTTCGGCGGTGCGTCTGCCGTGGCGCCATCCCGCCACAGGTACCAGTCGCGCTTGGGGTTGGACCGGGACGATCTCGATTCCTTGAACCATGGGTGCGCGTCGGAGGTGTGGTTCGAGACGAAATCGACGATCACACGGATCCCCAGCCGATGCGCCTTGTCCACGAGCGCGTCGAAGACCTCCGTATCGCCGAAGCGGGGATCGATGCGGCAATGGTCCGCGACGTCGTAACCATGGTCGACCAGCGGCGACACGTAGAACGGCGTGAGCCAGATAATGTCGATCCCCAGCCACCCCAGATAGTCAAGCCGGCCGACCACCCCCAGCAGATCCCCCATCCCGTCGCTGTTGCCGTCGGCGAACGACGGCACGTAGATCTCATACCCGGCCGCGCCCCCCACCAATGAGCCGGTCTGTTGGTGAGCCGCATTGAGTCTCCCCCTGGGTGAGCGTCGCAGCCATGGCAGGGTGCCAGAGGCAGCGACGGGTCGACGCCATCGGTGCCGCCCCGTCAGGGTGGCCGACCACCGAAGGTGTCTGCGAGCCCATTGAACTCACGAGATCCCGCTTCGGGCCGTAGAGCATGTGTCCGCTCTCCTGCCGCCACGCCGGAACGTCACCGACGAGCGTGAGCTGCGCGGCCATGTCGCCCGGGTGCTGCGGGTTGCCATTGGCGTCGACCGCGGTCTGACCGCAACGAGCTGGCGCCGCTGTCCTTCGACCAGTGCGGCCTGGTCGAACCCGAAGTTCAGAGACCAGGACCAGGGGTTGACGCAGCCACTGGCGCGAGCATTGGGGCCTCAGGCAAGGACGGCGAGTCGCACCGAACCACTCCCCCGATCTCATCCGACGGGGTCGCCGACGAGACGCACGGCGCACCGATTCGTCGTCCGTCCTCGCCGTCGACGACCGCACAGAACGCCGGACCAGAACGACGCCGGCTCGAGCCCGACACCCTCGGCTATCGGCGCGTCCGCGATAGTCGGCAGGTCTTCGGTGTGCACACAGATCGCAACCGTTGCGGAGCGCTTGCCGGTGAGTCACGCGGGAGCCCGCGTCACTCACGGTGACAGGCGGGCTGTGCCCTCGTGGCCGCGGTAGGTGGCGCCGCCGCGGGCATTCGAGCACGTCCCCCGCTGCCGATTCTCTGTGAGGACGCCCCGGATCGACGTCCAGCGGGCCGAGCGGCCTCCCCATCGACGGATGGTCATGGTCGGGCGGGCACCCGCAGGCGCCGGGGCGACCGGCTCAGGTGAGTGTGTCGCCGGTGTCGGGATCGAAGAAGTAGAGCCGCTCCGGGTTGATGCCCAGCGGTAGGCGCTTGCCGACCGCGACGGGAACCTCCGTCGGCAGCCGCACCGTGAAGCGTGCCCGGTCCTCCGGCAGGAGCAGGGCATCGTCGGCG
>DASSDH010000200.1:0-13065 GCA_035697245.1 Jiangellaceae bacterium
GGCGAATCCACCAACGGGCCCACCGTGTCCACATAACGCTGCGTATCGTTCAGCGTCCGCTGCCCCCAATACGCCACCGCCGCCGGCGTCATCAACAACCCCGCCAACACCACACACACCACCGCCGCAACCGACCGACCCGTGCTGCGGCGCTCCACGACCACTGTCTCGGACGCCTGCGCGGGTGCTGCGTCGGCCATCAACAACCTCCTCGGTACAGCCACACGGTTTCTGCGTTGGGTCAAAGCCGCCGCCGTCAAATGCTCGGCATGGCCGACTTTCCCCTCCAGAGTCGAGTCGCCGCAGGCGGCAAAGCACTACGGCCGCTCCGATTCCACCACGTCCGCGAGCGTTGGACGAGTCGGCGCGCGAATCGCGGTACAAGTCTGCTGGAACATGTCCAGCACCCACGCTAACCTACAACCGAATGGTTGTAGCTGGATGACCGACGATGAGGTCCACCTCATCGGCCGATCGCAAGCGACCGGACAACCCAACCCAGGAGGCCCGCTAATGCGCAAGATCAAGTCGAACTTCTTCATCTCCCTCGATGGCGTCGTCGAGTCGCCCGACAAGTGGCACTTCCCGTATTTCGATGACGAGATGGGAGCGGCGGTCGGCGCCGGCTTCGCCACCGCCGACGCCTTGCTGATGGGCCGAGTGCTCTACCACGAGTGGGCCGCGTACTGGCCCGAGCATGCCGACGAGCCGTTCGGCGACGTCATGAACTCGATCAAGAAGTACGTCGTCTCCGACAGCCTGCGGGCGGCGGAGTGGCAGAACTCGGAGCTCATCAGGGGCAACGTGGCGACCCAGAAGCTGACCGACATCAAGGCCCATGGGGGTGGCGACATCGCCATGTCCGGCAGCCCCACCACCGTCCGCTGGCTGCTGCGCGAGGGGCTCCTCGACGAGCTCAACCTGCTCGTGCACCCGCTCGTTGTCGGCGACGGCATGGCTCGCCTCTTTCCGCCGGACGAGCCGAGCATTCCCCTCGAGCTCATGAGCGCACAAACCTTCAAGACCGGCGTGCTAAATCTCCGCTACGCGCCGGCCAACGGATGACGCTGAGCAGGTGCGGCGCGAGGAACGACAGCCACCGCTATCAGTGCATCGACGCCGCCACGGCGAGTGCGTTGGTCATGTCTAGTGCCCCCTCTAGCCGGTAGGTCACGCCCTCGCGCACCCAGACGAGGGTTGGTGCCGCGAGCCGCGGACGATCCTCGTGCACAAGACCGTCGGGACCACGCACCAGAATCTGATGGGGGTCAGTGAAATAGATGCCAGGCCAGCGGCCGTCCACCGTGACCTGCGTCACCGGCTCGCCTGCCTCGATGAGCTTGTCGAAGTACGGCGTGGCCGTGCCGGCATACTCGCCGACGAGCAGGCCGACGTGGGTTGCGGCGGTGGCCGGGAAGCCGGTGGTGGGCCCGTAGACCAGGCTGACCGACTCAAGGCCCGGCTCATCCGTGACGTAGACGTCCGGCGCGTCCAGGCCCGGCACAACTGGCAGCGACACCGGGAAGGAAACCCGCTGACGGGCTTCGTCGATGGTCACGGGTTCACCGAGATCGAGGGCCGTGTCCACAGTGTTTCGAGGGCTCGGAGCTGCGCTCGGAGCAGTCCGCACGTTCACACCCGCGAATCCGAACAGGTCTGCGACGGCGGCACGCGTTGCCGGCACGCTGAGCACGATAACCATCGCCAGGACCAGGACGATCGTCGCTGTCGCGAGCCGACCCAGCGGCCCGGTGAAGCCGAAAGGTGGGCGCCACAAGGTGGGCCGGGTCGCGCCCGAGCCCGATTCGAGACGCTCCCGCACGCGGGTCGCATAGTCAGGCCGAGCGGGTACATCGAGCTTCTGCGCAAGCTCGCGGAACTCGGCCTCGAGATCTCGGGCCCGACGGTTGACCTCCCTGGGTTCGTCAGACACCACGTCGCTCCGCCTCCACGACCTCGGGCGCGATCGTCGGCCTGAGCATGGCCTGGAGGGCGGCCAGGCCTCGGGAGAGCCGTGACTTGACCGTGCCATTCGGAATCCTGAGCACTTGCGCGGTCTCGTCCTCGGTCAGATCCAGCAGGTAACGGCAGGTGATCACGTCTCGTTGATGCCGCGGCAGGGCGGCCAACGCATCCCGCAGCGACCGGATCCTTTCGTTCTCCTCGGCGACTTGTTCCGGCGTCCGAACCGGTGAGGCCAGCACTTGAGCGATCAACGGCAGGGGCACTGTCCGGTGTCTCGAGTACCAGCGCCATCGGTTGCGCGTCTCGTTGACGACGATCTTGAGAAGCCACGGCCGAAACGGCTCCGAAACCCTGAATCGACCCAACGCGAGATACGCCTTCACGAACGCCTCTTGCACCACGTCCGCGGTGTCGTCGCCGGCGCCCAACGCGAAGGCAGTCCGGTGGGCGACCGCCTCGTAACGCTTGACCAATTGCCCATAACTCGCTACGTCACCGTTCCGGGCCGCCTCGACCAGGGTGGCGTCGGTCGCCGCCGCAGAGGCCACCGGCCGACTCACCTCACCTACACCCGCGAATGCTCACCCGTTCCATCCGATGGTAAGGACCGATCCCGAGTTGGCGCATACCTCCGGTGGGGCACGTGGCCACACCGTGACCTCCGCCACGGAACCGCAAGCGTCTCTGTGACGTAGTCATCGCGTTCGACGAAGGCGCCGATCCGACCCGCGACGAGGTGACGCATGGAAGAGATGACGCGACGTGCGGCCTTGCGGCTGACTGCTGGCGTCGTTGCGGCCCTTGGCTCAGCGAGCTGCGGAGCTGGTGACGCGCCGGACAGTCCGTCGGGTGCCAGCGGGCCTACGCGTACGTCAAAGCCGTCGACTTCTCCGCCTTTGAGGGAATTGGTGGCGGTCACGGCAGTACCGGACGGTGGAGTGCTCGACGTCTCGGCCGCGGCGGGCGAGCCGGCGTACCTGATCCGCAGCGGGGACTCGATTCGACTGCTGTCCGCAACCTGCACGCACGCCCGATGCCAGGTTTCCTGGGATGCGAGCAGCCTGCAGTTCCAGTGCCCCTGCCATAGCGGGAGGTACGACTCTCAGGGGCAGGTTGTCAGCGGTCCACCACCCCGAGGTTTGGTGGACCTTCAGGTTGTCGTCGACCACGGCACCGTCTATCTGGACTGATGAACTCTTCCGGTGAGCAGGATGCCGGCCAGGGGCCGCTGACCCGGCGACGGTTCCTGCAGGTGTTGGGCACGGTTGGTGGGGCAGGAGCGGTGCTCGCCACGATGGAGGCGCTGAACCTCGTGCCCAGCGCGCGTGACCATACGACCCCCTTCCAACCACCCCGTGCGTCGGACTTCGCTCTTCAGGGCAGGGTCAACAACACAACCGTGCTGGTGCTCGGTGCCGGCATCGCCGGCCTCTGCGTTGCGTACGAGCTGGAGAAAGCCGGCTACCGGTGCGAGGTCCTCGAGGCCCGTGATCGACCGGGCGGCCGCTGCTGGACCGTACGCGGTGGAACCCGGGAGACCGACCTGGACGGAGTCGCGCAGACAGCCCAGTTCGCGTACGGGCAATACATGAACGCCGGTCCGGCCCGCATTCCGCAGCACCACACCACCCTCGACTACTGCCGCGAGCTGGGCGTCGCGATCGAGCCGTTCGCCAATGAGAACGCCGACGCGTACTACTACAACGAGTCCGCTCAGGGATTTGACGGTCCGCTCGTGGACCGCCGATTGCGACGGCGGGTCGCTCGGGCTGACTATCTCGGCTACGTCAGCGAGTTGCTCACCAAGGCGATTGACCAGCACGCACTCGACGCCAGCGTCGGTGCGGCGGATCAAGAGGCGCTGCTCGAGTTCCTGACATCCTTCGGCGCACTGAACCAACAGGGCCGCTATGTCGGCTCGGACCGGCGCGGGTATGTGACTCCGCCTGGCGCCGCCAACCTGTCCGGTGTCGTCGGCAAGCCGTACACGCTGTCCGATCTTCTGGCGGCGAATTTCGGTGTGTACTTCCCGTTCGAGCTCGGCTGGGACCAGGCGATGATGATGTTCCAACCGGTCGGCGGAATGGACCGAATCCCACATGCGCTCGCTGCCGCGCTTCGCGGCACGATCCGCTACGGGGCGCAGGTCCAGCAGATCACGGTGGCCGACGACCGGGTCGAGGTGATCTTCACCGGGCCGGATGGAGGGTCACTGAAGGTCGGTGCGGACTACTGCGCCTGCACGATCCCGCCCAACCTGCTTGCCCTCATACCGGGCAACCTGCCGGCCGACGTCACCTCTGCCTTGAGCAGTGTGGTGCCCATGTCCACCGGCAAGATGGGCCTGCAGTTCCGCCGCCGATTCTGGGAAGAGGACGAGCGGATCTTCGGTGGCATCACCGACACCAACCTTGACATCGGCACGATCTGGTACCCGTCCTACGGCTACCTCGGCGAGAAGGGGGTGCTCATCGGCTACTACAACTACTTCGAGCAATCCGACGAGTACGCGGCGCTCCCGCCCGAACAGCGCGAGCGTAGGGCGCTCGACCAAGGCGCAAAGGTCCACGGTGAGGTCTACAAGGAGGAGTTCGAGAACTCTTTCTCGGTGCACTGGACGAAGATTCGCCACAGCGAGGGCGGATGGGCGTTATGGGAGGACCGGGCTACATCCCCGGTGTACAAGGCGCTGCTCGAACCGGTTGGACGGCTCTACTTCGCCGGCGACCATCTCAGCTATGTGACCGCGTGGCAGCACGGTGCGTTTGAGTCCGCTCGGCATGTCGTCACCGCCTTACACCAGCGTGTCCTCACGGAGTCGGGGAGATGACGTCGTCTCCCGCAAGACGACCGGCCTGGGTCGTTCCCAGCCTTCTGGTCGCGGTCTTCACGGTTGTCTATCTCGTCCTACGGGTGGTACTGGGCGACGACACCGGCCCGTCGGCCTTCCCAACCCAACACGTTCCCGAGCCCACCACGCCGGCCCTGAGCAGCAAGGAAACCCCACAGACCGACGAGCTCGGGTTGACAGGTGACGGCATCGGCCCGCATCGACTCGGTGACGACGCGCCCGCAGTGCTCGAGGCGTTGACCGACGTGCTCGGCACACCGACCGAGGACGCGTCGGAAGAATGCGCGCCTGGCCTGCAGACTCGGTGGGTCCGATGGGCGGATCTGAGCATCCGGCTGCACTCCGGCCAGTTCGTGGCTTACATCGAGGGCATCTACTACCCACCCGGACCGCCGCCGCTCGCCATCCCGACGGCGAAGGGACTCGCGCCAGGTGATCCGGCGACCCGGCTGTTCGAGCTGTACGACCCCGCTTCGCTCAGGCGGGTTCCCGCACCGGCGCCATCAGAGCAGGAAGTCACGCAGTTCGAGATCATCGCTGAGGGCGCCCGACCCCTTGTCGTTATCGTCGAGGGAACGGCGGAGACCGGCACGGTCGTCGCCATCTCGGCTGGCAGCTTCTGTTCTTGACCCGGCCGTGAGAGGCCGGCGCATTGCCGGCGGCTAACTGCGGAGGAGGACGTGGAGATGAGCAAGGTCGTCGTTGTGAACAACCTGACCCTCGATGGCGTGATGCAGGCACCGGGCCGGCCTGACGAGGACACCCGAGGCGGATTCGAGCATGGTGGCTGGGCGCAGCCTTACAACGATCCGGTCATGGCCCGCAAGATGGGTGAGGGTATTGCCGCAGGCGGACCGCTGCTGTTCGGGCGGCGGACCTATCAGGATTTCGCCTCCTTCTGGCCCCAGCAGAAGGACAACCCGTTCACGCCGGTGCTGGACAACGCCCAGAAGTACGTAGCGTCGACGACGCTGAAAGAGCCGCTACCGTGGCGCAACTCCACGCTTCTCGATGGGGATGGCGCGGATGCCGTCGCCGAACTGAAGGAACAGTTGGCCCAGGACTTGGTCATTCTGGGCAGTGGAGAGCTGATCCGATCGTTGATGCGACGCAACCTCATCGACGAGTACGTGCTCCTCATCCACCCGCTCGTGCTGGGGTCGGGTCGGCGGATGTTCCAGGATGGCAACCCGCTGGCCATCCTCCGTCTCGTCGACGCGACCCCGACGACGACCGGCGTCGTCATCGCGACTTACCACACAGCCTCCGAGCGCTGATGTGATCAGCGGCGGATTGGTGTCGTTATCGGGGCACTAATCTCACGTTGATCAGAAATCGCATAATCAGCGAGTGATGGTTGTCCTGGCCCACCTGGTTTAGCAACCCGCGTCCGTCTGTCTGGTGCAGGTCCAGCAAACGTGCAGTTGGAAATGATCGCGGCGGACAGCGGTGTTCGCACCCGCAAGGCTCGGCCGAGCGAGGCAAGCGAGTTGCCCATAACGTCGGAGAGATCGCACGTCTGGATGTGGAAGCGTCCGTCGGGATCAGCGAGGACGGAAGCGCGATCGTGACGTTCACCGAAACACCGGTCTCCGCAGGTGCAGCATTCGTGAAATGCGCCAACTCAGCGTGCCGCTTGGGTATCTTCGGGCAAAAATTGCGATCACTGAATTTTCCACAATCCCAAAATTGCGGGATGGGTCTTCCACATTTTCTGCGGCTGTTTCTGAGCGGCTTTTGTTGTCGGTGCCAGCTTATATTCTCGGGTCATGTCCAGTGAGTCGTTTACCCGCGGCGGTCACCCAGTGGTGACCGCGGTAGAGGTGGTATCGGCTGCGCTGGATCAAGCCTTCGACGCCGATGTGTGGGCGCTCTCTGATGACGACCTTTCCGCCGTGTTGGGGAAGTTGGAGGCATTGGCGGCCCGGCAGGCGGAGTTGTCGCTGCGCGTCGTGCGGGAGGCTGACGCACGTGATCTTGGTCGTCGCATGGGTGCCACGTCCACCGCGGCGTGGCTACGGCACCGGCTGCGACTGCGTCCGGGAGACGCCCGTACCCGGGTAACGCTGGCGAACCGGCTCGAACCGCCCGCGGATGCTCCGGCGGACTGGGCGGCCAACGTGTCATCCCGGTCGGCGTCGTGGTCGATGCCGGCCACCGCGGCCGCGCTCGCACGGGGCGCCTGTTCGGTGGAACACGCGAGCGTTATTGCCAAGACAATGGCCGCACTACCGGTGTCGCTGTCCGCCGAACAGCTGCAGGTGGGAGAGGAGCAACTCGCCGGCTGGGCAACCGAGTTCGACCCGGGTGAGGTGGCCAACCTGGGCAGGAGCCTCATTCACCTGCTCGATGCCGACACCCTGGAGGATCGCGAGCAGCACGCATACGGGCGGCGCAGCTTCGCCCTGGTGGACCGAGGTGACGGGTCGACCCGCATGAGCGGTCAACTCGACAACGAATCCGCCGCAATCGTGCGGGCCGCGCTCGACCCGCTGGCAGCACCGGCGCCTGCAGCTGACGGGGAGCCCGACCGTCGGACTGGCGGACAGCGGATGGCCGATGCGTTGGTCGAGTTGGCCCGCCGCGCCCTGGACGTAGGCGAGACCATGCCGGCCGGGCATGCGGTTCGCCCGCACGTGTCGGTGCTGGTCAGGCTGGACGGCCTCGTGGCGAAGGCCGGCGAATCAGGTGTAGCACCCGGCGAGCTGGCCTCGGGCGGGCCGATCTCGGCTGCCGCAGCACGCCGGATCAGCTGTCATGCCGGAATCTGCCGGGTCCTTACCGACCCGGCCGGGGTACCGCTCGATGTTGGCAGGGAACAACGGCTCGTGACGGCTGGCCAGTGGACGGCGCTGACCGCAAGAGACGGCGGATGCGCCTTTCCTGGCTGTACCCGGCCGGCGAGTTGGTGCATAGCCCATCATCGGGTGCACTGGGCCGACGGCGGACCAACCGACCTCCATAACCTGGTGCTGCTGTGCGGTTACCACCATCGGGTGGTCCATCATCACGGCTGGGACGTCGTCCTCGGCGAGGACGGTCACCCCGAGTTCGTGCCTCCGCCCTGGATCGATCCGGATCGAATCCCGCGACGCAACACTCGGCCTCGACATACCCGCGGCCCATGACCGGTCGTTGCACCATGCCCCGGTTCTGCAGGAGCACACCCACGTCACCACCACGAGCGCGAGCCCACCGTCTGGCGAATCGCCATGAGAACCCGATTGTCGGCATCGAGCGGGTCTTCAACGGTTATTGCGTTGTTACAAATTGCTCTTGGCCAGCCAATTTTGAGTCGATACGCTCGCGGCGCAGCCGAATGGCTCGAGGCGTGTCTGCTGCCATCGGGCCGAGCGGCATCACATTACGAGGGGTGGACATGGCAAGCAAGCGAAAGGGCTTCAGCTGGATTGCGCTACTCGCGGCGCTCGGCCTGTTGATGGGAGCGTGTGGCGGCGACGACGACGGCGGCACGGCCGAAGAGGGCACGGAAAGCCCGGCCGGGGACGGCGGGGGCAGCATCTGGGTGCTCCTCCCCGACACCGAGTCGTCGGACCGCTGGGAAGAAGACGACCGGCGGTACTTCACGGAGAACTTCGAGGCAGCCGGCCTCGTCGACGGCGAGGACTTCACGATCGTGAACGCCGAGAACGACCCGGCCACGCAGCAGTCCCAAGCCGAACAGGCGATCAACGACGGCGCGAGCGTCATCGTGCTCACCAGCCTCGACACCGGCTCGGGCGCGACAATCATCGACCAGGCCACCGAGGCGGATGTCCAAGTCCTCGAGTACGACCGGTTCAACACCGGAGGTGCCGGCGGGGCCGCCTACGTCAGCTTCGACAACGTGAAGGTCGGCGCGACGATGGCCGAGGTCCTCGAGCCGGCGATCGACGCGCTCGGACTCGCCCCCGTGCGGGTCGTCGAGCTGAACGGTGGCGAGGAGGACAACAACTCGTTCCTGTTCAAGTCGGGCTACGACGCCAAGGTCCAGGAGCGCGTCTCCGCCGGCGATTGGGAGCTGGTCGCCGACCAGCACGTCCCTGGGTGGGACAACCAAGAGGCCCTGACGATCATGGAGCAGATCCTGGTCGACCAGAACAACGGCGTGGACGCCGTCTTCGCTGCGAACGACGGGCTCGCGGCCTCGGCGGCCAACGCCATCGAAGCTGCCGGCATCGGGCCGCTGCCGATCAGCGGTCAGGACGCAACCGCGGAGGGGATGCAGAACGTCCTGCTCGGCAGGCAGACCATGAGCGTCTACAAGCCGATCCAGAACGAGGCGGGTCTCGCCTCCGCAGTCGCCCTCGCGTTGCGCGCGGGTGAGGACATCCTCACCACGGACTTCGACTTCGACTACGAGCTCATCGGCATCGAGGCGGAGACGGGGGAGCCGACCGAAACACCAGAAGGTGATGGCGTTGTGCCGTACTTCGGCCTCGTGCCCATTGGCGTCACCGAGGACAACATGGCGGACACGGTCATCGCCGACGGGTTCCGCACCATAGAAGAGATCTGCACCGGAGATGTCGCCGCGACGACTTGGTGCACGGAGAACGCGGGCTGAGCTGGGTCCGACCGATCGTTAGGCGGCCGGGACGCGTCGTGGCACGCGTCCCGGCCGCCGGGCGCAGACAAGGAGGCCGTGTCGTCGATGGCTGGTGAATCGCTGCTCGCCTGCACCGGGATCTCGAAGGCCTTCGGGGCGGTGCAGGCCCTGTACAACGTCGACTTCGAGGTCCGCCGCGGTGAGGTCATGGGGCTCGTCGGCGACAACGGCGCCGGCAAGTCCACGTTGATCAAGGGGATCGCCGGGATCTACCCGTTCGACGAGGGTGAAATCCGCTTCGAAGGCGAGAGTGTGCGAATCCACAGTCCCCGTGAGGCGGCACAGCTCGGCATCGAGGTTGTGTACCAGGACCTGGCGCTGGCGGACAACCTGGACGTCGTGAGCAACATGTTCCTGGGCCGCGAGCGCGTTCGCAACGGGCTCGTTCTCGACGAGCCCAGCATGGAGCGCGCAGCGGCCACCACGCTCGCAAGCCTCTCGGTCACGACGCTGAGATCGGTCCGCCAGCGTGTGATCGGGCTGTCAGGAGGGCAGCGGCAGGCGGTGGCCGTGGCCAAGTCCGTGATGTGGAACTCGAAGCTCGTGATCCTGGACGAGCCCACGGCCGCGCTCGGCGTGGCGCAGACCCGGCAGGTGCTGGACTTGGTCCGGCGGCTGGCGGAACAGAACCTCGGTGTCGTGATCATCTCCCACAACCTGCATGACGTGTTCGAGTGTGCCGACCGGATCACGGTGCTGCGGCTCGGACAGCAGGTGGCACTCCTGGAGCGAGCCAAGACCAACCAGCAGGAGGTTGTCCATGCGATCACGGCGGGGGCCCTCCAGCATGTGCCGGGGATGGTGGATTCCAGGGCGGTCGAGGCCTGATGACTGAGAACACGCAGCAGCCTCAACGCGACGGAACTCCGGCGCCCACAGGTGCAGACCTGACGATCGGCGCCGCGTCCGTACCCGATCAGACGGTGGCTGGTTACGCGCGGCTGTGGTGGCAGCGAGTGCGGGGCGGCGAGCTCGGTTCCTTGCCGATCATCGTCGCGCTCATCGTCATCGCGATCGTGTTCGGGATCCTCGACGATGCCTTCCTGACCGAGCGCAACTTCACCAACCTGCTGCTCCAGATGGCGGCGGTGGCAACGCTCGCGATCGGGACCGTTTTCGTCCTGTTGATCGGCGAGATCGACCTATCCGTCGCTTACGTGAGCGCCGTCGGAGGGGTTGTCATGACCCTCCTGATCAGGACGGACAACCCGGGCTGGCCATGGTGGCTCGCGATCCTCGCGGCCGTCACGGTGACCACGGTCATCGGCCTCCTGCAGTCGATCGTCATCACGAAAGCCGGAGTGCCGTCGTTCGTGGTCACCCTCGCGGGCTTGCTGATTTGGTCGGGGGTCGTGCTCATCCTCATGACCCAGGTCACGAGCACCGGGACGATCAGGATCTCGGACGAATGGATCGTGGGCCTGGCCAACAACTTCCTCTCCGACGCCGGCGGGTACATCCTGGGAGCGCTGGTGGTCGGGGGGTTCGCGTTATCCCAGACTTTGACCGCTCGATCACGTCGCGCGGGAGGCCTGGAAGCCAAGCCGACGTTGATCATCGCATTGCAGGTCGTCGGCCTTGGAGTCGTGACGTTTGCCGCCGTCTACTATGCCAACCTGGACCGCGGCGTCCCAACGGCGACTGTGATCCTCGGTGTCTTCCTCGCGTTTTGGTCGTTCGTGGCCGCTCGAACGCCCTTCGGGCGGCATGTGTACGCGGTGGGCGGCAACCCCGAGGCCGCCCGGCGGGCCGGTATCAGCGTCGACCGGATCCGGATGCTCGTGTTCATGATCAACGGCTTCATGGTTGGTGTGGGTGGGGTCATGCTCGCCTCGCGGCTGCGCTCGGTCGCCACCGGCTCGGGCGGAGGCGACCTGCTCCTCAGTATTATCGCGGCGGCAGTGATCGGCGGCACCAGCCTGTTCGGCGGCACGGGCCGGGTGGTCGCGGCGCTCCTCGGGGCGACCGTCATCGCCTCGATCAACAGCGGGATGAATCTGCTCGGCCTGCCACAGGGCACGCGGTTCGTGATCACCGGTCTGGTCCTGCTCGGCGCGGTGCTTGTCGACGCCTTGTCCAAGCGCGCCCGGGCAGCCCGTGGCCTGGCCTGACGTCGAGGGATGCGCAACCGGCTGACCACGCGTCTTACGCCGTCCATCGTGGTGCTGGGCCTCCTCGCGGCCGCCTGTTCCACCGACGGCACCGACAGTGGTCCGAGCGGCCCCGCGCGCCAGCCGGGACAGCCTCTCGGCTTCACAGACGTCGCTGCCGACGTGGGTTTGGATTTCCAGCACTCGGCGTTCCACTGGGACGTCACGCCCGACGTCGGCGTGATGCTCGGAGGTGGCGTGTGCTGGCTCGACTACGACGGCGATGGCTGGATGGATCTGTTTGCCGTGAACTCCTACTCGCAGGCAGAGGCCGGCCGCTGGCAGGACGAAGGAGGGCTGCCGCGGAGCGCGCTCTACCACAACGAGGAAGGCACCTTCACGAATGTCAGCGCCGGATCCGGAGCCGACGTCGCGATCCGAGGCAACGGCTGCGTGGCCGCCGACTTCGACATGGATGGACGCACGGACCTCTACGTCACCGGGTCGGAGGCGAGCGTCCTGCTGTGGAACGAGGGGGAGGGCCGGTTCTCCGATGGCACGACGGATGCTGGGGTCGAGGCGTTCGGCTGGCGGGCGGGCGCCGCCGTCGGGGACGTGAATGGCGACGGTTGGCCCGACCTGTTCGTGGCCGGCTACGTGGATCTGGCGAATCCCGCTCCACAGGCGACCCTGGGCTTCCCGAACACCTACCTCGGCGTCCGCGACCTCCTCTACCTGAGCCAAGGCCCCGCAGACGGTGGCGGCGTGACCTTCCGGGAGGTGGGCGTCGACGCGGGACTCGAGGTGGTCTCATTCGAGTACGGACTGGGCGCGGTGCTGACAGACACCGACCTCGACGGCGACCTCGACCTGTACGTCGCCAACGACACCAAGCCTGACCGCCTCTACGACAATGTGCCGTGGCCGGGTGGGATCGAAGCCGATCCAGCCGCCCTGGGATTCCGGTTCGAAGAACTGGCCGGCAAGGCCGGCGTCGCCGATCCAGGAGCGGGGATGGGGGTCGCGGCCGGGGACGACGATGGCGACGGCCTCCAGGACCTGTTCGTATCCAACGCACGGTCGCAGACCCACGGGATGTTCCGCGGCCAGGTCTCGGACGTGGTCGATCCGTCCTTCCTGGACGTGCGCACCGACATCGGCGTGGACCTGAGCGGGTCCACTGGATGGGGGGTGTCATGGGCAGACCTCGACCTCGACACCGACCTCGATCTCGTCCTGGTCAATGGCGGAATCCCCATCACGGATCTCCACGCGGATGCACAGCAGCTCCGCGCCTTCGAGAACCTGACGGCGCAGGGCGAGCCCGGTCTCTACAGCGACCTCACCACCGCCGGCCTCGCCGAGGTTGGTCTGCTGAATGCTCGAGGCAGCGCAGCGGCCGATTTCGACAACGACGGTGACCTGGACATCGCGATCAACTCGATCGGCGCACCACTGGTGCTGCTGGAGAACACCGGCACTGAAGGGACCTGGCTCGAGGTGTCGCTCGAAGGCTTCGCGCCGGGAGCCATGGTCTCGGTGCAATTGCC
>DASSDH010000201.1:0-8721 GCA_035697245.1 Jiangellaceae bacterium
GTCTTCTTCGCCGCGCTGGTCTTCTTCGCCGTCGTCTTCTTGGCCGTCGTCTTCTTGGCCGAGGTCTTCTTCGCCGTCGTCTTCTTCGCCGAGGCCGGCCGAGCGGCCGCCGTCGTGTTGGCTGCCGTGCTCTCGCGTGCCGCGGCGACCGCTGTGGTACCGGACACTCCACGGGCGACGTCGGCAGCAGCCCGAAGCCCGGTCGCCGCGGCTCGCGTCGCGGACTCGGCCGCCGTGGCAGCCGTCGCCGGCACGACGGACAACGAGTCGGCGACCCGCGTGCGTGCGACGCGGGCTCCGCTTACGACGTCCTTGAGCTCGCTGCCGGGGCGGAACTTGGCGACGAACTTGTCATGTGTCTTGACCGTGTCTCCGGTGCGGGGGTTCCGCGCCGTGCCGGCTTTGCGCACCGACCGTTCGAACACGCCGAAGCCGGTGATGACGACCTTCTCACCGGTCGACACCGATCGGGTGATCACGTCGACAACGGATTCCAGCGCATGCGTCGCAACCTTTCGGTTGCCGTCGAATCGCTCGGCAAGCTCGTCGATGAGTTGGGACTTGTTCACTGCATCCCCCAAAGAATGCGGTCGGCCGGGTCGACAACCCGATTCCCGTTGCACGCTAGGGAGAAACCAGCATGGGCACAACGACATACGCGCCAGCGCCTGAGCGTGTCGTGCAACCTCGCGATCGCTCAGCCGACGGTTCGAGGAAGGTACGTAGGCCGGCGGGCTTCGTACCGTTCGATTTTTTCTATATGACGCAACGTCAAACCGACGTCGTCGAGCCCGTGGAGCAGGCGCCACCGAGTGTAGTCGTCGACCTCGAACGACGACCCGAAGTCGCGGCAGCGCAACTCGCGAGATTCCAAATCGACGGTGACCTGCGTCGCTGGCTCTGCCTCGACGATCGTCCACAACCGGTCGACGACGTCTTGAGTGACCCGAGCCGTCAGCAGTCCGGACTTGCCGGCGTTGCCGCGAAAGATGTCGGCGAACTTCGAGGAGACGACAACCCGGAACCCGGCGTCCTGCAGCGCCCACACCGCGTGCTCCCGTGACGACCCCGTACCGAAGTCGGGGCCGGCGAGCAGGATAGAGGCGCCGGCATGCTCGGGTCGATTGAGCACGAAGTCGGGGTCGGTGCGCCAGGCCGCGAACAGGCCGTCCTCGAACCCCGTCCGAGTGACACGCTTGAGGTACACGGCGGGGATGATCTGGTCGGTGTCGACGTTGCTACGCCGCAACGGCAGCGCCGTGCCGGTGTGGATCGTGAACGCGTCCATCAGCCCCCCACCTCCGGCTGCGCCGGCAAATCCGACGGAGCCGTCAAGTGGCCGGTCACGGCCGTCGCGGCCGCAACGAGCGGCGAGACGAGGTGCGTGCGTCCGCCCTTGCCCTGTCGGCCCTCGAAATTCCGGTTCGACGTCGACGCACTGCGTTCGCCCGGCGCCAGTTGGTCGGGATTCATGCCAAGGCACATCGAGCACCCCGCTGCGCGCCACTCCGCACCGGCGGCAAGAAACACCTCGTGCAGGCCCTCGTACTCCGCTTGCGCGCGAACTCGCATCGATCCGGGAACCACGAGCATCCGGACCCCGTCGGCCACCCGGCGACCGTCGATGACCTCGGCCGCGGCCCGCAGGTCCTCGATGCGGCCGTTGGTACACGAGCCGAGGAACACCGTGTCGACGGAGATCTCGCGCAGCGGAGTGCCTGGGGTCAGCGCCATGTACGCGAGAGCCCGTTCCGCGGCGTTGCGAGCGCCTTCGTCGGCGAACGAGGAGGGGTCGGGCACCGAGCCCGACAACGGGAGACCTTGACCCGGATTCGTACCCCAGGTGACGAATGGCTCGATCTCGTCCGCGTTCAGCGTGACCTCGGCATCGAAGGCGGCGTCGTCCTCGGTGCGCAACTCACGCCACGTCTCTAGCGCCGTGTCCCAGTCGCCGCCCTGGGGAGCGTGCGGGCGGTCCTTGAGGTAGGCGAATGTCGTCTCGTCCGGTGCGATCATCCCTGCTCGCGCGCCTGCCTCGATGGACATGTTGCACACGGTCATGCGGGCTTCCATCGACAGCGCCCGGATCGCTTCACCCCGGTACTCGATGACATGACCCTGACCGCCACCGGTGCCGATCATCGCGATCACAGTCAGCACCAGGTCCTTGGCCGTCACGCCGGCGCCGAGCTCACCGTCGACGGTGACCGCCATGGTCTTGAACGGGCGCATCGGCAGGGTTTGGGTGGCGAGCACGTGCTCGACCTCGCTGGTGCCGATGCCGAACGCCAGCGCGCCGAATGCACCGTGTGTCGACGTGTGCGAGTCGCCGCATACCACCGTGAGGCCGGGCTGGGTCAGGCCGAGCTGTGGACCGACCACGTGGACGATGCCCTGTTCCGAATCACCCATCGGATGCAGCCGGATGCCGAACTCTGCACAGTTGCGGCGCAGCGTCTCAACCTGCGTGCGGGACACCGGGTCGGCGATCGGTAGCTCGATTCCGATGGTCGGCACGTTGTGGTCCTCGGTGGCGATGGTGAGGTCGGGCCGGCGAACCTTCCGCCCAGCCAGGCGCAAGCCGTCGAAGGCCTGCGGGCTCGTGACCTCGTGCACCAGGTGCAGGTCGATATAGAGAATGTCGGGTTCACCCTCGGCCCGGTGGACGACGTGTGCGTCCCACACCTTCTCGGCAAGGGTCGTGCCCATGACCTGCTCCTCCTCGCGCTGTTGCGCCGGAAATGTGGCCGCCTGGCGATCGACCTACGGATGCTCGTCCCCGCACGGTCCTTTACGCTAGTTGTCATCTCGCATGTTGAGATGGCAGTATCGGTTCATGGACAACTCTAGTGGAGTCGGCGTCCTCGACAAGGCGGCCCTGGTGCTTGCGGCCCTCGAGGCGGGACCCGCCACACTGGCGAACCTGGTCAGCTCCACCGGTCTGGCTCGACCCACCGCTCACCGGCTCGCAGTGGCCCTGGAGCACCACCGGATGGTCTCTCGCGATCTGCACGGCCGGTTCATCCTCGGCCCTCGTCTCGGCGAGCTCGCCACTGCGGCGGGCGAAGACCGCTTGTTGGCTGCCGCAGGCCCCGTGCTGGCGCGGCTGCGGGAGGCCACCGGAGAGAGTGCACAGCTGTTCCGCCGGCAAGGAGACCATCGCATCTGCGTCGCGGCGGCGGAGCGGCCGACCGGCCTGCGCGACACCATTCCGGTTGGCGCAACCCTGACGATGCTGGCCGGTTCGGCTGCACAGATCCTGCTCGCCTGGGAAGAGCCCGAGCGCATGCACCGTGGACTGCAGGGCGCTCGCTTCACGGCAACCATGCTCGCGGCTGTCCGCCGCCGGGGCTGGGCGCAGAGCGTGGCCGAGCGGGAGCCTGGTGTGGCCTCGGTCTCCGCGCCGGTTCGAGCCTCGAGTGGGCGTGTCGTCGCCGCAGTGTCGGTGTCCGGCCCGATCGAGCGGCTCACCCGCCAGCCGGGCCGTATGCACGCTGCCGCCGTGCTCGGAGCGGCCGAACGACTGACGACGGTTCTCCGCAGCACCGACGAATGATGCCCGCACCGATACCAGTAAGTGTCCTCAAGATGGGGTGAACACCCGATCCGTAGCGAGCCAAACCAGTGCATCATGCCGACATGACCCATGAGTCAGCGAGCCGGCCGGACCCATCGGCCTTGGTTGGCGAGGTTCCACGAGAACCGAGGCTTACAGACGATCACACAGCGCCGAGTCGGCCCACTCTCGCAGCATTCGGCGGCGCCGTGCTGATCGGCGGAAGCAACTTCGTTGCGGTCAAGTTCTCCAACAGCGAGCTGGCTCCCCTCTACGGCGCCGCGGTCAGGTTCACCGCCGCCGCGATGCTTTTCGGGCTGCTGGCATGGGCGTTATCCTTGCCGGTGCCCCGTGGCCGGGCACTGCTCGGGAGCACGATCTACGGTTTGCTTGGTTTCGGCCTGGCGTACGGACTGATGTACTTCGCCCTGCTCGAAGTGAGCATCGGTATGGCGGCCGTCATCATGGCGACAGTTCCACTCTTCACGCTTGTGCTGGCTGTGCTGCACGGCCAGGAACGGCTGACCCGTGCAGGTGTCGTCGGGGGGTCTCTGGCCGTCGCCGGAATCGCGGTCATGAGCGTGCGCTCGCTGGACGGGGAGCTGCCGATTGTCCACCTCGTCGCCGCGGTCGCTGCCGCTGCTGCCGCTGCCGAGTCGGCGGTCGTCGTGAAGGGGTTTCCGCGCGCCGATCCGGTCACGACCAACGCCGTCGGCATGACGGCCGGAGCGCTGCTGCTCTGGGTCGGCTCAGTTGTCGCGTCCGAGCAGTGGACCGTGCCACACCTTGCTCGCACCTGGGCCGCGCTGGGCTGGCTGGTGATCGCCGGCTCGGTCGGCCTGTTCTACCTGATCGTGTTCGTGATCAGGCGCTGGACCGCATCGGCGACCGCGTACTCACTCACGCTGATGCCCGTCGTCGCCGTCACGCTGGGTGCCCTGCTCGCCGACGAACCGATCACACCGGAAGTCGTCGTCGGAGCTTTGCTGGTGGTCGTCGCGGTGTACGTGGGCGCCATCCGGCGAACCACCGATCAGTAGCCCCGACGGGATTCGAACCCGCGCTACCGCCTTGAGAGGGCGGCGTGCTAGGCCGCTACACAACGGGGCCAGGAGCGACGAAGGTCGCGCGAGAACTGTACCGAAGCTGGGGATGGCGGCCAAACCTGCTGGGGTACCAGGACTCGAACCTAGACTAACTGAACCAGAATCAGTCGTGCTGCCAATTACACCATACCCCATCGGATCGGACACCGCGGGCGCACGATCGCGCCGTCAGGATAGCCGCCAGCGGATCACCGCTCCAAGCCGCTCGGACCGCTGCCACTTCACTAGGTGTAGCCGTGGTGAACGCGATCAACGGGCGAGGGCGAGGGCGGTGTCGAGCCGGGCGAGAGTCCGCTCGCGGCCCAGCAGTGCCAGTGACTCGAACAGCGGGGGTGACACCCGCCGCCCCGTCACCGCGAGGCGTACCGGCCCGAAGGCGTGCTTCGGCTTCAGCCCCAACCCGTCGACCAGTGCAGAGCGCAAGGCCGACTCGATCGAGTCCGCCGTCCAGTCCGGTAACTCGGCCAGCGCGTCTCTTGCGGCGCCCATGGCGGCCCGCGCTTCAGGCGCCTGGATGGCCGTGAGACCGTCAGAGTCCGGCGAGAGCACATTGTCGTCGGTGAACAGAAAGCCGAGCATGTCAACCGCCTCGGCCAGGACCGACATTCGCTCCTGGACCAACGGGGTGGCGGCCCGCAGAACCTTCAGTTGGTCCGCTGACGGGGACGGCGGCAGCACTCCGGCCGACTGCAGGAAGGGCACCATTCGCATGGCGAGCTCGTCGGTTGGCAGCCGGCGCAGCCACACGCCGTTGATCGCCTCGGCCTTCTTCGGGTCGAACCGAGCCGGGTTGGGATTCACCCGGGTGACGTCGAACGCCGCAGCCATCTCCTCCGGAGTGAAGATCTCCCGGTCCTCGCCGATCGACCACCCGAGCAGCGCGAGGTAGTTGAGAAGGCCTTCGGGAACGAAGCCACGGTTCCGGTAATGCTGCAGCGACGACTGGGGATCACGCTTGGACAGCTTGCGGTTGCCCTCCCCCATGACGAACGGCAGGTGCCCGAACCGAGGCAGTGGCCCGTCGGCCACCCCGATCTCGCGCAGCGCCTCGTGCAGCGCGATCTGCCGGGGCGTCGACGAGAGTAGGTCCTCACCGCGCAGCACATGGGTGATCCCCATCAGCGCGTCGTCGACCGGGTTCACCAGTGGGTAGAGGGGTTGGCCGTTGGCGCGGACGATGACGTAGTCGAACACGTTGTCGGCTTCGATCGTGATCAACCCGCGGACGAGATCCTGCACGCTGATCGCCCGGTCGGGCATCCGGAAGCGCAGCACCGGCTCGCGCCCTTCGGCCCGAAACGCCCCGACTTGGGCCGTGCTGAGTTGTCGACAACGACCGTCGTAACCACTTGGCCGGCCAGCGGCTCGCGCGGCTTCGCGGCGCTGCTCGAGCTCCGCCGGCGTGCAGTAGCACGGGTACACGCGGCCGGCCTTCACCAGCGCGTCGATCACGCCGGTGTAGATCTCACCCCGCAACGACTGCCGGTACGGGGCGTGCGGGCCGCCCACCTCCGGTCCTTCGTCCCAGCGCAGGCCCAGCCAGTCGAACGCCTCGAGCAGGGCGAGGTAGGACTCCTCCGAGTCACGTGCAACGTCGGTGTCCTCGATCCGGAAGACAGAAGTGCCGCCGTAATGCCGGGCGAACGCCCAGTTGAACAGCGCGGTTCGGACGAGCCCGACATGTGGGTTGCCGGTCGGAGATGGGCAAAAGCGCACCCGAACCTCGGCCGGAGCGAGGTCCCCGAGCACGACGTCGGTCACGCGGCCACCACGCGGTTGGTCAACTCACCGATGCCCTCGACGGCGACGGTCACGTCGTCACCGTCGACGATCGGACCGACTCCAGCGGGGGTTCCGGTCAGGATGACGTCACCCGGCAACAGCGTGAACGCCGCACTGATGTACGCAACCAGCGCGGCCACGTCGTAAATCATCTGCGAGGTCCGCCCGGACTGGCGCTGTTCCGACCCCACGGTGCAGGTGATCTCGAGGTCGGCCGGGTCGAGCTCGGTCTCGACCCACGGCCCGAGCGGGCAGAACGAGTCGAAGCCCTTGGCCCTGGCCCACTGCCCGTCCCGCTTCTGGAGGTCTCGAGCCGTGACGTCGTTGCCGCAGGTGTAGCCGAGGATGACGTCCTTGACTCGTTCGGGTGGAACGTCACGGCAGATCCGGCCAATCACCACCGCGAGCTCGGCTTCGTGATGCACCTCGTCGGACTGATGCGGGAGAACGATCGGCTCGCCCGGTCCGATGACGGAGGTGTTGGGCTTGAGGAACAGCAGCGGCTCGGCCGGAATCTCATTGCCGAGCTCGGCGGCGTGCTCGCGGTAGTTACGGCCCACGCCCACCACCTTGCTGCGGGGCAGTACTGGCGCAACCAACCGAGCGTCGGCGAGTGGGATCGTCTCACCGGTCAGCTGGATCGGCCGGTACAGCGGGTCGCCGTCCAGCACAGCAAGCACGCTCTCGCCGGTATGGTCCTCGCCGACGGCCGCGAACCGCGGCTCGTCGTCGGTGGCGAACCTGGCAATACGCACGGCCGAACAGCCTACGGTTCTCTGCGTCATAAGCCCCAAACTGATCCGCCGATCACACGGCTTCACAGTTCTGTGGCTCAGCCTCGAAGACCAGCCCAGGAATGCTCTCCGGCCGGTTGACGTCGCCGACCTGCGGGTCGGCGGGCGTGATCATCGCTGCTGGACCCTCCTTGCCGGCGAGCCAGGTGCCGCTCAGGTCGGCTACCGCGCCGCCTGCATAGTTGAAGACGTCCTCACCGAAGTACCAGACAGAGCCGTCGTCAGCCTGGGCATAGAAATCGAGCGCGACCTCCTCGATGCGCCCGTCGAGATATGCGACGTATTGAGAGACCAAGACCCTGATGCACTGGCCCGGGCTCCACCCGATGACCCTGGTGTCTGGCAGCAGGGTCGTCTCGGTTCGGAACGGCTTGTCCCCCACCGTGCCGTTGAGCACGACGGAGTGCAGGTGGATGATCGGAAACAGCGGGTTCGTCACGGTGGTGGCGTCGGAGAACGGTAGTGCGACGAGGTCGGCGCGTTCGTCGTCGGGTGCCAGCGGGAGGTCGCTGACCCTGAATTGGCTGAGGCTACGGTCAGGTATGCCTACCAGCGTGGGAATCGTGCATCCGGGCGACATGGGGTCGGCGATCGGCGCCTGCCTCGCCCGGAACGGTCACCGAGTCATCTGGGCATCAGCCGGCCGGAGCGTCGCCACAGCGAGACGCGCTGACGCTGCCGGTCTGGCCGATGTCGGCACGGTCGACCGGATGGTGGCGGCGTCCGACGTCGTCATCTCGGTCTGCCCGCCACACGCCGCCAGGGCGGTCGGCCGGGAACTGCGTGGTTTCCGCGGGTCTTCGTGGAGGCAAACGCGGTGTCACCACGGGCCGTGCGCGAGATCGCTGCCGACGTGACCGGTGACGGAGCCTCGATTGTCGACGGGGGAATCGTCGGGCCGCCGCCACACATGTCCTCGCCAGGCGGCACTCGTCTCTACCTTTCCGGCTCTGAGGCGCCTGTTGTGGCGCGCCTGTTCCACTCGACACTTTTCGATGCCCGTGTGGTCGACGGGGACCTCGGCGCCGCGTCGGCGCTGAAGATGGCCTATGCCGCCTGGACCAAGGGAACCGCAGCACTTCTTCTCGCGATCCGCGCCGTGGCCAGAGCAGGGGACATCGAGACCGACCTGGTGCAGGAGTGGTACGAGTCGCAACCCGATCTTCCAGGGCGCGCGCTCCAGGCAGGCAGATCCGCCGCGACGAAGGGCTGGCGGTGGGTCGGGGAGATGGAGGAGATCGCCGCGACGTTCGCCGATGCCGGTCTACCCGACGGATTCCACCGTGCCGCAGCTGAGGTATACCGGCGATCGCCTCAGCTGGATTCGGCCGACCCGGCGGCACTCGACCTGGTCATCGAGGCAGTTCGGCGCCCTGCCGGAGTAGCCCGTAGGTGACCCCGTCGACCAGCGCCTCCCAGGACGCCTCGATGATGTTGGCGCCGATGCCGACGGTTTCCCACGAGTTCTTCCCGTCGGTCATTT
>DASSDH010000202.1:0-7658 GCA_035697245.1 Jiangellaceae bacterium
CGCCGATCGGCCGCATGACAACTGCGAGGACCACGAAGCCCGCCGTCCGCAACGCCGCATCGGACCGTTCCAGCCCGAAAGCGGTCGTGAGGTACGTGGGCAGGTACACGCTGAATGCGACGAAGCCGCCGAACGCCACCGCATAGAGGAACGCCAACTGCCATGTGGCCGGAATCTTCAGCGTCGCCATTGTTCGGGAGATCATCGACCCGCCTGCAACGGCCCGGTCGGGTTTGTCGCGCAGCAGCAGATATGACACGACTGCGTACACGGCGAGGACGACGGCTACCAGGTTGAACGGAAAGCTGCGGCCATATGCGTCGGCGAGCTGCACGGTGGTGAACGCCGATATCGCCGTGCCGCCCATGCCCGTGCCGAAGACCCCGAGGGCAAGACCCCGCCGGGCGGGCGGATACCAGGCGTTGACGAACGGAACGCCGATCGCGAATGTCGTCCCGCCAAGGCCGAGGAAGAAACCGCCGACCAGCACCTCCGCGTAAGAGTCGGCCAGGTGGCCGAGGTAGAGGACCGGCAGGATCGTGAGGGCGCTGACGAATGGGAACATCACCCGGGCGCCCACCCGGTCGGTGAGGGCGCCGACCGGAATCCGGCCGAGCGAGCCCACGATCACCGGCACCGCGACCAGCAGGGACTGTTGGAACGCGGTGAGCGAGAGTTCCTCGCGCAGGGTGGCTCCCAGCGGCGAGAGCAATGCCCAGGCCCAGAAGGTGACGGCGAACCCTACAGTCGCCAGGCCCAGCATCAACCCGGGGCGGACCGACACCGCAGCGGCGGCGCGTGCCTCGGGCACCCCCCCATTGAGACCTCCACCTGATCTTGGACCTTAGAGTGCCCGGCTCTAGGTGGCCTTGCAAGCTTCACTTTCACGGTGCCAAGGTGTGGTTCAGTCGACGTCCGACCCGTGATGGTCGAGGTGAAGCTGTCGTGGCCCAGACCGGTGACAGGCAGATCGAAACGCCGACGACAACGGACGGGCCGACCACCAACGCGCTGCTGAAGGCCGGCACCTTCTTCACTCGGCGCGAAACGTCGTCCGACCTGCGGGCAGTGTTTCGCCACGGCGGGCGCGAAGGAGACGTCTTCTATCGCGACCGCTGGAGCCACGACAAGGTGGTGCGCTCGACGCACGGGGTCAACTGCACCGGCTCATGCTCGTGGAAGGTCTACGTCAAGGACGGGATCATCACCTGGGAGAGCCAGCAGACCGACTACCCATCAGTGGGCCCGGACTCGCCTGAATACGAGCCACGCGGCTGCCCGCGCGGCGCCGCGTTCTCCTGGTACACCTATTCGCCTACCCGAGTTCGCTATCCGTACGCGCGCGGCGTCCTGGTGGACATGTACCGGGAGGCGAAAGCCAGGCTGGGCGACCCTGTGGGGGCCTGGGCGGATGTCGTCGGCGATCAGCACCGGCGCCGGACATATCAGCAGGCGAGGGGCAAGGGCGGCCACGTGCGGGTGTCGTGGGACGAGGCGGTCGAGATCATTGCCGCGGCACACGTGCACACGATCAAGACGTGGGGTCCGGACCGGGTCGCCGGCTTCTCGCCCATTCCCGCGATGTCGATGGTCTCGCACGCGGTCGGGTCCCGGTTCATCGAGCTCGTCGGCGGCTGCATGACCTCCTTCTACGACTGGTACGCCGACCTGCCGGTCGCTTCACCCCAGGTATTCGGCGACCAGACCGACGTGCCGGAGTCCGGGGACTGGTGGAACGCCGCCTACCTGGTGATGTGGGGCTCCAACGTCCCTGTGACACGCACGCCGGATGCCCACTGGATGACCGAGGCCCGATATCGGGGTCAGAAGGTCGTGGTGGTATCGCCCGACTACGCCGACAACACCAAGTTCGCTGACACCTGGTTACCCGCCCAGCCCGGCACTGACGGGGCGCTGGCGATGGCGATGTGCCATGTGATCCTGCGCGAGAACTTCGTCGAACGACGGGTTCCGTTCTTCATCGACTACGTCCAGCGGTATACCGACCTTCCGTTTCTCATCACGCTCGAGGAACACGACGACGCCTACGTCCCCGCCAAGTTCCTCCGCGCGTCCGACTTCCGCGAGGGCGGCGAGGGCGACGAGTGGAAGACCGTGTTCATCGACGGCCGCACGGGTGAGCCGGCTGTGCCCAACGGAACGCTGGGCGACCGGTGGACCGAGTCGGGCGTCGGGCGCTGGAATCTCGATCTCGGCGACGCATCGCCGCAACTGACGCTGCTCGGCGATGACCCCGAACCGGTCGAGGTGCTGCTGCCGCGCTTCGACGCCACCGACGGCGCACGTGTGCTGCGCCGCGGTGTGCCGGCGCGGCGGGTGGGCGGCCGGTTGGTGACCACCGTTTTCGATCTGATGCTGGCGCAGTACGGAGTTTCTCGCCCGGGGCTGCCCGGCGAGTGGCCGACCGGCTACGACGACGCCACCCAGCCGTACACCCCGGCTTGGCAGGAGTCGCTGACATCAGTGCCAGCGGAGGCGGCGATCCGAGTCGCGCGGGAACTGGCCCACAACTCCGAGCGCTCCGGCGGCCGAACGATGATCATCATGGGTGCGGGGATCTGCCAGTGGTTCCACGGCGACGCGACGTACCGGGCCATCCTGGCCTTGCTGATCCTGACGGGGGCAATGGGCCGCAACGGCGGGGGATGGGCGCACTACGTCGGTCAGGAGAAGTGCCGTCCGGTTACCGGTTGGGCGACGCTGGCGATGGCGACCGACTGGCAACGCCCGCCGCGGCAGATGATCGGGACGGCGTACTGGTACACGCACACCGACCAGTGGCGCTACGACGGCTACCACGCCGACGCCCTGGCATCTCCGCTGGCCCGCGGCGATCTTGCGGGCCTGCACACGGCCGACACGATCGCGCTCTCCGCGCGGCTGGGCTGGATGCCCTCGTACCCCCAGTTCGACCGCAACCCGCTCGACCTGGCCGACGAGGTCGCGGCAGCGGGCCAGGAGGCGCCGGCGTACCTGGCCGAGCAGATCGCGTCGGGGAAGCTGCGGTTCGCCTGCGAGGACCCGGACGCACCGGAGAACTGGCCGCGCTGCCTGACCCTGTGGCGGGCCAACCTGCTCGGCTCGTCGAGCAAGGGCAACGAGTACTTCCTCAAGCATCTACTGGGCACTCACAGCACTCTGCGGGCGCAGGAGACGCCAGCGGACCGACGCCCACGCGACGTCAGGTGGCGGGAGGACGCATCGGAGGGAAAGCTGGACCTGCTGCTTGCGCTGGACTTCCGGATGACCAGCTCGACCCTGCTCGCCGACGTCGTCCTGCCGTCAGCCACCTGGTACGAGAAGCACGACCTGTCATCAACGGACATGCACCCGTTCGTGCACGCGTTCACCCCGGCGATCGACCCGCCGTGGGAGACGCGATCGGACTTCGCGGCGTTCCATGCCGTTGCCCGCCGGTTCAGCGAGCTGGCCGCGGGACATCTGGACGTCCGACGTGACGTCGTTGCGACGGCGCTGCAACACGACACCCCAGGCGAGACATCGCAGCCCGGTGGCAACGTACGAGACTGGCGCACCGGCGACGTGGGAGCCGTTCCAGGACGGACGATGCCCGCCTTCGCGATCGTCGAGCGCGACTACACCGCCATCGCCGACAAGCTGGCCGCGCTCGGCCCGTTGACCGAGAGCCTGGGACTCAACACAAAAGGGGTGGCATTCAAGCCCGACGAGGAGGTCGAGCGGCTGGGTCGGGCCAACGGCGTGATGCTCGGAGGGGCGGGGAACGGGCGGCCGGCTCTGGACACCGACGCGAAGATGGCCGAGGCCATCCTGACGCTGTCCGGGACCACCAACGGCCGCCTGGCCGTGCAGGGATTCCATGCGCTGGAGCAGCGGGTCGGTCGCCCGCTCGCCCACCTTGCCGAGGGCAGCGAGGAACGCCGGATCAGCTTCGCCGACACCCAGGCGCAGCCGGTGCCGGTCCTCGCCAGCCCGGAGTGGTCGGGCAGCGAGACAGGTGGGCGGCGCTACGCGGCATTCACCACGAACGTGGAAGAGCTCAAGCCATGGCACACCCTGACCGGGCGGATGCACTTCTTCCTCGACCACGACTGGATGCACGAGTTCGGTGAAGCGCTGCCGATCTACCGCCCGCCGCTGGACATGCAGCTGCTGTTCGGTGAGCCGAGCTTGGGGGCCGACGGCTCCAAGCAGGTCGTGGTGCGCTACATCACGCCGCACTCGAAGTGGTCGATTCACTCGGAGTACCAGGACAACCTGTTCATGCTGTCGCTGTCCCGCGGCGGGCCGGTTGTCTGGATGAGCCCGGCGGACGCCACGGCCATCGGGGTGAGCGACAACGACTGGGTGGAGGCCGTGAACCGCAACGGCGTCATGGTGCTCCGGGCGATCGTCTCGCACCGGATGCCGGCCGGGACGGTCTTCGTCTACCACGCGCAGGAGCGGGTCGTGAACGTCCCGATCGCCGAGGTCAACGGCCGTCGGGGCGGCATCCACAACTCGCTGACCCGCATCCTGGTCAAGCCGACGCATCTGATCGGCGGTTATGCCCAGCTGTCGTTCGCCTTCAACTATCTCGGCCCGACCGGCAACCAGCGCGACGAGGTCACGGTGATCCGCCGCCGCTCGCAGGAGGTGCGGTACTGATGCGACCGATGGCGCAGCTGGCGATGGTGATGAACCTCGACAAGTGCATCGGCTGCCACACCTGCTCGGTGACCTGCAAGCAGGCGTGGACCAACCGCAGCGGCGTCGAATACGTCTGGTTCAACAACGTCGAAACCCGGCCGGGACAGGGCTATCCGCGCCGCTACCAGGACCAGGACACCTGGCAGGGCGGCTGGGTCCGGACTCGCAACGGGCGGCTGAAGCTCAAGGCCGGCGGTCGGTTCCGCAAGCTGTTCACGATCTTCGCGAACCCGGTGCTGCCCAAGATCAGCGACTACTACGAGCCGTGGACCTACGACTACGAGAAACTCACCAGCGCGCCGCTCGGCGATGACTTCCCGGTGGCCCAGCCGAAGTCGCTGATCTCCGGCGAGCCGATGCAGGTCGAGTGGAGCGCGAACTGGGACGACAACCTCGGCGGCGGCGCCGAGGTCTCCGACCGCGACCCCATCGTCGAGCGACTGCGCCGGCAGGCCGAGGACAAGGTCCGCCTGGAGTTCGAGCAGACGTTCATGTTCTACCTGCCACGGATCTGTGAGCACTGCCTCAACCCGTCCTGCGTAGCGTCCTGCCCGTCAGGTGCCATGTACAAGCGGGCCGAGGACGGCATCGTCCTCGTCGACCAGGACAAGTGCCGCGGCTGGCGGATGTGCGTCACCGGCTGCCCGTACAAGAAGGTCTACTTCAACCACCGCACCGGCAAGGCCGAGAAGTGCACGTTCTGTTACCCGCGGGTCGAGGTCGGCCTGCCGACCGTGTGCTCGGAGACGTGCGTCGGCCGGCTGCGCTACATCGGGTTGGTGCTCTACGACGTCGACCGCGTCGGTGCAGCAGCGGCCGTCGCGGACGAGAGGGATCTTTACGAGGCCCAGCTCGGCCTGTTCCTCGACCCCTCCGATCCGGGCGTGATCGCCGCGGCACGGCGGGAGGGCATTCCCGACGACTGGCTCGACGCCGCCCGTCGCTCGCCGGTCTACGCGCTGGCCAAGACCTACCAGATTGCGTTGCCACTGCATCCGGAGTTCCGAACGATGCCGATGGTGTGGTACGTCCCGCCGCTCTCGCCCGTGGTCGATGCGCTCACCTCCACCGGGCACGACGGGGAGGACCTCGACAACCTGTTCGGCGCCATCGACAGCCTGCGCATCCCGGTCGAGTACCTCGCGGAGTTGTTCACCGCCGGTGACCCGGCTCCGGTCCGGCGGGTTCTGCAGCGGTTGTCCGCCATGCGGTCGTACATGCGGGCAGTCAACCTCGGCGACCCCGCCGATGAGACGGTGGTGGCGGCTGCCGGCATGACGGGTGCCGAGCTGACCTCGTTGTACCGGCTGTTGGGCGTGGCGAAGTACGGCGACCGGTACGTCATCCCCACCGCGTATGAAGCGGAGGGCCGCCAGCTCGAGGAGATCGGCTGCAGCCTCGACTACGAGGGCGGTCCCGGGATGTACGCGAGCGGGCCGTTCGGTGAGGCGTCCGGCCGCCCCACCCCCGTCTCTGTCGAGACCTTCCACGCGCTCAAGCAGCGGCAGACGACCGAAGGCATCGCCGATCCAGAGCAGCCGGGAGCCCGGGTGAACCTGCTCAACTGGGACGGCAAGGGCGTGCCGGCCGGGTTGTTTCCTCCGCGATCCGAGGACCGTTCGTGACCCGCGGGCAGGACGCCGTGGTCGTCTGCCAAGCGGCGTCGATCCTGCTGCAATACCCCGACGAAACCGTCCGCGATCGAGTACCGGTGGTGACCACGGCGGTGGCGGCCCTCCCGCCCGGCCGACCGCGGACGGCGCTGTCCGGTTTTCTCCGGCACCTCGCGCGCACCCCCGCCCGCGAACTCGCCGAGCACTACGTCGCGACGTTCGACCGCCGGCGCCGGTGCTGCCCTTACCTGACCTGGTGGACCGACGGAGAGACCCGGCGGCGGGGACAGTCGCTCGCCCTGCTCAAGGAGCGCTACCGCCGCGGCGGGCTGGAGCTCCGGTCGAGCGAGCTTCCGGACTATCTGCCGGTGGTACTGGAGTACGCCGCCACCGGTGACCTGGCCGACGGGCTCGCCTTGCTGCAGGAGCACCGGGCCGGTGTCGAATTGCTCCGGTTGGCGCTGCGCGATGCCCGCTCGTCCTATGCCGACGTCGTCGCAGCGGTCTGTGCTCTGCTGCCCGGCCCGTCGCCTCAGGACCGTGCGGCTGCGCAGCGGCTGGCCCATGCCGGCCCGCCTACGGAGACCGTCGGGTTGGAACCGTACGCCCTCGCGCCGACGAGAGGAGTGCCGACGTGAGCACCCTGCTGTGGGGCGTGCTGCCGTACGTCACGATCGCCGTTCTGGTTGCGGGTTGTATCTGGCGATACCGCTACGACCAGTTCGGCTGGACCACCAGGTCGTCCCAGCTGTACGAGTCTCGGTTACTCCGGATCGGCAGTCCACTGTTCCATTTCGGCATCCTGGTCGTGGTCGTTGGTCACGTCATCGGGCTGGTGATTCCGGAGAGCTGGACATCGGCGGTGGGACTGAGCGAGACGGCCTACCACGTACAGGCGGTCACGCTTGGCGGGATCGCCGGGTTCGCGACGCTGATCGGCGTCGCCATCCTGATCTACCGCCGGCGCACCACCGGCCCGGTGTTCATGGCCACGACGCGCAACGACAAGGCGATGTACGTCGTGTTGGTAGCGGCGATCGTCTTCGGCCTGGCGACGACACTGCTCGGCGCCGGGATAGTCGGGGAGGAGCACAACTACCGGGAGACCGTCGCTCCGTGGTTCCGCTCGATCTTCGTGCTGCAGCCCGACGTCGAGGCTATGAACGAAGCCCCGCTGTCGTTCCAGGTGCACACGCTGATCGGCATGCTGTTGTTCGCGATCTGGCCGTTCACCCGGCTCGTGCACGCGCTCACCGCGCCGTTGGCCTACCTGTTTCGTCCCTATGTCGTCTACCGGTCCAAGCCCGCCGGAGCCGCGGCCCGCGAACCGCGTCGCGGGTGGCAACGCATCGGCTC
>DASSDH010000203.1:0-4915 GCA_035697245.1 Jiangellaceae bacterium
ACGCAACATCCAGTGGGACCGCGACACGGCCTGGACCCGGGACAACCTGGTGGGTCAGGTTGAGCCGCTCAGCTCTGGCCCGGGCTGGGTGGAGGAACGTACCGGTCTGCACTCGCTGGAGTTCATCGACGTACGCCGGCATTGGTTCACCGATGTGGTTGAGCACGACACCATGGGTACGGTCAACGTGCTCAACCTGGTCGAAGGCGCCGAGGCCGTGCTGGAGAGCCCAACCGGCAGCTTCGCGCCTTTCGTCGTGCACTATGCCGAGACATTCATCGTTCCCGCTCAGGTGGGCCGCTACCGCATCCACCCTCACGGCGATGGCATCGGCCAGCAGCTGGCCACGATCAAGGCGCTCGTGCGCGGTACGGAGCACGAATCCGTGGATCGGAACCCGTAAGGGGACCCCAGCATCATTCACGGTTCCCTCTGCGCCTATGGCCACTCGTGGGTGTTCGGCACCGGGTCGAGCCGACGTGACCGCGGCTTCTCTCCACTCACGGCGCGGGTCCGCCTCCGGCATGACAATCGCGCGGAAAGTGGCAGCCTGAGCACCGAGACGGCGAGGCTCGTGGCGTCGAGCCCTCCCCCTCCTGCCAGCCTCTTCGTGCTCATGACCGGCTTGAACGATGCCCGGCTCAACGGGCACTCTCCCGCCGCGAGCGAGGCGTACGGCGATGCCCTGGCACTGTTGCTCCGAGCGTTCCGTCAGGCCAGCCCAGCCGCGCCTGTGCTGGCTCTCGAGCAGCCCTACATCGGCGACTACTCAGCGTACGAACCATTCCACCGGGCATCGGATGCCGTCATCGACGCCTACAACGCAACCTTGAGACAGGCCGCGTCACGACATTCATCCACCCAAGTCGTGGCGATCGAGGGCTGGGAGGTGGACACGATGGTCTCGGATGACGGCGTGCACCCCAACGATGCAGGGCATTCGCATCTCGCACAGGCTGTCGTCCGAGCGGTCCGGGAGCTCAGTCCTGCTGGTTGACCGACCAGAAGGCTGCACCCAGGAGGGCCGCAACCTGGTTGCGCTCGGCCGGGCGGACCTCCACGTGACCAAGATCCAACGCGGTCTCGGACAGACCAAGCCTGACCGCCGGCTCGACGATGTCCCACGAGCCGGCCATGGAGCCGCCGATGACCACGATGCTGGCCTCGAACCGCACCAGGAGCGGGGCCAAGGCAGCTCCGAGGCCGGCGAAGGCGTGCGCCAGGACAGCCCTCGCCAGATCGTCTCCGTGCCGGGATCGTTCGGCGATAGCATGCACGTCGGGAGCCACGTTGTCGGGCGACCCGCCAGCCGCCGCGGCGTACGCGGCCCTGATCGCCCGCCGGGAAACCGTCTCCTCCAAGGGCTGCCCTTCGTGGACGAGGAGATGGATGCTCCCGTCCGGCGGCACAGTCGGTCCCGAGTTCACCGGCCGTCCCCGGTCCAGGAACGCCGAGCCGACGCCGGTGCCCAAAGTGATGCACACTGCCCGGTCATGACCCCGAGCCGCTCCGGCCGCGTACTCACCGACCCCGAATGCGTCGGCGTCGTTCAGAAACCGGACAGCTGAGGGACCCGGCCTGATGCGCATCATCAGGCCGCGTCGCACATCGACCCCGTACAGGTTGTCGAACTTGCCCACATCGCGGAAGAGCCCAACCCCGCGCCTGTAGTCGAAGGGACCGGGAACAGCGACGACCCAGTCCGATCGGCGTCTCACCTGCAGGCCGTTGGCTGCCGCGGCGAGTTCGTCCAGCACCTCCGCCGAGGTGCCGTCGGCATTCAATCGGGCGGTGCTGAGCGTTTCGTGGACCAGGTCCCACGGGTTGGAGGTCACCAGCACCGCTGTCACGTGGGTGCCGCCGATCTCGAGCACCGGGATCGGGTCGTTGGGTATCAGGTGGGCTCCTACTTCTCCGGCTCTAGTTGTCGCGATGTCGGCGGCTATCGGATGTCCCGATCCATGGTGGCCGCCAGAGCGGTCCACGATTGGGGGGCGGCACCCAGGCCTTCGCCGGTATGCGGGTTCCAGTATTCGGCCCAACCGGAGGCCTCTGCGCCAGCGATCGTGTTCCGGGCGATCTGGTCTGCGATCTGGGTGCTGTCCCAGCGTCGAGCCGCGAGCCAGAGGAGATAGCTCATATTGGGCCATGCCGCCCCACGCCAGTAGGCCGAAGGGTCATAGCAATTCTGGTTCTGGGCGACGTTGGTCGGCCCGAACGGCGTGCCGCCGAAGACGTGCGGATCGCTGAGCGTCTCCAGCGCCCTTTGGGCATGCTCCTGATGGTCCGACACCAGCAGCGGCATGGCTCCGTCGGAGATCGGGATGGTATGGGTGCGGCCATCCCCGCCAACCACTGGACGATCCGCCCACAGGTTTGTTTCCTCATCCCAGAGCAGCTCATCGATAAGCCTGCCCAGCTCATCGGCATCCAGCAGGAGGGCCCGGTCGGCAGCTACTGTGCCCAGCTCCCGAGCGTTGAACGCGACGTAGGCGTTGAACGCGGCCGGGCAGACCACGAACCGATGGGAGCCGGTCGCTGCTCCGTCACCTCCGATGATCACGTCCCGCATCAGATCCTTGTTCCACTGCGAGCGGGCCCCCTGGTCGTAGGTGTCCGGAGTTGTGCCGGGCACGCCCCACCCGTCCCATCGTGGCGCGTGGTCGTTGCCGGCCTCCCAGGGATGCACGATGAAGATCAGACCACTGGCGTCCCGCCGAGTGTCGAGCAGCCATCGCAGGGCCCGGGTGGCTCGGATTACATCATCGCCGGGAACCTCGAAACCGGACCGCAACAGTTCGGCGATCGCGTGCCCGAACATCGGCGGCTGGGTGATCGACGACGCCGACACCAATGGCCCCAACCAGGCGGACGGCGGGGTCGGGCCGTAGCGCATGTGCGGCACCATCCCGCAGTCCAGCTGACCACCCACCAGTGAACTGAGCTCCGCGACACCGCGGTGGTCACCCAGGCGCGCCCAGGCGACCGAGTGGAAGGCGGAGTCCCACAGCCACTGGTGTGGATACGTGGCGGGGTTCGGGACACAGTATCCGACGTCTGGCCGCCAGTGCGCTTGCAGAATATCCAGAGCTCGCTGCCGCAGCGGGGAGGTCACGAACCAACCCTCTGGCGTAGCTCATTACTGGTCAAGGGGCGCTTGGCGCCGCGGACGAGACGCGCACTGAGTCGACCGCTGAGTGGATGCGGCCAAAGCTGTCGATGGCCGTGATTGGGTCGGCCCTCGGTCATCCCTCCGCCCCCGGATTTGAGGATCGGTGTCGAAGTGCCAGTTGGGCCGGTGGCCGAGGATGGCGCGCAGAAACGCCTTCGATGCGTACTCGGTGATGTTCATGCCGATGCATGAGTGACGGCCGGACCCAACGCCAGGTGCGGGCGGCGTTCCCGGTGGATGTCCAGCCGGTCCGGGTCGGTCCAGACTGAGGGGTCGCGGTTCGCCGACAAGAAGCGCAGATGGACGTAGTCCTTCGGGCGGCCATCAGGGCTCGGTCCTCGTCCAGCACCCGCTCCCCGTGTTGACGGCCGGCGCCCATCAGGCCCGGCCGGGTAGTCCTGTCGAGGGTTGGAGACGCTGGTCAGGCAGCCGATCACGTATAGAAGGGCAAGCGCGGTCGAGATGTCGCCGCCGCCGCGCTCGGTGATTCACGAGATCAGCCGGGCGGCGAGCACTTCGAACGAGTCCGCCTTCGGCTCCAGCGCCGCGCTCATGAATAGTGGCTGCGCCGCCTCCCGGAACTTCGTGTGACGCGGCGGCGCTACGGACATCGCGGTCTCCGGTGAGGTCGCTCGAGTAGGTTCGCCAGTCCTTGGCGGCTTCGCGGACGGCGTGGTGGCCTCGCACCTCACGCTGGCCTTCCTCGTTCACGGTCAAGTCCATTGTTTGTTCCTCCGGGTTCTCATCAGACTTGCGCGGAGGCCAACGGTTGGCCGATCTGACTGCGATGGCGCATCAGGATCGACCGAAACCCGATGCCGCAGACGCCGACGAGAGCATCGCCGCAGAAGTCGCTGAACACGAAGTCGGACGCGAGGTGGCCGTGGAGCAGGATGCTGCCGGCGGCCACCGCGTGCAGGGGCGGTTGGATGATGCCCGACCCGCAGCTCGCTCGGGCCGCGATCTCGAGATGACCGAGACGCTGATCCTCGACCAGCTGCCCAACCGCGTCGAGTCCCGGCGTAGATGCATCCGCTAAGTGAACACCTTCTCGCTGTTGCGTCCTGACCGCGCTTGGTGGCCGGGCAGCCATCGCCGCGTCTACGACCTCGCGCCAGTGGGCGAGCTCAGCGACTGTCAGGCCGTCCGGGACGGACAAGAAGCCGTTGCTCCGATAGTCGGCGATCTCCGGCCTGGCAAAGCCCGTACGCACAAATCCTCCAGATCGCATAGTTGTTGTTCCAACCAGGCTGACATCGACAACACCGTCAATCCATGGGAGGTCAGATTGGGTTCATATGCGATCCCGCTGTCATGATGCGACCGGTCAGGGCGGAGACGCCGTACCCGGAGGACATGGACGGTCTCAAATGGACTTCGGTGTGATCGCGGTCGGCCACGCGATCTATGTATCGGCCAGCCTCGGGCGTCCGCTCCGATCCGGTTCGGTGAGGTTCTTGACGGGCGCTAGGTCTCCGGCATGAATCGCTCGTCTCGGATCGCAGCCTGGACGAGCCGTTCCCGGGCTGGAAATTTGTGACTTGCCAGCATGCGTATATGTATTTGTGTAAGACATAAATCTGGGGGATAGTTTGGCCTGGGACCCGCAGAAGCCTCAGGAGACCTGTGTCCTTTCTGGTCGAGTTAACCGAGCCACGCCAAGTCGGTATCCGCAGCTACCCGCGTCCAACGGCCCTGGACGGCGACGTCCTGGTCCGCACTCTCTACTCCGGCATTTCGGCG
>DASSDH010000204.1:0-2288 GCA_035697245.1 Jiangellaceae bacterium
GGATACCCAGCTGGTCCTGGTTGGCGACCCCGACCAGCTCGCCTCTGTCGAAGCCGGAGCAGTGCTCGGCGACCTGGTCCACCGTCGATCGCGGCCCGCCGTGGATGATCGGTCCGATCGGCTGATCGACCTGCTGCCTGCTGATGTCCAGCCTGCGGACGAGGTCGAATCCGAGCTCCGCAAGGACGTCGTGCGACTTCGCACCGTCCACCGTTACGGCAGTGCGATCGCCGAGTTGGCTGAAGCCATCCGTCGCGGCCGCGCCGACGATGCGGTGGAGGTATTACGCCGCGGGTCTCCAGAGGTCGAGTTCGTCGAGACCGAGCTGGACACCCGCCGGCCCGCCGGCCTGGAAGGCCTCCGGGCGGATGTCGTTGACTCGGGCCGCGCCCTCATCGAAGCAGCGCTCGCCGGCGATGGGTTTGCCGCCCTGCAGGCGATGGACCGGCACCGCCTGCTCTGCGCACACAGACGCGGCGCCTATGGCGTGGCCCGCTGGAGCCAGCAGGTCGAGAGCTGGCTCGGCGCTGCCGTCGACCGCTTCGCTCTCGACCGCGAGTGGTACATCGGCCGCCCGCTCATCGTCACCGCCAATGACTACGAGCTGGGACTCTTCAACGGCGACACCGGCGTTGTCATCGACCGCGGCGCCTCCGGCCCGACCGCGGTCTTTACACGCGGTACCGACGTGCTCGAGGTTGCGCCCAACCGCCTGGACAGCGTCCAGACAGTCCACGCCCTGACCGTTCATCGCGCCCAAGGCAGCCAATTCGCGCGCGTCTCGGTTCTCGTGCCGCCGCCCGATTCCCCGCTGCTCACCCGCGAACTCCTCTACACCGCAGTCACACGCGCTCGCCAGTCAGTGCGAGTAGTTGGCCCCGAAGCATTCGTCCGTGCCGCAGTCGACCGCCCAGTCGTCCGCGCAAGCGGCCTGCGTGACCGACCGGCTCACCCGTCGGACGCGCCCTGGCGTTGAACCGGCCAGGGCCGCTGTCCGTGCCCTGTTAGGGGTCTCGTCGGCGGGAGTCCTGTCGGTGGCATACCGATGCGAGCGGAGGTGTCCTCAGATCTGCTCATGGAGTAATCGATCGCACGCGCGGTGACCGGCCGACGACTCGCCGTCGCTCCTGGTCGCGGTCGACCGAGACGCACGGAAGGGAGTCCGTGATGTTCACCCGACGCAAAGCCGTGACCAGGCGCGCGGCAGCCCTCGGATCCGGGGCAGCCGTCGTCATGGCGGGGCTTTCGGCAACCATGCTCAGCCCGACGGCTGCCGCCCAGTCCGATGATCCGATCATGCTGCACCCGAGGCTGGCGGTGGAGACGGTGGCGAGCGAGCTGGTCACGCCGATAAGCCTGGCGTTCCTCGGCGAGGATGACCTGCTGGTGTTGGAGAAGAACACCGGAAAGGTGCAGCGCGTTGTGGACGGCACGGTCCAGTCCACGGTGCTGGACCTGGCGGTGAATTTCGGGTCGGAGCGTGGGCTGCTGGGGATCGCCCTGCACCCGGACTTCCCGACCAATCCCGGGGTTTACCTGTATTGGACCGAGAGCAGCACCGGTGCCGACACCGACGTGCTCAGCCAGACGCCGCTGCTGGGCAACCGGGTTGACCGGTACGTGTGGGACGGATCCACGCTGTCGCCCGACCAGAATCTGATCAAGATTCGTGCCCTACAGCAGGACGCCAACCAGCCGGAGCGGGGCAACCACGATGGCGGTGTGATCGCGTTCGGGCCCGACGGCAAGCTCTACATCGTGGTCGGCGACGTCGGTCGGCGCGGCCAGCTGCAGAACCTGGTCGATGGCCCCTTCGGGCCTGGTCAGCCCGACGACCAGTTCGGCGGCCCGCAACCAGATGATGCCCATCTCACCGGGGTGATCCTGCGATTGGACGACGACGGCGGCACGCCGACGGACAACCCGTTCTTCAACGCGGGCGCGGATATGGGCGGAGAGGTCGGCGAGAACATCCAGAAGATCTTCGCCTACGGTCTGCGGAACAGCTTCGGAATGGCGTTCGATCCGATCTCCGGCAAGTTGTGGGAACAGGAGAACGGGGACGACACCTTCAGCGAGCTCAACCGGGTCGAGCCCGGCTTCAACTCCGGCTGGGTCCAGATCATGGGGCCGCCGGACCGCATCGCCCAGTTCAAGGGCATCGAGACCAGCACGGCCACCGACCCGCTGCTGGGCACGGTCTACTTCGGGTTGCAGCAGGTCAGGTGGCCGCCGACGAACATCGCCGACTCCCCCGAGCAGGCCCTGTCCCGGCTGTTCATGCTCCC
>DASSDH010000205.1:0-33599 GCA_035697245.1 Jiangellaceae bacterium
GGCCTCGACCTCGGCACGACGAGCTCGAAGGCCCTGGTCCGGGATCTGCTGGGCCGACAGGTAGCACTGGTGGAGGCCAGGACGCCGTGGATGACGGTCGATGTGGGGACCGAGACCACGCCACAGGCCATGCTTGGGCTCGCGGTCGACCTGCTGGCGCGTGTTGCCCAGGCCGCTGAGCTGCAGGTCGGACGGCTGCAGGTGCTCGGCGTTGGCGTCGCCGGCCTGGGCGAGAGCGGTGTGCTTCTCGACGCCACCGGCAAGCCCTGTGCGCCGGTGATCGCCTGGTTCGACCAACGCGGGGCACGGCAGGTGCAGCGGGTCGGTGAGCGGGCCGCGATCCTGCCGGAGCAGTTCGCGCGGCGTACGGGCCTGCCGTGGGACTGCCAGTCCAGCCTGGCCAAGCTGCTGTGGCTGGAGAGCAGCGGCTTGGCGCTGACACCGGCGCACCGGTGGGCGAGCGTGCCGGAGTGGGTTGTGCACCGGCTCGGCGGGTGCCTGGTCCGGGAGCCGTCGCTCGCGTCCCGGACGGGGCTCGTCGACCAGGCCACAGGCGCACTATGGCACGAGGGCGTCTCGGTGGCCGGCCTGCCCACGACACTGCTCCCGCCACCGGTCTGCGCGGGAATCGCCGCCGGCTCGTTGCATTACGACGGCCTCCCGACATCACTCCAGGGTGCGGCCCTGACCGTCGCCGGCCACGACCACCCGGTAGCGGCCATCGGTGCCGGCGCTTTGGGTCCGGACGAGCTGTTCAACTCGTCGGGCACAGCAGACGTCGTCGCCCGCTCCCTGCCTGGGACCCTCGACGACAGCCGTCGGGATCTGCTGGTCCGGTCCGGCCTGTCCGTGGGTGCACACGTGTTGCCGGGTACGACGTTGCTGCTCGGTGGTGTCCGAGGTGGACTGCTGCTGCGCCGGGTCCTCGGTGCGCTCGGTGCGACAGGGGAACCGGAACGAGACCGCCTCGACCAGGCGGCGCTCGCCGTCGGTGAGTTGCCCCTTGGCCTGGAGGTGTCCGGCGCGGGACCGACCGGCGACGACGTCGTACTGCGATTGCGGGACGACGTGACGCCAGCGGACGTGTGGGCAGCGGCCACTCGGTACACCGCCGACGAAACCCGAAGGCTGCTCGCGACGATCGATGCCGTAGTTGGCCCGCACCGCCGGGCCATCGCCTGCGGCGGCTGGACTCGGATGGAGAGCGTGCGGGCGGCCAAGCGGTCCGCCATCGCGCATCTGGAGTTCTCCGAACTGCGCGAGCCCGGTGTGGTCGGCGCAGCCCTGTTCGCCGCACAGGCCGCCGGAGTCGGCTCCGTCCGGCCCTCTACCGATGTCCCGAATGGCAACTCTCTCAGCACGATCTCCGGAGGAAACTCATGAGCTCTAGGACAGCCCAGCCGGTCAAGACTCTCGACGACATCTCGGGGAACGACGGCGTCTTCGCGATCATCGCGATGGATCAGCGGAACACCCTGCGGCGCATGTTCGCAGCCGTCGGCATCGAGGCCACTGATGAGGACCTGCGACGGTCGAAGGTCGATGTCGCCCGGGCCCTCAGCCCAGTGGCGAGCGGGATCCTGTTCGACCCGACATACGGCGTCCCCGCCGTCAAGGAGTCGGGTGCACTGCACAACGGCTGCGGGCTGCTCGTGGCATCGGAGCCCTCGCAGCGGGGTGTATTCAACGGCGAGCCCAGGACGCACCGCGACCCCGAGCTGAACTCCCGTTGGGTGCTTGACCAGGGCGGCGACGCCAACAAGTTCCTGGCCCAGCTACGCGCTGACCGCCCGGCAGCGCAGGCCGGTGAGCCCAACCTTGTCGCCGAGTGCCTGGAGGCGGTGCGGCAGGTCGTCGACGACTGCCGCGCTGTCGGGATTCCGTCGGTCATCGAGAACCTGGTCTACCCGTTGCCCGGCGAGGACCTCACTGGGAAGCGCCGCGAAGACGCGATCGTCGAGGCGGCACGGGCGCTCAATGAGCTCGACATCGACCTCCTGAAGCTCGAGTACCCGGGCTCGCCCGAAGGGTGCCGCCGGCTCGCGTCGGAGCTTGACCGGCCGTGGGCGGTGCTGTCCGCTGGCGTGCCGTTCGCTCAGTTCACCGATGTCCTGCAGGTCGCGTTTGACGTTGGCGGCGCGTCCGGCTTCATCGCCGGGCGCTCGGTATGGCGGGAGTCGCTGGCACTCGGCGAAGCGGAGCGACAGATCTTCTTGGACGCTGTGGCGCGCCCGCGCCTGGACACCTTGCGCGCCGTCGCGACCGACCGCGCCCGGCCATGGCCCGAGGCGGCCGACCACCGCGGGTGAGACGGATGCGATAACGAACGGATAACTGCTGCAGGTGGGCCATTGCCTGGAGACACCAACAGGCCTACTGTACCTGACAGCGCTGTCAGACAGCGCTGTCAGGTACAACCCGCTTGCTGTCATTCGCACCTCTTTCTTTGCGTGCTAGGAGAGGAGCAGCCGTGCCGGTGGCGTCCCGCGTGACCTGGCAGGCTCGCGGTCTCCTAGCCGCGGTGAGTGGTCCAGCGTGACGAGGCCACCGCGCCCCACGCTCGCGGACGTCGCGGCGCGGGCAGGCGTCAGCCTCAAGACTGCGTCTCGGGCCCTCAACGGCGAATACGGGGTCGCCGAAGCAACAGCCCAACGCGTCCACAAGGCGGCCGGCGAACTCGGCTTTCGGCTCAACTACCTCGCTCGAGCCCTGGCAACCCGCCAGACCAGCGAAACCGTCGGCCTGGTCATCCCCACGGTCTCGGACCCCTTCTTCGCCGCGCTCGCTGCCGAAGTCGAGGCCACCCTGGCGCCGCGCAAGCTGGGCCTCATCTCGGCGAGTCACGGCGACGACATGACGCGGCAACGGATGCTCACCCGCGTTCTCGTCGAGCGGCGCGTCGCCGCCCTGGTGGTCGTCTCGGCGCCAGGCGACTCGTCCTACCTTCAGCTTGACGTCGACCACGGCCTAGCCGTCGGCGCGGTCGACCGGCCGCTGGAAGGTGTCAGCGTCGACACCGTCACGATCGACAACCGCACCGCGGCCCGGGTGGCCGTCACCGAGCTGGTCACCGCCGGTCACCGCCGAATCGCTGTGATCGGGTTCGACGCCCGGGTGTGGACGATGAGCGAGCGCTACGACGGCTATCGCGACGCGCTCGCGGACGCGGGGGTCAGCCTCGACGCCGACCTCGTGGCGCTGAGCTGTGGGGACGCGGTGCAAGCAGAGGTGACGGTTACCGCGATGCTTCAGGCGGCCGACGGACCGACTGCCGTCTTCGCCTTGCACAACCGGTCGGGCCGGGCGGTGATCCGATCCATGTTGGCCACCGGTGCGGACGTCGACCTGACCGTCTTCGACGATGTGGCCGACCCCGACCTGCTCGTCTTCCCGCCGTTGACCGTCGTCGCCTCCGAGCCGAGGCGGCTCGGAGCGGCCGTGGCCGCGATGACGCTCGAGCGTCTCGACGGGCTGGCTGGCCCCGCGCGCAACGTCGTACTGCCTGCGTTGTTCCAGCACCCCCGAGCAGCCGCCGTCAGGCGCCCCGGTGACGAGAAGGTCCTAGACTCACGCCGCCGAGCCTTCGGCGTGGCCCAACCCCTCCGAGCACAAACCAGACAAGAAAGCAGGTGATGTGCGTGACAACCGACGATGCGACCACACCGGATGGGGCCGGGTCGGCCCGGCGTGCGCGGACTCCGGCGTTGGCGGCCCGATCGGTCGTCAAGGAGTTCGGCCACGTCCGCGCCCTCCGCGGAGCCTCCTTCGAGGCCATGGCCGGCGAGGTGACCGCGCTCATCGGTGACAACGGCGCCGGCAAGTCGACCCTGGTCAAGTGCATGTCAGGGGTCCACGCGCCGGACGGCGGAACCATCGAGGTTGACGGGAAACCGGTACAGCTCTCGAGCCCTATCGATGCCGAGCGACTCGGCATCGAGACGGTCTACCAGGACCTTGCCCTGGCGCCCGACCTGGATGCCGCGTCGAACGTGTTCCTCGGTCGCGAGATCCGCCGGTTCAAGATCATCTACGACCAGGCGGCGATGCGCCGGCAGACGGCGGAGAGCTTCGCCGACCTCGGGGTTGGAATGGTGCAGGACCTGCGCGTGCCGGTCGCGTCCTTCTCGGGCGGGCAGCGCCAGTCCGTCGCCATCGCCAGGGCCGCGATGTGGGCGCAGCACGTGATCCTCCTCGACGAGCCGACGGCGGCGCTTGGCGTCATCCAGACCGCGAAGGTGCTCGACCTGATCCGCCGAGTCCGCGACCGCGGCCTGGCCGTCATCTTCATCTCGCACAACATGCCGCAGGTGCTCGAGGTGTCGGACCGCATCGAGGTGTTGCGGCTCGGCGCTCGCGTTGCGCGCTTCGAGCAGGGCGAGGCCGACGTGGACCGGCTGATCGCGGCGATCTCCGGTGCCTTCACTAACGAGGTGGCCGCATGAGCGACATCCAGGACGAGGCAGCGGAGACCCAGCATGTGATCGGCCAGGCGGAGGTGGCGGCCATCGATGCCACCGTCGAGGGCGACGCCGTCCCGGAGGTGGCCGCTGCCGAGGGTTCGGGTGTTGCCGTCGACATGAGGTCGGCGTGGTGGCGGCGCCTGATCGCCAGCCCGGTCATGATGACGTTCTTCTTCCTGATCGTGACGATGGTGATCTTCTCCGTGCTGGCGCCGGGCACGTTCAACACTGTTTCCAACATCCAGCTGCTCGCGCTGAACGTTGCCATCCTGACGGTCGTCAGTGTCGGCACCACGTTCGTAATCGCCACGGCAGGGATCGACCTCTCCATCCCCTCGGGCATCGTGCTCGGTGAGGTCTTCGCCGTGAAGGCGCTGAGCATGATCCAGGTCGGCTCTGGCACCGCCGCCGAGGTGCCCGCGGACCAGACGAAGCTCTGGTACATCGGCGTGGCCCTCGCGGCTTCGTTGTTAGCGGGGCTGATCCTCGGCCTCATCAATGGATTTACCGTCGGCTACCTGCGGATCCCTCCGATGCTCGCGACGCTCGGGACCCTCGGTGCCGGCCTGGGCATCGCTCTGCTCATGCAGAACGGCGTGAACGTCGCAACGTACGCCCTCAACCCAGTCGCGACGGGTCAGCTGATCCCCGGACTGAACAATCTCATCCTCATCGGCCTGATCGTCGTCGGCATTGGGTACGTGGGGATGCACCTGGCCGTGTTCGGCCGCCACACGCTGGCGATCGGATCGAGCGAGGAGGCCGCCCGCCGAGTCGGCATCAATGTCGAGCGTCATCTACTGAAGGTCTACGTTGTCGGGGCTTTGGCCAGCGGCCTCGGCGGCTTCCTCGCCGTCGCGTACTTCTCCACGACATCGGTCGCCGGTCACTCCACTGACAACCTGAGCGCCATCACCGCTGTCGCCCTCGGTGGCACCAGCCTGTTCGGCGGTATCGCCAGTATCATCGGCACCCTCATCGGCGTGTGGATCCCCGCGGTCTTGCAGAACGGCTTCATCATCGTCGGCGTCCAGCCCTACTGGCAGATGGTCGCCGTCGGCGTCGTCCTCATCCTCGCCATCTACGCCGACCAACTCCGCCGCCGGGCGCGCAACAGGCGCTGACCCCAACCCATAACGAGTCCGCAACCCGACCAAAGGAGTGCATGTGTACAGGAGCAAGTTCCTCACGTTGACGGCGGCCTCCGCCGTCGCCCTCAGCCTCGCCGCATGCGGCGGGTCCGACGATGACAGCGACACGGCGTCCGGCGGCACTGGCGCGGCGAGCCCGGGCGGCGGCGCGGAAGGCGCGAGCATCACTCTGATGGTGGGCGTCAAGGGAGACCCGTTCTACGTCTCGATGGAGTGCGGGGCCCAGGAAGCGGCGGATGCCGCCGGGGCCAGCCTGGAGGTTCAGGGTCCGGACAAGTTCGATGCCACCCTCCAGAACCCGATGCTCGACGCGGTGGCGGCCCAGCAGCCGGACGCTCTGCTCGTCGCTCCCAACGACGTCACGGCATCCGCGCCGCCCCTGAAGCGAATCCAGGACGCCGGGACGCAGGTCGTGCTCGTCGACACCATCGTCACCGACCCGACCATCGGAGTCTCGCGGATCGCCACCGACAACAACCTGGGCGGTCAGAAGGCGGCCGAGGCCCTTGAGCAGCTCGGCGTCACGGGCAAGGTGCTGGTGATCTCCACCGACCCGGGCGTGTCCAGTGTCGACGCGCGCGTCGAGGGCTTCAACACCAAGGCGGAGGAGCTCGGACTCACCCTGGTAGGGGAGACCCAGTACTCGCACAACAACGCGAGCACGGCAGCGCAGGTCATCTCGGCGGCCCTGGCCAAGGATCCTGACCTCGAGGGTGTCTTCGCGACCAATCTGTTCACTGCGCAGGGTGTGGCGACCGGTGTGAAGCAGTCCGGCAAGGCCGGTCAGGTGAAGGTCGTCGGCTTCGACGCCGGCCCCGACCAGATCCAGCAGCTCGAGGCCGGGGATGTGCAAGCGCTCGTCGCCCAGAAGCCCTTCGACATCGGCGTGCAAGGTGTCGAGCAGGCCCTCGCGGCACTGGCCGGCGAGACGGTGACGGAGGAGATCGAGACCGAGTCCCTAATCGTCACGCAGGACAACTTGGACGATCCCGAGGTCAACAAGTACATCTACAAGTCCAACTGCTGAGTTCCCGTCGTGACTCGCTCCGCCCGGTTTCGAAGTCGGGCGGAGCGAGTCATGAGCGGACCAGTCAGGCTGGGTCGAGGTAGCCCGAACGACCTGGGCGCACCACCGACCATGGGAAGAGAGCAACATGAAGGCAGTTCTGTACGACGCTCCACGTAGCTTTGCGCTGACCGAGATCCCCACTCCCCAGGTCGGGCCCGGCGAGGTACGAATCCGGGTGGAGCAGGTCGGCGTCTGTGGCACCGACCTGCACATCCACAACGGCGACTTCAACGCCGTGTTCCCGCTCATCCCTGGTCACGAGCTCGTCGGGGTGGTGGATGCGCTCGGCGACGATGTCGAGCGGTTCGCTGTCGGCGAGCAGGTTTCGGTCAACCCCAACATCTTCTGTGGGACATGTGATTACTGCCGGTCCGGGCGGCTGATCCTGTGCGCCGACGCCAAGGGCCTTGGCAGCAACTACCCGGGCTTCTTCGCGGAGTACGTCACCGTTCCCGCGAACCTGGTGTTCTCCGTGCAGGGGCTCCCGCTCGACACGGCGGTCTTCACCGAGCCTGCGGCCTGCGCGATGCACGGGCTAGAGACGCTGGACCTGCGTCCCGGCTCGAGTGCGCTCGTTTTTGGCGCGGGCCCCACCGGCCTCCTGCTGGCGCAGCTCATCGCCTCGGGAGGCGCCTCGTCGGTGACGGTCGCCGCACCGACCCAGTTCAAGCTGGATCGCGCGTCCGCACTCGGTGCAAGCCAGACGGTCCTGATCACGCGCGACGACCCGCAGGGGAACGTGCAGAAGGTCCGCGCCGCGTCCGGTGGCGAAGGGTACGACGTCGTGGTCGAGGCGACCGGCGCGACCGGGATCGGCGACATCTGCGTTCCCCTGACCCGCAACGGTGGCACCGTCCTGATCTATGGGGTCACGCGGGGGGACGAGGTCGTGACATTCCATCCGTTCGACGTGTTCCGGCGCGAGATCACGATCAAGGGCTCCTTCGCCGAAATGACGTCCTTCGGTGCTGCCATTGCCGCGTTACGCGGTGGGCGGGCGAGGACCGACGGGATCATCACCCACCGCTTCCCGCTGGACGAATACGGCAAGGCGCTGGACGCGCTGGCCAACGACCGCACCGCCCACAAGATCGTGCTCGTCCCCTAGGTCCGGGCGGCAGTCACCCGAGGTCATCCGCATGTCCAGGAATGCATCGCGCCCGCCGGCCCTGCTAGGAATCGACCTCGGCACCAGTTCTGTGAAAGTGGTGGTTCTTGACCTCGACGGCAAGCTGCTCGCGTCGACGAGCGCCGGGTACCCGGTGCAGAACCGCGGACCCGGCTGGGCTGAGACCGACCCGACGTTGTGGTGGTCAGCAGTCGTCGATTCGGTGCACGAGGCGACAGCGGCCGCCGCCCCGGCAACGCCGGAGTCCGTGGGGTTCTCCGGCCAGATGCACGGGTTGGTCGCCACTGGCGCCGACGGTCGCGCCGTGCGGCCGGCGATGCTGTGGTCCGACTCGCGCGCGGTCGACCAGCTGGCGGCGTACCGGTCATTGCGCGGTCCGTTGCGCGCCCGGCTCGGGAATCCCCTCACGCCGGGCATGGCCGGCCCGATGCTGGCCTGGCTGGCCGAGCGCGAACCGCAGACATACGCCGTGACCCGGTGGGCGCTGCAGCCGAAGGACTGGCTCAGGGCACAGCTCACCGGGCAGTTCGTCGCCGAGCCCAGCGACGCGTCGGCGACGCTGCTCTACGACATCTTGGGGGACTCGTGGGACGTCGAGGTCGTCGCTGAGTTGGGCCTCGACGCGGAGCTTCTCGCCCCGTTGCTCGGCTCCGCGGGCCAGCGGGCAGGCGAGCTGCAGCCCGGTGCCGCCGCGCAGCTTGGCCTTCAACCGGGCATCCCGGTTGCAGCTGGGGCCGCCGACACGGCAGCCGCCGCGTTGGGTTCCGGGCTGGTCGACGTCGACACCGCGCAACTGACCATCGGGACCGGTGCGCAGGTGGTCACTCCGACGTCGCGACCGACGCCGGCTACCCTGCGGATTCCGACCCCAGTGACCCATTTGTACCGGTCCGCCACGGACACGGGGTGGTATTCCATGGCCGCGGTGCTGAATGGCGGACTGGCCCTCGACTGGGTACGTCGGTTGCTCGCGGCGTCTTGGCCCGAACTGTACGCAGCGGCGGCGGCATCGCCGTTGCCTGACGACCCCTTGTTTCTCCCTCACCTCGGTGGCGAGCGCACGCCCTACCTCGACCCGAGCATGCGCGGCGCCTGGGTGGGACTGGGGTCTCAGCACGACCGCACCCGGCTGATGCGCGCCGCGCTGGAAGGGGTGGCGCTGGCGGTCCGGGACGCGATGGCCATTCTGCGGCATCCTGGCAGACCCCTGGACGACCTGCGGCTCGCGGGAGGAGGCACCACCGACGCGGGCTGGCGGCAGCTGCTCGCCGATGTGCTGGGTTGCAGGCTCCGCATCGTCGACGTCTCGGCGGCCTCCGGTCGGGGTGCGGCTCTGCTTGCCGCGCGGGCAGCTGGACTGCTCGACGAGCCCGCGCTGTTACGCCGCATTCCGCCTGTCGCCGGGCCTTCGGTGTTCCCTCGCGCCGCCGAGGCCGCTCGCTACGACCAACGTTACGCCCGGTTTCGGCGCAGTATCGAGGGTCTGCGCCCCGGCTTGGCGGCCTCCTCGATTCGGTCCCGATAGCGTCATTGCAGAAAGCAGCGGCGAGGAAGGACGCATTGTGACCTTGCGTGGATTCAGCACGATCAACTTCTGGGCGGATGACGTAGCGGCGGCCGTGGCGTGGTACGCCGAGTTCCTCGGTGTGGAGGCCTACTTCACGCGGTCGAAGCCGGACGGCCGCCTGGCTTACGCCGAGTTCCGCATCGGCGACTACCAGCACGAGCTGGGCATCGTCGACCGCAGCTACGGCCCGCCCGGCGCGACGACCGAGCCCGGCGGCGCCATCATGTACTGGCACGTCGATGACCTCAACGCCACCGTGGAGCGTCTGCTGTCGATGGGTGCCAAGGAGTACCAGCCGATCACACCGCGCGGTGAAGCGGGGTTCGTGACCGCCGCGGTCGTCGACCCATTCGGCAACGTGCTGGGGGTTATGTACAACCCGCACTACCTCGAAGTCCTCGAAGCCACCAAGCCGGCATAGCTGGACGTGCTCGACTTACTCATTCGCTGACAGCGCAGGCCTTACGACCGCCACTTGATGGAGCACCCCATGCTGGGACGATGCGGCTCGGGCACTCGCTCACCGGCGAGCACATGCCTGATGGCAGCGTCGAGGAGCGCCCCGGTCACCGGCTTGCCGTTGCCTGGGGTGGACTCGTCGAAGGCACCTCGGTAGGCCAGCCGCCGATCCGCGTCGTAGAGGAAGAAATCCGGCGTGCACGCCGCGCCGTAGACCCTGCCGACCGTCTGGTCACCGTCCACCAGATAGGGGAAAGTCCAGGCCGCGCGTTGGGCCTGATCAGCCAACCGCTCGGGCCGATCCTCGGGGTAGGCATCCGCATCGTTCGTGCAGACGCCCACCACCGCAAGGCTGGGGTGCCGGGCGAGCACCCGACCCAACTCACCTTCGACATGCCGAACGTAAGGGCAGTGATTGCACAGGAACGCCACGAGCAATGCGGGCGCGGCCGCGAGATCGTCCATTCGGACGGTGCGGCCGGCCACGTCGTCGAGGCTGAAGTCCGGCGCCGCCGAACCCAACGGAACCATCAGTGACGAGACAGCCATGCGGGTCAGCGTACAAAGAAGTCCGTCGATCACCGCCGCGCCGTCGTCGACACGCCACTGGGAGACGGGATGCGGCAGGCTCTGTCTCGTGAGGCCTGGCCCACTCGAGGTGTTCACAGTGGCGTTGCGGCTGGGCCTCACGTCGTTCGGTGGCCCTATCGCGCATCTGGGGTACTTCCGCGCTGAGTACGTGGAGCGCCGACGCTGGTTGACCGACTCCGTGTTCGCCGAGCTCGTCGCACTCGGTCAATTCCTTCCGGGCCCGGCGTCCTCGCAGGTCGGCATGGCCGTCGGTTACACGCGAGCGGGATGGCGCGGGGCACTCGCCGGCTGGGTGGGCTTCACGCTGCCCTCGGCGGTGATCATGGCGGCATTCGGTGCGCTCGCGGCGGGCGGCGACATCGGTGACGCGGTCTGGTTGCGTGCTCTGAAGCTGGTCGCCGTCGCAGTGGTCTTGGACGCGGTGATCGGGATGGGTCGGCGACTGGCTGCCACGTGGGCGACCGCGGCTATCGCCGTCATCACCGGTGCGGCACTGCTCGTTCTACCTGAGTCGGGCTTGGCACAAGTCGGCTGCCTCATCCTGGCGGCGCTTACGGGGCTGCTGCTATTCCGCTCGCAGCCGGCGCGCGTCGCAGCTGAGTTGCCGCTGCACGTGGGGCGGCGGGCTGGCGTTGTCGCGCTGTCGGTGTTTGTCGCCTTGCTCGCACTGCTGCCGATCGTCGCCGGGCTCGGTGTCCTCGCCGAACTCGCCGACGCGATGTACCGCTCGGGCGCGCTGGTGTTTGGTGGTGGTCACATCGTCCTTCCCCTGCTCGAAGCCGAGACTGTGCCCGGCCTGATCGAGGAGACGACCTTTCTCGCTGGGTACGGGGTTGCTCAGGCGCTGCCCGGTCCGCTGTTCACATTCGGCACTTACGTCGGACAGGTCGCGGCCTCGATGCCCGGTGCCGTCGTCGCGACCATCGCCGTCTTCCTACCCGGGTCCCTGATCCTCTTCGGCGTGCTGCCGTTCTGGCAGCGACTTCGGTCCGACGGCCGGGCACAGGCGGCGTTGACCGCCGTGAATGCGGCCGTCGTCGGCTTGCTCGCTGCCGCTCTGATCGACCCCATCATGACCAGTTCGGTCGACTCTGTTCTCGATGCGCTCTTCGCCGCAGGGTTGTTCGTGGCCCTCTACTTCGGCAAGGCACCGCCGTGGCTCGTCGTGATCATCGCGGCGTTGGCCAGCCCGGTGCTGGGATTGTGAACAACGAACTGCGACCAGTCGGGAATGGTCGGCGCAACGCTCGGGTTGCCGGATCAGTCGCCGCTGCCGAGCGGCCATGATGACGGAGCATCGGATGAAGGCATTGCAATACGCGGAATACGGCGACCCGAATGTTCTTCGGGTCGCCGACGTGAATGAGCCGCATGCTGGCCCAGGGCAGGTCCGCGTGGCGGTCAGGGCCGTCGGCATCAACCCGGTCGACTGGAAGCTGCGCAAAGGCGTGTACAAGGCTGGTCTGCCGGCGATCACCGGCTCCGACGTCGCCGGTGTTGTGGACGAGATCGGCAGCGGCGTCACCGACGTCTCGGTCGGCGACGAGGTGTTTGGTGTCGCCGTCTCGGGCGGCGCAGCCGAGCACGCCGTGCTCGAGAACTACGCGGTCAAGCCTGCAGGTATGCCGTTCGAGGAAGCCGCAGGGCTGCCCGTGCCGGTGGAGACCGCGGCCCGAGCTTTCCAGGTGCTCGGTCTTTCGTCGGGTCAGACGTTGCTGATAAACGGGGCAGCTGGCGGCGTCGGCTCAGCGGCGGTGCAGCTGGCTCGGGCTCGAGGAGCCACGGTGATCGGCACCGCAAGTGCCGGCAATCACGACTACCTGCGTTCTTTGGGCGCCATCCCCACGACCTATGGCGACGGCTTGCCGGCCCGGGTCAAGGAACTGGCACCGCAGGGAGTGGATGCTGCCCTGGATACGTCCGGCCGCGGGGCACTGCCCGACTTGATCGAGATCACCGGCGCACCTGACCTGGTCGTGACCATCGCGGATCCGCAGGCGGGGCAATACGGGGTGCGTTATACCAGTGGACGCTCCGGCGAGATCCGGGCCTGGCATGCCCTCGCCGAGGCGGCCGAGCTGTGGGAGCGCAGTCAGTTCTCCATGCCGGTCGCGCAGACCTTTGCCCTGGCCGAGGGTCCACAGGCCCATCGGCTCAGCGAAGAGGGTCACGTCCGGGGCAAGCTCGTACTGCTCGTCGGCTAGTCCTCGTCAGATCCTGATGTGACCGTCCGGCTCGAGCAGCCTGACCTCGGTTTCGGCCGGTGCCAGCCGCCGATAGTGCCCGTAGTAGACCTCAGGCCGTGCCAACAAGCCTTCGTGGATAGGGATGGCGATTCGGGGAGCAACAGCACGCAGGAACTCGATTACTTCGCTCGCCTTGAGCCACGGGGCCGCTGTCGGCAGCCCTAGCACCTCGACCGGCACGTCGGGGACCGTGAACGAGTCACCGGGATGGAAGAACCGACCGCCGATGAGGTACCCGACGTTAGGGATGACGGGGATCTCTGGATGGATCACCGCGTGCTCTGCTCCGTGGACGACTACGTCCATGCCGACGTCGAGCCGGTCGCCCTGGCGTGCTGTGCGCGCACGGATGTCCCGGTCTGCGAGGATCGACGCGGTGGCTTCGTCGGCGTAGAGCGCCGCGGCAGGGTTGCGCTCGAGAAGCGGCGCAATGCGCGCGAGGTCGATGTGGTCGAAGTGCTGATGAGTCACCAGGATCGCGCTCAAGCCGGTGAGGTTGACGAACCCGTGCGTCAGCTCTCCCGGGTCGATCAGGATCCGAACGTCGCCATCCTCCACGAGAACGCAGGAGTGCTCGTACTTCGTCACCCGCATGGCGCCACCGTAAAGGCCGGACGACGACGGCGATCAGAGATCTGGCGTGGTGTCAGCCATGCCGTTGGCGATGGCATTGGTCGCCCGCCGGATGGCGAACGCCAGTACCACCAATGTGACGCCGATGATGAAGACGTAGAACGCCAGGACGAGCGCGAGGATGAGGACCGAGTCCGCTGGACTGCCGAACAGGAAGAACAGGCCCGCTACCACCGACAGCAGCCCGAACGCGAAGCCCCAGCCCCAGCCGGTCGCCGTTGCCTTCGCCTGCCAGGCCATGACTGCCTGCACGATCCCGCCGATGAGCAACGAGATGCCCACGGTGATGACCAGGACGAACAACGTCACGCCGGGCCAGACGATGCCGATAATCGCTCCCACGAGATAAACGAAGCCGACGACCCACCCGACCCAGGCATTGGCGCGGAGCGAGGCGGTGGCGAAGGCCTCGACCGCGGCGAGAACCAATGAAATCACGACAAGCCAGCGCAACGTGCCGACGCTGGCGTCGAGATTGAACAGCAGGATCAGGCCCAGCACGACCAGCGCTGTGCCGAGTATCAACGGGACCAGCCAGGTGCGTCGCACCCAATCTGGAAGATCGTCGACGCCGCGAGCGTCCGGTACCGATGTATCACTCATGTCGACTCCTGCGCAGCGTTGTGACAGTAGCCCAACCCTGCCATAACGATCTTCCGGAATAGCCCGATCATTCGGCGTTTCGCGACCGGATCGCACAGTCGGCAAGCTCAGCCAGTTCCCTCAGAGACGCCGCGGTCACGCCGTTGCGGTTTTCACGACCTCCGCGGAAAGTCTGAGATCACGACTCGAAGATCCGACGTCGATGTGGAACCTTCCGCTCTCGGTTACCCATCTGCCGGTCGCGGCATCCCAATGCTCGAGGGCACGGGCGGCGACGATCACGTCGACGCTGACCGTCTCGCCGGGACCGGCGTAGACGGGTGCGAACCCAGCCAGCCACCGGTTCGGCCGCTCGATCGAGCTGTCCGGGCGCGAGGCGTAGACCTGAGCAACCTCGCGGCCGCGACGGTCGCCGGTGTTACGCACCGAGACCCGGACGGTGACATCCTCGCCGGCGGTGGCCGCGTCGATCGCCTGGTAAGACCACTGCGTGTATCCCAGACCGTGGCCGAATGGAAAGCGCGGCGTATGGCCGTCCTGATCGTAGGCCCGGTAGCCGACGAACATGCCCTCGTCGTATGGCAGTGTTCCGGCCACTGGTATCACCGATGGATGCCCGACTTCGGACATCGGCCAGGAGGTGGGCAGTCGGCCACCGGGCTCCACGCGTCCGGCGAGGACGTCCGCAAGCGCGTCGCCGAACTCTTGGCCGGGGAACCATGCCAACAGGATTGTCGGGACGTTCTCGGCCCACGGCAAAAGCACCGGGGCGCCGGAGTTGACGACGACGATCGTGCGCGGATTCACCGCGGCGATCCGCGCGACGAGTTCGTCCTGCCGGCCGGGCAGGGCCAGGCTCATGCGGTCGAAGCCCTCGCTCTCGACCTCCTCGGTCGTGCCCACCACTACGACCGCCACATCGGAGTTCGCTGCTAGCTCGACGGCTCGGTCGAGCTCGGCCGTGTCGTCCTCCTGACGAACGAGATTGAGCTGAACCGTCAGCATCGTCACGGCCTCGGCACCGAGCATCGCGGCGCTTTGCGCCGGCTGATAGGCAAGCACGACGGGGATGTCCCGCCCCGCGCCGAGCGCAACCTGGGCAGCCTGCTGTGGAGGCTTCATGATGCCCTCGACGACGTCGGCGTCCTGAGGCAACTCGAAGGTCGCGTCGAGCACGGTCGTGCCGTCGACCGTCAAGGAGAACCGGCCGAGTCCGGATGTGCCGATGAGGTAGGTGCCGTCTTCCGGCACCCGAATGGTCGTGCGCAGTTCCAGGTGGTGAACCTGGGCCGCGGCGAGCCCTTCGTCGATGGGTCCCCACCACATCATTGACGCCGCCCGACGTTGTTGCCGACCGAGTTCGACGCCGTCGGCGCCGAAGAACCGTACCTCGACCCCTTCTTGGTCGGAGCCCGGAAGTCGGAGCAGGTCGATCGGTGCGATCGGGATCCGATCCCCGGCGCGTACGCCGACGGCATGGACCACTTCGACAGCGTCGCCCAGCGCGGCCCGCAAGCCGTCCAGGGGCGAGACGACGTGGGCCGGATAGACAGTCGCACTACCCCCACCGAGCGTCCGCGCGACCACCGCGTTGGGCCCGACGACGGCGATCTGGCGCAGGCTGCCGGTGTCGAGCGGCAGCAGTGAACCCTCGTTACGGGCCAGCACAAAGCCTGCCGCGGCACTCGACCGGAGCTCTGCGCTGATCTCCTCGTCGGTCCACGCCGGTGCACTCGAAACTGCGGGGGCAATTCCGTCCAGCGCGCCGACCCGGGCTGCGAGCCGGAGGATGCGGAGCACATGGTCGTCAACAGCGGACTCCGCGAGACCGCCGGAGCGCACGGCCGCGACGAGGGCCTCTCCCCACGGGCCGGTCGGGCCGGGCATGATCAGGTCGAGCAGGCCCTCACCCGCCGCGGCAAGCGATCGGCCCGCATACCAGTCCGATATCACGACCCCGTCGAAGCCCCACTCGTGCTTGAGGACGTCCCGAAGCAGCGGGTTCTCGGTCATCGTGGTGCCGTTCACCGAGTTGTACGCGGCCATGACCACCCAGGCGCCGGCGTCGCGAACGATCGCCTCGAACGGAGCCAGATACAGCTCCCGCAACGTGCGTTCGTCGATCACGGCGTCGACCGTGAACCGTTCCGTCTCCGTGTCATTGGCTACGAAGTGCTTGACGGTCGCCCCGACGCCACCCGCCTGTACGCCGCGCACGTATGCGCAGCCGATTCGCGACGTGAGCAGAGGGTCCTCGGAGAAGCATTCGAAGTGCCGGCCGCCGAACGGTGTGCGGTGCAGATTGACCGTCGGAGCGAGCAGGACATCGACGCCCCTGCTGCGTGCCTCGCTCGCCAGCAGAAGCCCGATGCGCTCCACCTGGTCTTCGTCCCAGGTTGCCGCGAGCGCTGTCGGCGAGGGAACGTTGGCCGACGGGTACCGCTCGTCCCACCGCTCGCCCCGAACCCCCGCCGGCCCGTCGGATGTCACGATCCGGCGCAGTCCGATCGCTGGCTCGGCGTGCAATGCCCAGATGTCGGTACCGGTGAGCAGCCGGACCTTCTGCTCCAGGCCCATCCGGCCCAGCCTGGTCATCAGCTCGGCCTCGTCGAGAGCGTGTGCGGTCGCGGAAACTTCCTGCGAGGCCATCCATGCTCCCATCGGTGTGGCTGGTGACTCAGGGTGAAATTTCAGTAGCGGCGAGCGCCCGTGTCAGGCCGGGCGTGGTCGGGCGTGCGTGCCAGCACAGCGGGTGAGTCCTTGAGCTCTTCGAGGGCGGCGACTGCAGCGCCTCGCGCGCCTGCCATGTCCAGATCTGGCACCAGAGCGAACATCGCCACTCGCACCTGTTCCTCGCGGAGCGCTGTGTGCTCACGCACCTTCGTCAGGAACCACTCACGAAAGCGCGGGGTTGTCTCCACGACACCGCCACCGAGGAAATAGGTGCCGGGATCGGTGAAGTTGGCCGCGATGGTGAACAGCCGTCCAATCGCCATGGCTTGCTGCTCGAAGATCCTGAGTGCCAACACGTCACCTCGCTCGCCGTAAGAGCGAACGAGCTTGGCAGCCTCCCCCAGTGGCGTGACTTTGCTGAGTTCGTGGCCTTCGAACCGGGTCAGCCAGTATGGCAACAAGTTGTTCTTGATCCCGGTCAGGGAAGCGATGCTCTCGGCGTCACCGACGAAGCCGCAGTTACAGTGCGGAAGCGGCTGCCCTTCTGCTAGCAGCCCTTCCATCGGGATGGGAACGTGGCCCAATTCACCGGCCATCCCGATGGCACCTCGCACGACTCGGCCAGCCTCGATCACCCCACCGCCTAACCCGGTGCCCACAATCGCCGCGATGGAGGAGTGCTGCCCCGCCTCCGGCCCGAAGCGCACATGGTGGGCGTACAGCGCGGCGGCGTTGGCGTCGTTGTTATAGACAACGGGTAATTGCAGACGGCTTTCGAGCGCGCTGCGAACGTCGAACCCGCGCCAAGCCGGGTGCGAGAAGTTCGTGGATCCCTTGGACGAAATGACGCCATCCGCATTGGCTGGGCCGGGGGTGTCCAATCCCACGGCGCGCACAGACGATCTTGCCGTACTAGTGAGGTCGAGGACATGGTCCAGCGCTTGGACAAGGGCGTCGACGGCGGCGTCCGGCCCTTCTTGCACCCGGCTAGGTGTCTCGATAAGCCGGTCGACGAGAAATCGTCCAGAGGCGTCGAGGACCGTGGCGTTGTTCACCGTGCCGCCATTGTCGAGGCCAACGATGACCTGCGAGGTCATGCTGCCTCTCCCCGGTTGACGCGCCGATGAGGATGAGACAAGCGTCTAGCTTACTCATGGGACGCAGAGATCGTTATGGTCGTTGTCAGTCGAGTATCAGGCGCTCGTCACGATGACGTGCAGTGTCCGTGGGCCATGCACGCCCTCGACCCGGCTGAGCTCGATGTCGCTGGTCGCACTTGGTCCGGAAATCCAGGTCTGAACTCGCATCGGGTCGAGGCGCGCGATCGCGTCGGGGACATCAGGGACGATCTGGCCAGCATGGACGACGCAAATGTGCCTGTCCGGGACGAGGGTAAGAGCTCGGCGACCCTGGCCCGGACCATGGTCCAGCACGATCGTGCCTGTGGTCGCGATGCCAAGGGCGCAGGTGGTGATTACCGCGTCCATCTGGTCAAGTGTTGCTGGCGTCAACGGCGAGCCCGGGTCGTCACCCACGACGTCAGCCCCGTCGGGCAATAGCTCCTGCGGAAAGCCATCCGGAACGACGAGTCGGTCTCCAGCGGCGATCAGCTCGCCGAGTGCCACAGATGCGGCATCGGGGGAGCACAGGCGCACGCTGGCCCGGTAGTCGGCGACCCGTTGGGCGAACAATCCGACGAGGTCGTCGGCCCTTTGCCCTGGCACCGTGGGCCGCGCCACCGAGACCGAGTCGTCCGGTGCGACATCCACCAGGGCCTGGCGCACCCGGCCGAGGACGTCATCGCGGGCGCTCATGTTGTGCCGTCCTCGGCGCGCCGGCCGCCGCTGGTCCGCGTCCACCACCGGCGAAACGACTCGGCGGGCGGCGCGGGCAGGTCCCGCGCGTCGGTCCACCGCGAACCTGGCCACGGCAGGCGGCCGAGAGAAGCACGTCCCTCTGGTGAACGACGAGAGTGCGGTACGAGCCGCCCGGCTAGACCCGTGAGCCGCTCGGCCATTCGTAGTCGGCCGGGCGATCCCAGGGTCCACCCTGCAGTCTTCATCGCGACATCCTGGCCGTGCGGCACCCGTGCCCGGTGCGCGTCGACGACCTGGGCGCGAAGGTGGACGAGGATCTCCGGGATGTCGATCGCGACCGGACAGACCTCGTAACAGGCGCCGCACAGGGTGGACGCGTACGGCAGCGAGTCGGTCGACGGGTCATGCCCGACACCGCGAAGCATCGGGGTGAGGACGGCCCCGATCGGTCCGGGATAGACCGACCCGTATGCGTGTCCGCCGGTGCGTTCGTAGACCGGGCAGACGTTCAGGCAGGCGGAACACCGGATGCACCGCAGTGCCTGCCTACCCACCTGGTCGGCAAGCACGTTGGTGCGTCCGTTGTCGAGCAGCACGACGTGCACCTCCTGCGGCCCGTCACCCGGCGTGACGCCGGCCCACGTAGACGTGTACGGGTTCATCCGCTCGCCAGTCGACGAGCGCGGAAGGAGTTGGAGGAACACGTCGAGGTCAGCCCAGGTTGGCACCACCTTCTCGATGCCGACGATTGACACCAGGATGTCGGGAAGAGTCAGGCACATCCGGCCGTTGCCCTCGGACTCCACCACGACGAGCGTTCCGAACTCGGCCACGGCGAAGTTTGCGCCGGACACCGCCATCCTCGCGCTGAAGAACTTCTCCCGCAGGTGCAAGCGGGCTGCGTTGGCCAGCGCCGCCGGCTCGTCGCTCAGGTCAGCTGGTGCCGGCCGGCCGGCCCGCGCCATCTCCCGCAGGAAGATCTCCCGGACCTCGGACCGGTTCCGATGGATCGCCGGCACCAGGATGTGCGAGGGCAGGTCGCCGCCGAGCTGGACGATGAGCTCGGCCAGGTCGGTTTCCCACGCCGCGATGCCGGCGGCCGCCAGCGCTTCGTTGAGCCCGATCTCCTGGGTGGCCATCGACTTGACTTTGACCACCTCGTCGACCCGGTGCCGCCGGGCGACGTCGGCAACGATCCCGCACGCTTCGGCCGCGTCTCGCGCCCAGTGCACAGTGGCGCCGGCGGAGGTCAGCGACTGTTCGAGCTGGATGAGGTAGGTGTCTAGGTGGCGCAGCGTGTGATCTTTGATTGCCGCGCCGGAGTGCCGGAGTTCTTCCCAGTCATCGATCTCCGCGACGGCGGCAGCGCGCTTCGCCCTGATCGTGGCCGTGGCGTGCGCGAGGTTCCGCCTCAGTTGGGTGTCAGCCAGCGCCGCTCGAGCGGCGGCGGGGAACGTCGGCATTCCGACGAATGTGGTCGTCACCGAGCGCCGGCGTCCGTCGTCGCGAGCACTTCGGCCAGATGCATGACCCGGACGCCAGCGCGTTGCCGGGACAGCAGGCCGCCGATGTGCATCAAGCAGGAGTTGTCTCCGGCGACGAGCACCTCGGCTCCGGTCTCGCGAACATGCCGCGCCTTGTCGGCGCCCATCGCCACCGACGTGTCCGCGTTCTTGATCGCAAACGTGCCGCCGAAGCCGCAGCACTCCTCGGCAGCTGGGAGATCGACCAGGGTGATCCCACGCACGGCCCCGAGAAGCCGTCGAGGCCGGTCCCCGACCTCGAGCAGCCGCAGCGAATGGCAGGTGGGGTGGTACGTGACCCGATGCGGGAAGTAGGCGCCGACATCAGTCACCCGGAGCACATCGACGAGGAACTCAGTCAGCTCGTACACCTTCGGCGACGACTTCGCGACAGCATCGACCAACACGTCATCACCCGAGCGGCGTGCAACAAGCCGGTGCTGGTGACGCACCGAAGCCGCGCACGACCCAGATGGCGTGACGACCGCGTCATAGCCGGCGAACGCCTCGACATAGCGCCGCACCGCCGGAATCGCTTCGTCCAGATACCCGGTGTTGACCATCGGCTGTCCGCAACAGGTCTGGCCAGTAGGAAAATCGGCATTGACGCCGAGGCGGCGCAGCAACCGGACCGTAGCTCGCCCCGTTTCCGGATACAGCACGTCGTTGATGCAGGTGATCTGCAGGGCAACCTTCATGCCGGGCCGGCTTCCAGCACCGTGACCGCACGCACCGGACCAGCCAACACCGGCAAGTCAGTCAACGCCAATGCGGCTGGGTCGACGTGTAGACATCGAGATAGAAGATGGTTCTGAGGGAGGCACCCATGCGCGCACTTGTGTTCCACGGACCGGGTGACATCCGGGTGGAGAAACGTCCTGATCCCGTACCCGCCTCGGACGAAGTGCTGCTGCGCATCGTCGCGACCGGAATCTGTGGCTCCGATGTGCACGGCTACACCGGCGAGAGCGGTCGGCGCCATCCGGGCCAGATCATGGGTCACGAGACTGTCGGCCGGATCGTCGCGGTCGGCGGCGCGGTGCCCACTGAGTGGGGCCTTGCGCCGGGGCGCGTCACGACGGTGAACCCGGTGATCGGCTGCGGCTCGTGCGAGGAGTGTGCAGCTGGCGTGGAGCAGCTTTGCGCGAACCGACGGATCATTGGCGTGGAGCCGAGCCTTGACTCCGCATTCGCGGAGCTGATGGTGGCGCCAGCCCGCAATGTCGTGGTTCTGGCCGATTCGGTGCCCGAGGAGCACGGAGCGTTGGTCGAGCCCCTGGCCGTTGCGTACCACGCGGCAGTCCGTGGGGAGGTTGGACCACAGGACCGGGTGTTCGTCATCGGCGGCGGCCCCATCGGGCAGGCGTGTGCGCTGGCCGCCCGTCGCCTCGGCGCCAGCGACGTCGTGGTGACTGAGCCGAGCAGGGCCAGGCGCGCCCTGGTGCAAAGGCTCGGGTTCGTCACTATCGACCCGGGCACGGATCGCGTCGCCGACGAGGTGCGCGGCGTGCTGGGACAACCCGCGTCGGTGGTGCTGGACGCCGTAGGGACCAGTGCCACGCTCGCGGACGCCTTCGCCGCGTCCGCCCTCGGCGCCAGGGTGGTTCTTGTGGGCATGAATTCCCCCAAGATCACCGTCGATGCGTACGCGATAAGCACGTACGAGCGCAGCGTCATCGGCAGCTTCACCTACCCGTCCCGTGCCTTCCGTGCGACAGCGGAGTGGGTCGCCACGCAACCGGCCGGCTTGGAGCACATGGTCGATGACCGAGTTGCGCTCGCCGCGGCGCCGGCCGCCTTCGACCGGCTTGCGTCAGGGCAGCTGGACGCCAGCAAGATCCTCGTGCTGCCTCAGGAGCACGGCGAGCGGGTGGGCCGGCCATGAGTGGAACCGGGCGGCACGCAGCGACCTTCATGAACCAACCGTCCGAGTTGCAGTCCTCCACCCGAAGACCTTGGCTTCCGCAGCGTCCCAGGCCGCCGGATCTCCGTGCGGCTCATAACGGCGCAATGCCTGGCTCTCACGGATGAGCGCTCGCATGGCCGCCAGGTCCGGCAGCGGTGCGCCCAGGGTCCGGGCCTGGACGAGGACGTTGCCGAGCGCCGTGGCCTCGACCGGCCCGGCGAGCAGCGGCAGCCCGCAGGCGTCGGCAGTGAGTTGGCACAACAGCGCATTGCGAGCCCCACCGCCGACCATGTGGAGGACATCGACATCGCGTCCGGAGAGCTCCTGGGCCTGCCGAACCGTTCGCCGGTGGGCCAAGGCGAGGCTGTCGACGATGCAACGGACAGTCTCGGCCGGGCTGCTCGGCGTCGGTTGGCCAGTGCTGCGGCACGCCCTGGCGATTCTTGCCGGCATGTCGCCAGGCGGTAAGAAGATCGGGTCGTCTGGGTCGACCACAGCGGTGAACGGGGCAACTCCAGTGGCCTCGGCCAGCAGCGATGACACATCCGTCGTGACAACGGCGGCTGCCCAGGCCCGCTGCGACTCCTGGAGCAACCACAGGCCCATGATGTTTCGCAGGAACCGGATGGTGCCGTCGACGCCGCCCTCGTTGGTGAAGTTCGCCAACCGGGCGTCCTCGCTCAGCACCGGATCCGACAGCTCGACGCCGACCAGCGACCAGGTACTTCACGAGATGTAGGCGAACCGTTCGTCGCCAGCCGGGACGCCGACGACTGCGGACGCCGTGTCGTGCGACCCGACGGCGATCACCGGCAGGTCCGTCGGTATTCCCACGTCGTCAGCGACCTCGGTCAGGACCGGTCCGATCACCTGACCCGGCTCGCGGATCGGGGGCAGAACGTGTGCTGGCAGGCCGAGCCGGTCGGCCAGACCGGTCGCCCAGGCCCGCGCGCGTACGTCATAGAGCTGAGTGGTCGACGCATTCGTGGCTTCGGCACCGACCTCGCCGGTGAGCCAGTAGGCGAGCAGATCCGGAATCAGCAACAGTGTGCTGGCGGCGTTCAGCGCGGGCGTGCCGAGGGCGCTGGCCAACTGGTAGATCGTGTTGAACGGCAGCTGCTGTAGCCCGGTGATGTTGTAGAGATCGGTTTCAGTAACGTGAGCGACGACTTGGTCCAGCACACCAGCCGTACGAACGTCCCGGTAATGCACTGGATTGCCGACGAGAGCGCCGGTGGCGTCGAGCAAGCCGTAGTCGACTGCCCACGAGTCGATTCCGATGCCGGTGAGCTCGGCGTCCCGAGCAGCAGTGCGCAGGCCCTCGAGCACCTCTGCGTAGAGGCGCAGGATGTCCCAATGCAACGTCCCACGTATCCGCACCGGATTGTTCGGGAATCGATGCGCCTCGTCGAGCGTCAGCTGATGTTCGCCCACCCGTCCGACCATGACCCGACCGCTCGACGCGCCCACGACGCACGCCCCGCGTCCGGCACTTCTTGACTGAATTGGCACGCTGACCGGTTCCACAAACCACCTGATTGCGGGCACCACAACAGCACTACAGGGGGCCGATCGCGACCGTTGATCGTGCCAATGAGCCGATGGGTGTCCTGTGGTCGCCGGCCACGCGCTCTTGTCGATTAGCGGCAGCTGACTCGGGTAAGCGTTTGGACATGACGTACGCGTTGCTGAACAAGCTCACCGCCAAGCCGGCCGAACGCGAGAGCGTGGTGGACATCTTGCTCGAGTCGGGCAAGCTGTTCGACGACAATCCCGCCTGCCAGTTGTATCTCGTCAGCGAATCCGCCGACGATCCCGACGTGATCTGGGTGGCGGATCTGTGGACCGACCGGGAGGCGCACGAGGAAGCGCTCAAGGCGCCCGAGCTGCGTCCGTTCGTGGAGAAGTCGATGCCGCTGCTCAAAGGCATGCCTGAGCAGATCGAGATCCGCCCGGTGGGCGGCAAGGGCCTACCGGAGTGATGGCGGAGGTCGACTCACGGGAGGGCGCAGGGCTCCGACGTACACCCCGGCCAGGACGAGGAGCCCGCCGATGGCAAAACCTGCGGTGATTCGCTCGTCATCGAGCCATGCCGAAAGCATGACGGTGACGAACGGGATGATCACGAATCCGTACGCCGCACGGGACGCGGCCCAGTACCGAAGCACGACGACATACAACACGAAGACCACGCCTGACCCGATCACCACGAGGTAGGCGACTGCCAACCATGTCTCGGCCTGTTTCGGCAGCGCCCATTGCTCTCCGACGACGGCGGACGCGGCCAGCAGCAGCGCCGCTCCCGCCGTCATGCCGAGGGCGTTGATCGCCACCGGGTGCACTGGCGGGAACCGACGCACGAGTAGGGCGCCTTGAGCGAAGCACAGCACGCTGCCGACGGCCGCGAGCAGTGACGTCGGTGGGACCGACTCTCGCAGCGGCGCCTGAGACATGACGGCGATCCCGGCGAGCGATAACAGACAGCCGGCAAGAGCGGCGGTTCGGAATCGCTCTTGGCGCCATAGCACCGCGAGTATCAGGGTGGCGAGAGGAACGAGAGCGAGGACGATCTGGCCGAACCCTGCGTGCATCCGAACCAGCGCGTAGTAGGCGAGTGCGAAGGCACCGCCGAAAGTGAGTGCGCCATACAGCACCGCTCCGGCCAGCGCTCGGCCTCGTGGAATTGGCAGGCGCAGCACCGCCATGACGAGCAGCAGCAGCGCCGCGGCGAGCGCAAATCGCAGGCCGGCTCCCCACAGCGGCGCTAGCTCGCGGTTGCTGAATCTGATACACACGGCATTGCCGCCGGCAAGAAGCGAATACGACACGAAGGCAACCAGCGCTACCTGCTCCGTGCGGCGTCGCGCTTCGGCTGCTGGTTCCTTGGCGACCGTCACCACGACCTCCGACGTAACGGAGTCGCGTGCGGCGTGACAAGTACCGGGCCGCTACGGCTCACCCGGCGTTTGGCGATCATCGACTCGCAACGATAACTGGCAGCCGGCGGCGTCCCCAGTGTTCCATCGGTCCGTCGAAGACACCCGGCAGCCGGGCGTGACAAGACAGGCAGCGGCCACCTTCGTCGAGCCGATAGGTGCGGATGTCATACCAGTCACGGACGATCATGGCGGACCCGCAGGAGGGGCAGTGGGTGGTGCCGCCCTCGGCGTCATGGACGTTGCCGGTGTAGACGAAGTTCAGGCCGTTGGCCACCGCGATCTGGCGCGCCCGGCTGAGCGTCGCCGCCGGAGTACGTGGCACGTCGAGCATCTTGTAGTCGGGGTGGAATGCAGTGAAGTGCAGCGGCACATCCGGCCCCAGGGTGTCCCTGATCCAACTGGTCTCGGCGTCGATCTCCGCCTCGGAGTCGTTCTTACCTGGGATCAGCAGCGTGGTGATCTCGAACCAGACGTCGGTCTCGTGCCGCAGGTAGCGGAGCGTATCCAGCACCGGGTCGAGGCGGGCTGCGCAAACCCGGTGGTAGAAGTCGTCGGTGAAGGCCTTCAGGTCGACATTGGCCGCATCCATGTGCGCATAGAACTCAGCGCGCGGTTCGGCGCACATGTACCCCGCGGTCACTGCGATGGCTTTGACACCGCGCTCGTGACAGGCGTCCGCAACGTCCGCGGCGTACTCCCAGAAGATCACCGGATCGTTGTAGGTAAATGCGACGCTCCGGCAGCCGAGCGACTCCGCTGTCCGCGCGATCGTCTCCGGGGACGCCTGGTCGGCCAGCGTGTCGATCTCCCGGGACTTGGAGATGTCCCAGTTCTGGCAGAACTTGCAGGCCAAGTTGCAGCCCGCGGTTCCGAACGACAACACCGGTGACCCGGGCAGGAAGTGGTTGAGCGGCTTCTTCTCCACCGGGTCTACGCAGAAGCCACTGGACCGTCCGTACGACGTCAGCACGATCTGGTCATCGACCCGAGCCCGGACGAAACACAGCCCGCGCTGACCCTCGTGCAAGCGGCAGGCCCGTGGGCACACGTCACACTGGACCCGGCCGTCGTCGAGCCGATGCCAGTGGCGGGTCGTGACGGTGAACGGGTCGTCGATCGTCGGCACGTCGGTCATGTCTTGCCGCCTCTCGTCCACGGTATGCCGAGACTGCGCGGAGGACTACCGTGGCCTCACCCCAGATGGACGATTGCGGAGGTGATCGCTGTGCCACCCGCCGGTTGGAACGTCGAGATTCAGTTCGAGGAAGACGAGTCGCTGACCTCTGCTGCGAGCCTGTTGCAGTTGCCGGAGGGGCCGGCGCTGCAAGGGCGTGGGCAGGCCCGGCGCAATCCGGCCGATCCCGCGCAGCCGCAGATCGGGGAGGAGATCGCGGCAGCCCGCGCCCTGTCTGATCTGGTGCATCAGCTGCTGGACAAAGCTGCCGCCGAGATCGAGGACGTCACGCACAAGCCCGCGCATCTCACTGGTTGAGTTGCTCAAAGCTCGGAGAGTCAGTCATGTGCCTTGCCGAAACGCATGAAGCGGTAAGTGGTCAGCTGGCAGCGCCTCATCGGCACCAGCATCCTTCCCTCACCCGTCGTGCTGTTATCGCCGGCGGCATCGGGGCCGCCGTTGGTGCAATCGCTGCGCCTAATGCGGCCGTCGCCTCCCCACGCCCCAAGATGCGCGACCTCACCTGGACGTTCTCGCCGTCCTTCCCCGTCTTCGTCGATGGCGAGGAAGCGACTCGTTCGACCCACGTGACCATCGAGGAGAACGGCTACTACCTCCAGCGGTGGACCTTCTACGAGCACACCGCGACCCACATGGATGCACCAGGCCATTTCACCGTCGGGGGTCGGCTGTCACCTGAGATCACGCTGGACGAGCTGTTCGTTCCTGCTGTTGTGGTCGACATCAGCGACAAGGTGCGCCGCAACCATGATGCGAGGTCATGGTTGACGACCTGATCAGGTTCGAGCGGCGACACGGACGCATCCCACGGCGTTCTGCCGTGCTCATGTACTCGGGGTGGGAGACCAGGGCCGGCTCGACGGACCTCTACCGCGGGACGGATGCTAGCGGCGGGTACCACTTCCCGGGTTTCGACGTCGAGGCCGTCGACTGGCTGATCGCGCGACGGAACATCACTGCGATCGGGGTCGACACAATGAGCCTCGATCATGGCCCGTCCGCCACCTTCGACGTCAACGTGAACCTGCTCGGCGCCGATCGATGGGGATTGGAGAACCTCCGCAACACCGGGGACATCCCACCGGTCGGCACGGAGCTGTTCGTCGGCCTCATCCCGTGGGAGGAAGGCTCCGGTGGACCGTGCCGGGTGATCGCCCGCTGGTAGCGCTGGCCCGCCGACATCGCGGACGGGATGTTGGTCGGGTAGCGAGGTCGATGTCACTGACTGGCCGAGCGAGCAAGGTGGAGGAACTCGGTCACGTCGAGCACGGCGAGTATCTGGCGCACGACGGGCGGAGCGGACCGGCGGGTGGCGTCGTGAACGACCCGTGGAGCGGTGAGCCGTATCCGGCGGCCCCGCGTCTGAAGCGAGCAGCCGCCGGCGGCAAGGACGTTCTTGACCCAGTCTGTGTCCCCGCCGTAGGTGAGTGCGATCACAATTCCGTCGGGCACTCGGAACACGTTCACCGGTGTGCGGTAGGCATGGCCCGAGCGCCGGCCGATGTGCTCGACGATCCCGAAGCCGGGCAGCCAGCCGGCGACGATCGACGAGATCCGGTTGGTGACAACCTTGTTGAACCGCGCTACCGATCGCGGAATTACCACCGCCGAGTGCTACCTCTCCAGCGAGTACAGCGGACGGTCAAGTGTGACCCTCCGGCGACCAGCTGGGGCGATAACCGCTGACATTTCGCGTCGCCGGCGGTATCAACGGAGCGGGCAAGGCACTCTGATCAGCGACCGGGAAGTCGATACCAAGGGGGAAACGTGATCATCAAGCCGGAGACCCAACCGACTGCAGAGCTACCGGCGGCCGACGACGACCGTTCGGACCTGAGCGAAACCGCGGAGGTCCGGACCGTCACGCGGGTCAGTGGACGCTACGAGGCTTCCGCCGATGAGCAGGAGTCATTCGAACTCGCCGGAAGTGATCCGGACGCAGCGGCGCTCTCGTCACTGCCACACGCGGCTCAGGCCGGACGCGAGGAACTGCGCCTCGACGTCGACGGAACCTACCCGCAGCAGACCACAAGCGGCGTGGCCGTGTTCGGGCTGCAGCGTGTCCATTGGATCGCGTCGCTCACTCCCGCCGCCGGCGACAGTTGGGACGGCACGGTCTTATACAAGGACGGGCCCGCTGGTGTTTTCCCGTATACGACCGTGAACGTGCGCGTCCACCCGAACGCGGGCTCGCTCAAGAAGCGTGTGCGCGTGCGGTTCGAGGCGCCTGGTGGCCTGCACCGAATCCGCTGGTTCGATTACAAATCCCGCTTCTTCCACAAAGTCGACTTCGAGTTCGACGCTGCCGAGGGCGAGGCGGCAACGACGGAGATCGACACGGCCGCGCATCCCAACCATCCTGCCGGCCTCCCAGCCGAGCAGCTGACCATCCGGAAGGTGTTCCAGCGGGCCGGCTTCTACGTCTCCCAGTCACCAGGCGGCACGGTGCCGATCGTCGGCGCCGGCTCTAACGCTCAGTGGAGCGACAACGAGATGCACGACGCGATGCAGGTCTTCTGGTCGCGGTTCAGTGCCACGTCGCAGTGGGCGATGTGGGTCTTCTTTGCGTCGCTGCACGAGCAGGGCACCAGCCTCGGCGGCATCATGTTCGACGACATCGGGCCGAACCACCGTCAGGGCACCGCGATCTTCAATGACGCGTTCATCTCCGTGCCTCCGCCGAACGACCCGAACCCGGCGGCGTGGGTCCAGCGGATGATCTTCTGGACCGCCTGCCACGAGATGGGGCACGCGTTCAACCTGGCCCACTCCTGGCAGAAGTCGCTGGGCACGCCCTGGGTTCCGGGCCTGGCCAACGAGCCCGAGGTCCGCAGCTTCATGAACTACCCGTTCCGGGTGGCGGGCGGAGAGAGCAAGTTCTTCGCCGATTTCGAATACCGGTTCAGCGACGCCGAACTGCTGTTCTTACGGCATGCGCCGGAGCGGTTGGTACAGATGGGCAACGCGGCGTGGTTCGACCACCACGGTTTCCAGGAGGCGAAAGTGTCGCCGCGGCCCGCGCTGCGGCTGGACCTGCGGGTCAACCGGGATGCCGGCATCTTCGAGTACCTCGAGCCAGTCACGCTGGAGCTCAAGCTCACCAACGACTCCACGGAGCCGCAGATCGTCGACGCGAACGTCCTGCGCGGCGTCGAGTCGATGACCGTGGTCATCAAGCCACAGGGCAAACCGGCCCGCGAGTTCACGCCGTTCGGGCGCTACTGCTACCTGCCGGACAACGTGGTTCTCTATCCGGGCGAGTCGATCTATGCACCGTTGAGCGTCTCCGCCGGGCTCAACGGCTGGGACATCGCCGACCCTGGTCGCTACCTCCTGCAGGTCGCCTTGCATCGGGACGTCGAGGACCTGATCTCCAACGAGCTGTATCTACGGGTAGCACCGCCGCGGAGCTACGAGGAGGAGCTGATCGCCCAGGAGGTCTTCACCGAGGACGTCGGACGGGTGCTCGCCGTCCGCGGGTCCGAGGTCCTATCCAGCGCGAACGACGTGCTGCGCACGGTCGTCGACCGCCTCAATGATCGACGCATTGCCATCCATGCTGCTGTCGCCCTGGCGGCTCCGGAGGCGAAGGATTACAAGGTCCTGACGACTGATCCGACAACTGAGGCCGGCCTGCAGGTGAAGACCCGAGACGCCAAGCCGCAGGAGGCCCGTCGGCTCCTCGATCAGGCACTGACGGCACGGCGGGAGGATGCTGCAGAGACGCTCGGCCACATCGGATACCTCCGGGAGACCGATGCCGCGTCCGAGTTCCTGGCCGAGGCGGGCGATCCGTCGGCCGCCGCGGAGACCCAGTCCGCCGCCTACGAGACCTTGTCGACCCGGACGGTCGGCGACCGCAAGGTCCTCTCCAGTGTGCTCGACGCGGTCGCTCGCAAGCGGGATCAATACGAGGAGATGGCGAAGCCGGCCAAGCCCAGGTCCACCCGGGCGAAGTCCGCGCGCAGCAGGTCGACTCGGAGCCGGTCGAAGCCGGCCAAGTAGCAGCTCGGATTCGGGGAGCCCTTCGGTCACAGATAGCCGAAGGGCTCCTTCGACGTCCGGAATACGACTTCGCCGTCCTGCAGCGAGACTCCTACGTGAATGCGGTCCGGGACGTAAACCTGGTAGCGGCCGGTCAGGTCGTCCTGTGACGGCACGGTGACCTCCAGGATGGCCTCGTCCTCGTCGATCGGAACCTCGAACGAATCGGCCAGCCCGATCTGCATGCGGGTGTTGACGTCGGTGCTGTCGAAGACCTGCTGGCCGTTGACGACCACCACGACCGCGTCCTGCTCAAAGCCCTCCTCCAACGCCACGTTGAGAACGCCCACGCCGCCACCGCCTCTCGTCTGCTGGCCAACCTACGCCGGCGCGCTCTACCCCACAGAGAGCGGCTGCGAACCGGGCCTACCGTTCGGCGGCCAGGACGTAGTCGCGAGTCGGCGGTCCGACGTAGAGCTGTTTCGGCCGGGCGATCTTCTGCTCCTTGTCGTTGATGAGCTCCAGCCACTGCGACACCCAGCCGCTGACCCGGGGAATGGCAAACATCACCGTGAACATCGTGGTGGGGATCCCGAGAGCCTGGTAGATGAGGCCGGAGTAGAAATCGACGTTCGGGTACAGCTTCCGGCTGACGAAATACTCGTCCTCCAGCGCAATGCGCTCGAGCTCCAGCGCCACGTCGAGGAGCGGGTTGCCGCCGGATGCGTCGATGACTTCCATCGTGTGCCGCTTGATGATCGTCGCCCTGGGGTCGTAGTTCTTGTACACCCGGTGACCGAAACCCATCAGCCGCTCGTCGCCACGTTTGACACCTTCGATGAACGACGGGATGTTCTCGACCGATTGCACCCGCTGCAGCATGGACAGCACGGCTTCGTTGGCTCCGCCGTGCAGCGGGCCGTAGAGGGCGGCGATCCCGGCGGCAACGGCCGAGTACGGGTCCACTCGGGACGACCCGACGGCGCGCACCGCGTTCGTAGAACAGTTCTGCTCGTGGTCGGCATGCAAGATCCACAGCACGTCGATAGCCCGCTCGACGCGGGGATCGACCTCGTAGTCGTGCTCAGACATCTTCCACATCATCGACATGAAGTTGCCGACGAAGGACAACTGGTTGTCCGGGTAGACGTACGGCAGACCTTGTGAATGCCGATAGCTGAACGCCGCGAGCGTGGCGACCTTGGCGACGAGCCGGACGATCTGGCGCTGGACGACGTCGTCGTCGTCCAGCTTCGAGGACTCCGGGTAGAACGTCGACAGCGCGCCGATGGATGCGAGCAGCATGCCCATCGGGTGCGCGGTGTAACGGAAGCCCATCATGAACTGCTTGATGTTCTCGTGGACGAACGTGTGGTTGGTGATGTCGTAGACCCACTGCTCATATTGCTGCGGCGTGGGAAGTTCGCCGTGGATCAGCAGGTAGGTCACCTCCAGGTAGGTCGATTGTTCCGCCAGCTGCTCGATCGGGTATCCCCGATACGAGAGTTGTCCCTTGTCGCCGTCGAGGAACGTGATGGCGCTGCGGCACGAGGCCGTATTGACGAACCCGGGGTCGAAGCTGGCGAGGCCGGGATCGTCGTCGTCCAGCTTGATCTTCTTCAGCTCGCTGGCTTGGATGGCGCCGTCCTCGAGAGGCAGCTCGTACGTGCGTCCGGTCCGGTTGTCGGTCACGGTCAGCGACGGCTGTGGTTCCCGGTCGGCGCCCCCGCCTTGAACGTCCTGTGTCTCGCTCACGGTCGGACCCTCGCTATCTGTCAGAGCTGGCAGCATCTCACCGTTTCGGTCATCGATCATGCGGGAATAACCGAACTGAGTCGAGGGTACGGGGACAGAATGGACTGGCCGGAAGCGCCACGACATGCCGCACTCGTCGACATGCTTCAGCGCGCCCACTTGTGCCAGCCGGACGAACTCCCAGCGGAGATCAACGCCGCGGTGAGTCGGCTGGGACTCGAGATCACGGTCTATCTGGTCGACTACGAGCAGCACCGGCTCTGGCCACTGACCGAACGAGGCAAGCCGACGGCGGATCCGTTGTCCGTCGACGGAACACTCGCGGGCCGAGCATTTGCATCGGTGCGGACGATGGCGGCCGGCGAGGCGGCTCGGCCCGACCGGTTGTGGGTTCCGATGATCGACGGCTCGGAGCGGCTCGGTGTCGCGGAAGTAGTCCTGCACGAGGTGCCACCGGATCTCGCTGACCTGCGCGAGTTCTGCGAAGCGCTGGTCGGGCTCGTCGGGCACTTGCTCACGGTGAAGCTGCCCTATGGCGACACGCTGGAACAGGTCCGCAGGACCCAACCGATGACCGCGGCCGCCGAGCTCCTCTTGGCATCGCTGCCGCCCTTGACGTTCAGTTGCCACCGCCTGGTGATCAGTGCCGTACTCGAGCCGAGCTACGACGTCGGGGGCGATGCGTACGACTATGCCGTGGACGGGCCGCTCGCCCAGTTCATGGTTCTCGACGCCATGGGCCGTGGAATGCGAGCCGGCCTGACCTGCGTCGTGGCGATGGCTGCCATGCGGACCGCCCGGCGAGAGAACAAGGGGTTGTTCGCGATCGGCCGGGCAGCCGACGCGGCCCTCGTCGAGCATTTCGCCGACCAGCGGTTCGTCACCGCCGTCCTCGGCGAGCTGGAAATGGACACCGGCCGGCTCCGCTACATCAACGCCGGCCATCCGGCGCCGCTGTTGTTGCGGCACGGCAGGGCGGTACGGGCGCTCACCGGCGGGCGGCGGATGCCGCTCGGACTGGACGACAGCGCCATCGAGATAGCAGAGGAATCCCTGGAGCCCGGCGACCGCTTGCTGCTCTACACCGACGGTGTGACCGAGGCGCGTGACGATGCCGGCGAGCTCTTCGGCACCGATCACCTGGTCGACCTCGCCGAGCGGAGTGCGGTCGACGAACTGCCGGCGCCAGAGAACTTGCGTCGCCTCGCGCACAGCGTCATGCAGCACCAAGGCGGCCTCCCGACCGACGACGCAACGATCATGCTCGTCGAATGGTCGGAGAAGGCAGCGGAACGGACCCAGCCATGAGTGAAGCCTCGAACAGAAGTGCGTTCTCCAGTGAGTTGTCCCCGCACACCGGAGCCCGGGTCACCGCCCGGGTCGCAGACGTCACGCGCGAGTACACGGTCGTGGTCGCCTCCGGCGAGATCGACTTCCAGAGTTACCAGCCGTTGCAAGAACTGCTGAGGACCCAGTTGCGGTTGGGCCGGTCCAAGCTGGTGCTGGACCTCAGCGCGGTCGGCTTCTGCGACTCGTCCGGGCTGGGGATGTTCGTTTCCGTGCACCGCCGGGCCGGCATGGCTGATGGGTGGCTTCGGCTGGCCCGCCCGAGCCCACAACTGCGCCGAATCCTCACCGTGACCAATCTCGACCGGTTGCTCGGCGCCTATGACGACATCGCCGCTGCGGTGAAGGCTTAGCAGGTCCGTCGGTCGATCCCGGTCATGCGGCCCACCGATTTCGGGACCTTCGACTCTGCCTTCCGGTGCACGCGTGTACGAGGTTCGGCTCATGGGTAGCGAGTCGGCGGGTTTGGTTGTGGAGTTGGATGAGTCGGCGTGTTGGGGGTTGTTGCGGTCGGCGGAGGTGGGCCGGTTGGCGGTGGTGGTGAATCATCGG
>DASSDH010000206.1:0-3740 GCA_035697245.1 Jiangellaceae bacterium
GGCCTCATGATCGACGCCGGGACGGTGGACTCGCCGGTGCTTCTGCAGGTCGGCACCCCGCACGCGAAGAAGAGCGACCCATCCGACCCGACCACGCTGCACGACGTGTTCTTCCGCATCGGCGGGCCGCACGTCGGCAAAGCCACCGTCAGCCTGGAGGTCAACAGCGACAACGTCCTGCTCGATCACATCTGGGCATGGCGCGCCGACCACGGTGTCGACGGTTCGTTCGGCTGGGAGGTCAACACCGCCGACACGGGCGTCATCGTCAATGGTGACAACGTGACCGCCACCGGCCTGTTCGTCGAGCACTACCAGAAGTACAACACCATCTGGAACGGCGAGAACGGAACGACGATCCTCTTCCAGAACGAACTGCCGTACGACCCGCCCAACCAGGCCGCCTACCAGCACAACGGCGTCCTCGGCTGGGCCGCCTACAAGGTGGCCGACTCGGTCAGGCGCCACGAGCTGTGGGGCGGGGGCAGCTACGTGTTCTTCAACGTCAACCCGACGATCCACGCCACTCGCGGGTTCGAGGTGCCGGAGACTCCGGGCATCGAGATGCACCACCTGCTGACGGTCAACCTGAGCGCCGGCACGATCGACCATGTTGTCAATGACACGGGGGCTCCGGCCACCACGGACGCGATCGGGGTCCCGAGCTTCGTGGTCAGCTTTCCGTAACGGCACCTCGCCTGGAAGTCGGCGGTGAGTCGTCCGCCCACAAGCTGGTTCCGGATCGCTGAGCAGGTATTACTCATACCTCAGTACCTCGACGGTTGGGACACGAGTGACAATCCGGGCTGGCACGCTCGTTGCGGCCACCACCATGAGCACGGTGCCGACCGGGACGAGCAGCAGCCACGGCCAGGGCGCGATGGTGGGGTCACCGTCGCCACCGGCTACCCGGTACGCCGCGACGTACAGAGCGATGCCCAGCGACACTGACAACACACCGGCGAGGACAGCCAGGGCGGCGTACGGTGCCACGAGACTCGAGGCGACCTGCCGGGGAGTCAGCCCGATCGCCTTCAGCACCCCGAAGTCCCGCAGACGCTCCCGCAACGAGAGCAGCGCGATGGCCAGCAGCGCGGTGGTGGCGATCAGGAGCAGGACACCGTCGAGGGTGTAGACGAGGACGGGCAGCTCTACGGGGACATCGCTCACTTCCCTGGCCGGCCCATCGTCGAGCGTCGCCTGCATCGACAGTGCGAACACGAAGGCCGAGCCGGTGAGGGTGATCGCAGCCATCACCAGCAACGCTCGGCTCCGTGCGGCCAACAACGTGCGTGTTCCGACCACGACCGGCGCGGTCATGGGCACCCGACTCATCAGAGCGGAGGTCAGGGAACCCGTCGGCGGTGCCGACCGACCGGCCTGGAGGGCGTGCACCACCGAGAACCGGGTTCTCCGACGGCTGGACATCCAGGCGGAGAGAACGAGAACGGCCACCACCAGGACGGCGGCTAGGAGCAGGTGTGACGGGTCGGCGGCCACGCTGGGGGACCCCAGCGTGGCCTGTGCCGTTGCACCGGCGAGCCGGGGCGCGAGCAGGGCCCCGGCAACGAAGCCGAGGACCGCGGCGAGCAGTCCCAGGGCCACCGACTCGATCACGAAGACCGCGGCCACCTGGCGCGGCGTCAAGCCCACTGCCTTGAGCAACCCGATCTCCCGGCTCTGCTCGAGCGCACGGGCGCCGACAAGGACAGCCACCACGGCGAAGGCCACGGCGAGCAGCACCACGGTGTACATCGTGAGGATCAGCTGCAGTGGGGCGGCTTCCTGCAGCGCGAGATCGCGCTGGTCCTCCCACGTCTGTAGGTAGACGTTCCTGGCCGGGGAGCCGACCAGCACGGAGTCGGCTACGGCGCCCGCCGAAGCCGGGTCCGCGAGTCGTAGGGCCTGCACCCAGGTCCACTGGTCCCGGTCCGGTTGCAGCTGTTCGAGCGTCGGCAGACTGACCCAGGCGACGCCGGGGTTCGACCGCGGGTACCGGGCCTGACTGGGCAAGATCGCCGTCCCGACCATCGACAGGGTGACGTCGCCCGCCGATCCCGTCAGGCGCAGCTGCGCGCCCACGTCGAGCCCGAGCGCCGCGGCGAAGCTTCTCTCGAGCACGATGCCGTCGGAAGGCGAAGCCGTCCCGGCGGTCCGAACGGGTGCATTCACGCGCGGGCGACCCGAGCTGCCCCAGAGCAGGAGCGGTTCGGTGCCGTTCCCGACCTCGACCTCTACGACGGCTTGGGGCACCGGCTGATCCGATTCCGTGACGCCGTCGAGGGACCCTGAGTGACCGCGCCATTTCCTCGGTGGGCACGTTGGCGAGGACGTGCGCGCCGTGGGCTGCGGCAAACGTCCGCTCCCACGGATCGCGGCCGGTGTCACCGACCTCGAGTGCGAGCACGACGGTGGCCGCAGCCGTGTCGGCCAGCAGCACGGTGAGGGTGCTTGCGAGAATTCGAGAGCGGATCCCCGAGAACGCAAGCCGGACGAGAGTCCTCGTCATCGTGGCTGGTCCAGGTCGAACGGAAGGCTCACGGGCCTGGCCTGATCCAGCTCGCGGTCGTCGGAGACACGACCGTCCCGCATCGAGACCACACGGTCGGCGGCCGCCGCGACCCGGGCGTCATGGGTGGCCAGAAGCAAGGTCTGACCACGAGTGTGCGCCCCGCGCAGCAGCGCGAGTACCTCCCGGGCAGACGTGGAGTCGAGGCTGCCGGTCGGTTCGTCGCCGACGACGAGATCGGGCTGGTTGGCCAGCGCCCGGGCGAGGGCGACCCGCTGCTGCTCTCCTCCGGACAGACGGACGGGCGCGGCGTCCTCCTTGCCGCCGATGCCCAAGTCCTCGAGCAAGCGGACCGCCGTACGCCGGGCATCGGCCCGCCGACGGCCTGTGAGCAGCAGGGGCAGCTCGACATTCTCCCGCGCCGAAAGGGTGGGCAGCAGATTGAAGAACTGGAACACGAAGCCGAGCCGCCGTCGCCGGAGCTTCGCCAACGCCGTCTCGTTCAACTGGTCGATCCGGTCACCATCAAGCCAGACCTCGCCCGCGGTAGGTCGGTCCAGGCCGGCCAGGAGGTTGAGCAAAGTCGACGTCCCGCAGCCGCTCGGGCCCATGACGGCGACGAACTCACCGCGCTGGATCCTCAGATCCACGCCGTCGAGCGCGACGACCGGCGGGCCGCCGGTGTCGTAGGTCTTGACAAGGCCGCGGGTCTCGAGGAGTGCGGTCATGCCGGTTTCCTTCCCGACGCCAGTCGCTGCTCGATCAGGTCGAGCCATTCCAGGTCGGCCCTGAGGTGCAGCACCGCCCCCTCGACCAGCAGCTCGGCCGTCGGACCGTGCCCGTTCGCGGCAAGTCGACTGTCGAGGTCGCGCAGGGCCTGGAGGTACTCGCCGCGCTGGAGCTCGATCAGGGTGATCGGGTCAGCGAGACCGGTCGAGGTAGCGATGACGAACTTGATGAAGAACTCGTCCTTGAGACGAGCCCCGGGCACCGGCACCCCGATCCAAGCCTCGAGCACCTCTCGGCCGGCGCCGGTGAGCCGGTAGACCTTCTTGCCGCGGTTGTCGTCGGCAACGCTCGTGCTCTCCACCAGGCCATCGCGTTCCAACCGGGCCAGGGTGGAGTAAATCTGCCCGCTGTTGAGCGCGGGGAGCAGTGAGCCGAACTCCTGCTCCAAGGAACGCTTCAGGTCATACCCGTACTCGCTCCCGCCCGCGAGCAAGGCTATGAA
>DASSDH010000207.1:0-13316 GCA_035697245.1 Jiangellaceae bacterium
TGTTGCTGGCCGAGCTACAAGCCGACGCCGGCGAGCTGCTCGCCGATCTGCGCGAACTGGCACACGGTATTCACCCACCGGTACTCAGCGACGGCGGCCTGGTGGCGGCGGTCGAGGCGCGGGCAGGTCGGCTCCCGCTCGACGTCACGGTTCGTGCTGACGAAGCGCTACGGAGTCGGCGACTCGACGCCGATGTCGAGGCAGCGGCGTACTTCGTGATCTGCGAAGCACTGACCAACGTCATCAAGCACGCGAGAGCGGAGCGAGCCCTCGTGCAGATGTCCGCGCTGAACGGCGAGCTCTCGCTGCTGGTCCATGACGACGGCACCGGCCTCAGCACGACCAATGGGAACGGACAAGGCCTGACCAACCTGCGCGACCGGGTAGAGGCGGTCGGAGGACATTTGCGGGTCGACGGCCGACCCGGTGAGGGCACCAGCGTCTCTGCTGAGCTGCCGGTCGGAGCATCGGATGGCTGACCGGTTACGCGTAGTACTCGCCGAGGACAACTACCTCGTCCGTGAGGGCACCCGTCGGTTGCTCGAGGATTCCGGGGAGATCGATGTCGTCGCTGCCGTGGGGAACGCGGAGGAGCTGCGCGACGCGGTCCGGCGGTTCGCCCCGCAGGCCGTACTGACCGATATCCGGATGCCGCCCGGTCACCACATGGAAGGCATCGAGGCCGCCCATGCCATCCGGCGCGACCACCCGGGGATCGGCGTCGTCGTGCTGTCCCAGCACACCGACGAGGTATACGCCTTTTGCGCTGCTTCGAGACGGCACCAGTGGGCTTGCCTACCTGCTCAAGGACCGGCTCGGCGACGTCGAGGACCTCATCCGTGCCTTGCGGGAAGTCGCCCGGGGCGGATCAGTCATCGACCCCGTCGTCGTCGAGGGTCTGGTTGGCAGGCGTACTCGTGCTGCACGATCTTCTCTTGCTGCACTGACTACGCGCGAACTGGACGTCCTCCGGGAGATGGCACAAGGCAAGACCAACGCCGGCATCGAGCAGGCACTGCACCTGTCCTCGTCTACTGTCGAGAAACATGTCAACTCAATCTTCGGCAAACTCGGGCTCGGCGAAGAGCCGGTGCACCGGCGAGTGGCTGCAGTGATTGCGTTCCTGCGCCACCCGCCGGAGTAGTGGTACGCGAACGGGGGTTGCCACTGATCAACCTGCCGATGTTCCACCTCGGTCGGGAGGACTTCCCGGCCTTCGGCCGAGCCCGGCCTCTCGCGCTCGCTGCTTCGCTGCCTCGCGGTCGGGAACTTGCAGCTTGGTCAGCACGCTGGACACCAGGTTCCGCACCGTCTTGAGAGTGATGCCGAGGCGCTCTGCGATGGCAGCGTTGCGCACGCCGCGGGCGAGCAGCTCCAGCACCTCGTGCTCGCGCGGGGTGAGCTGTTCGAACGGATCCGGTGGGGCAGCATGGGCGAACCACTGCGACAGCCGGCGGGCCAGAGCAGCGCCGAAGACAGCCTCGCCCCGCGCAACGGCCTGCACGGCGTGGATCACCTCCTCCGGGTCTGCGCCTTTGAGCAGGTAGCCGAATGCCCCAGCGCGCATTGCCTCGAATACCAGCGCGTCGTCGTCGTACATCGTCAGTACCAGGACTCGCGCCGACGGTGCTCGGTCGCCGATCTCGCGGATCGTCGCGATGCCGCCCGGGCCCGGCATGTTGAGATCGAGGATCACGACGGCCGGCTGCGACCTGATAACGGTGTCGACGGCCTGCGGGCCGGTCTCGGCCCGGCCGACGACCTCGATATCCGACGCACTGGCCAACAAGGCCTGCAGCCCCTCCAGAAACACCGGGTGATCGTCGGCGATGACGACTCGCGTCATGCGACGTCCTCTCCGAGCGGCAGCGATGCGACGACGATGGTGCCACCACCAGCTCGCGATTCGATCCGCAAGCTGCCTCCGAGCTCCGCGGCCCGCTCCCGCATCGCCGAGATGCCGACGCCCGCCTGAACGTCGGCGGGCAGGCCACGGCCGTCGTCGACGACCCGAACCTCGAGCCAACCGTCTTCCGCGTCGAGCCGGACTGAGCACGCGTCGGCGTCGGCATGCCGTGCGGCGTTGGTCACTGCCTCGACCGCGATGCGGTACGCCGCAGCCTCGACCGCCGCGGGCAACTCGCCGAGCTCGTCACTCGAAGCGACCGTGATCCTTGGGCCATCCACACTGTCGGCGTGCTGTCGGAGCGCGCCGGCCAGGCCGAGCTCGTCCAGTGCAGGCGGTCGCAGGTCGTACGCGAGCCGCCGGATGTCGGCGACCAGGCCCTGCGTGCCGTCCCTCACCGCGACCAGCGCGGCAGACGCACTCGGCGGATCGGTCTCGACCAGTCGTCGGGCCGCCTCCGTACGCAGGCCGAGTCCGGCAATGGCCGGGCCTACCTCGTCATGGAGTGCCCGCCGGAGCCGACGTCGTTCCTCTTCGCGGGCCAGCACCAGCCGTTCCCGGGAACGTTGAAGGTCGACGCGAAGTATCAGTTCACGTGCTGCCGCGCTAACCCGTCGGACCAGGTCGTCGAGCAGCCGCTGGTCGGCCCGGGTGAACGCCTCCGTCGGCGCTCGTTGTGCCACCAACAACCGTCCGATGCGTTCACCGCGGTCCACGAGCGGCCGCTCGAGCAGGCGATCGTCGGTGAGCCACGCGGGTCTAGTGCCCGCCTCAACCGGCCGGCCAGATGGCTCGAGCTCGATCTTCACGTAGGGCACCCGAAGTGCGTCGGCGATGTCCTCAGCCACGGCAGGAAGCAGCTGGTCGCCATCGCCGGCGTCGTCGAGCCTTCGGCCGAGTCGGCTCAGCGCCGAGTACGGGTCGCGACGGTCGCCGTACATCATCCGGTCCACACCCCGCTGGAGCAGCATCCGCAAGGGATTGATCGCAACGGCGATGACGGCGGTCGCCACGACCGCGGCCGGTGTTGTCGACGAGCCACGCATGACGCCCGCGACCGCGGTGACGATGACGAGGTAGACGGTCACGACGCTGACGGTGAGCAGTCCGTAGACCAAGCCCCGGTTGAGTATGACGTCGAGGTCGAACAGGCGGAAGCGCAGCAGCGCAACACCAAGTCCGAAGACGAAGGGAAGCCCAGCCAGCCCGATCCACGCCGTCGGCAGGCCCTCGCCGAGCAGGACCTGCGGGATGAGCCAGCCGGCCAGGCCGACGGAGAGCGCCAGCACGGCGCCGCCGGTGAGCCAGCGCATCTGCTGGCGCTCCAGCGCGTCGGCGGCGCGGCGCAGCTGGCTCACCGAGATCGCGACGATGGCGAGTTGGGTCACGATGATGACGACAGCGCCGCCCGCGATCAGCATGCCGGTCCACTCGAGCAGGTTGTCGCTGCTGGCGGCGGCTGCCGCGGCCCAGCCGGCCGTGATCCAGACCGGCGCCGCGAACAGCGCCGCCCGTGCCCATCGGTTGCGTAGGTCCAGGCGCGGTCGTGGAAACAGTAATGCGAACGTGAGACAGGCTGCCCAGGCCGTGATGTAGACCGCCTGCGTCAGCAGCAGGTACAGCCAGTGCTCCGACGGTTTGAACAGGCCGACCACCGGCAGTCCGAGCAACGTCGGCAGGGTGCTCGCGGCCAGCCCGGAGCCGAGGATCAGCAGCGCATTGGTCGGCGGGCCAGGCTTGCGCCACGCCACGTATCCGGACAGGACGAGCAGCGATACGACGAACAGCAGCGTCGACCAGGCCGGTGCGAGCCTGTCGGCGACGTCCGGCTGGCGCAGGGTGACAGGGATGGTCAACTCGCGGCCGCCGCGGACGACCGTGTATTCGAGCGTTTCGCCGACGACCCATGTTTCGGCCAGCGGGACGGTCGTGAGGGGACGGCCGTCGACCTCGGTGACCAGATCACCCGGACGCATCGGACACTCGTCGATCACGTCGACGACGACGCCGTCAGGCTGCCAACTCTCCGCACGGACATCGACCGCCGTGCAGTCCGCTGGCCCGCTCGCCCACAGAACGACGTAGGCCACGCCGGCCGCGAGCATGGCCGCCGACGCGATCAGCGGAGCCCACCGCCTGGACATGGCCACAGGCTAGATCGTCACCACCCTCGGCGAGGCTCGCCGCTTTCCAAATGACCACGTTCACCATGCGTCCCTATACATCACCAGGCATGCAAGCCTCGTGATGAATAGGCAGGGGTGGTGAACGTGGTCATTCTCAGCCACCGCGGGCGACGTCGACGTGGATGTGGTCGAGGTGCTGCAGGGTTGGGTTGGCCGTGTCGCCAGACGGGTGTGTGTAAGGGCGCCAGCCTTCGGCTGACCGGCGAGCAGTCCAGATCCGCGCGTCGTAGATGACTGTCGCCACGCCCAGCCGATCGGCGTTCGCGGCGAGCCAGTGCGCGACCACCCAGCCCGATCGCTTGACCTCTGGATCGGTGTGGGAGCGGAAGAAGATGTCGAGCGCTCGCCCGTCATAGTGAGCCGAGCCGTCGATGTGGCCGGACTCGACGCCGCCGGCCTGGTAGCCACCGATCTCGAGCCCGTCGAAGGCCAGGCTGAGCTCGTCGAGCACCGTTTGGGCCCGAATCGTCAGCCCGTCCGGACCAAGAGCCTGCACCTCGACGTCGGCCGGCCGCAATGAGCAGCTCAGCGTGGCCGCGGAGTGACCGGACAGTGCCGAGGCCAGGACTCGCGCCTTGGCCTCGTGGTCGGCGTAGGCGTCGGGATAGGCGCTGCGCTGGACCTGCTGTGCCGCAACACCGACGTCCAGATTCCGGTACTCGTCGATTCGCACCAGCGCGTCGTAGAACCGGTCGCTCGCGTACACCGGATCCATGATCTGCTCGGCCGTGCCCCACCCCTGGGACGGCCGCTGCTGGAACAGCCCGAGCGAGTCCCGGTCGCCGTAGTCGAGGTTGTACAGCTCCGACTCCTGATACGCCGCCGCCAGCGCGATCGTTACCGCCCGCGCGGGCAGCGCTCGCCGCTCTGCGACGGCGGCGATCGTCGCGGCATTGACGGCCTGCTCGGGAGTGAGCCGAGCTGTCTGGCCGTCGACAGTGGCCGCGCACGTCTCTCGTAGCACGACCGGACCGACACCACCGTTGAGCCACCACACCAACAGGGCCGTTCCACCGGCGCCAAGCAGCGCGAGAAGGAGAACGGCCACCAGAGCGCGGCGAAACCGGGTCATCGTCTTCGTAGAAACGTCCCGCGCAATGACGGGCGTTCCCAACAGCCGGGTTGGCATGGTCAGGTCGCGTGCAATGCGACGTTGAGCCCACCCCAGTCTCCGGCCCGAGCCCGGGCCTCGACCGCTCCCGTGACGCTGTTGCGCCAGAACAGCAGACCGCTCTGCCCGGAGAGCTCACGGGCCTTGACCACCCGCCCGTCGGGAAGGCTCACCTTCGTGCCCGCGGTGACGTAGCAGCCGGCCTCCACCACGCAGCCGTCGCCCAGCGAGATCCCGATCCCGGCGTTGGCGCCCAGAAGGCAGTTCCGGCCGACGGAGATCACCTCGCTCCCACCGCCGGACAGCGTCCCCATGATGGACGACCCACCGCCGATGTCGGAGCCGTCGCCGACGACGACTCCGGCGGAGATGCGTCCCTCCACCATCGAGGCGCCGAGCGTGCCCGCGTTGAAGTTCACGAAGCCCTGGTGCATGACGACCGTGCCGGGGGCGAGATGTGCACCGAGGCGAACCCGGCCCGCGTCGGCGATACGCACCCCTAACGGCACGACGTAGTCGGTCATCCTAGGGAACTTGTCGACGCCGAACACGTCTACCCGGCCGCGACGGCGCAATCGGGCCCGGGTCTGCTCGAACTCCTCGACCGCGCAGGGTCCCCAGTTCGTCCACACCACCGTCGCCAGTACCCCGAACACGCCGGTGAGGTCGACTCCATGCGGGCGGACCAGCCGGTGCGAGAGCAGGTGCAGGCGCAGGTACGCGTCTGCTGCATCAATCGGGGGGGAGTCGAGATCGATGACGGTGCGCGTCACTCGCTGGTGGATGCCGCGGTCCTCGTCGTCGCCCACGAGCTGTGCCAGCTCATAGCTGGCTGGGTCGTCGGACAGCGGAGCGCCGAGCGCCGGTGACGGGTACCAGGCGTCGAGGATCGTCCCACCGGTATCCGTGGTGACGAGGCCGAGTCCCCAGGCCGACCTGGCTGGACTCTCAGACACGCGTGGAAGCCTAGCTGCACTGTCAGCGCGACGTAGGCTGCTGCCCATGGCACTGGCCAGCTGGCGGGCGCTGTGCATGGACGCCCACAACCCGATCCGACTCGGCGGATTCTGGGCGTCGGTGCTCGGCTTGAGCCCAGCCGACGAGAGCGACGGAAGCCTCCGACTGGACGGCACTGAGCGATACCAGCAGGTATGGGTCGATGCGGTGCCGGAGCCCAAGTCGGTCAAACACCGAGTTCATCTCGACGTCGAGGTCGGCGACCTGGATGGGCTCGGCGGGCTTGGTGCCACCATTATCCGACCACCAGGAGATGACCGCACCTGGTGGGTCATGACCGATGTCGAGGGTGGCGAGTTCTGCGCCTTCGTACGGGAGGGCCGCCCGTCGCTACCCGGGCGGCTCTACGAGGTCGTCGTCGATTGCGCCGATGCGGACGCCATGTCGGCTTGGTGGGCAGAGGTGATGGGCCTGCAGCGCGAGGACAACGCGCTCTCCGGGTCGATGCCGTTCGAGTACCTGTGCTTTGCGGCCGTGCCGGAGCCGAAGTCGGCCAAGAACAGGATCCACTGGGACGTCGTTGCTCCCGACGTGTATGCGCTGGTGGCAGCCGGCGCCCGGATACTGCGCGAGCCGGATGACGACATCGTCTGGCATGTGCTCGCCGATCCTGAGGGCAACGAGTTCTGCGCGTTCAACGACGAGTGACATCGCAGCGGTTCAGTAGGGTCGACGATCGTGGCCGCACGACTCGATCTCGACCTGCCCGGACCAGACATCACGGCGCAGATCTGCGACATCCCATCGGTGAGCGGCAGTGAGAGGGCGATTGCCGACGCAATCGAAGCCGCTCTTCGTCCACTCCAGCACCTGCATGTGGAGCGCAACGGTGACACGATCGTCGCCCGCACAGAGGTTGGCCGCGCCGAGCGGGTGGTCATCGCCGGTCACCTCGACACCGTTCCCATCGCGAAGAACCTGCCGACGCGCCGAGACGGCGACATGCTGTGGGGACGTGGAACCGTCGACATGAAAGGCGGCGTTGCCGTCGCACTCCGGCTCGCGGCCCATGTCGACCGACCGATCCGGGATGTGACGTATGTGTTCTACGACCACGAAGAGGTCGAGGCCGCTCGCAGCGGGCTGGCCCGCGTCGTCCGCGAGAACGCGGAGTGGTTGGCCGGTGACTTCGCGGTACTGATGGAGCCGACGGCAGCGCAGGTCGAGGCAGGGTGCAACGGCACCATGCGGGCCGAGATCACGGTCCGCGGACGTGCGGCGCACAGCGCCCGGCCTTGGATGGGCAGCAACGCCGTGCATGCGGCAGGGGGAGTCCTCGACCGGTTGCGGTCCTACCTACCCACGGAGGTCGACGTTGACGGCTTGGCCTATCGAGAGGCGATGAACGCCGTCGACATCCGTGGCGGGATCGCCGGGAACGTCATTCCAGACACCTGTGTCGTCACGGTCAATTACCGGTTCGCGCCGAGTCGCGACGAAGACGAGGCCGAGAAGCTCGTGCGGGAGCTCTTCGACGGCTATGAGGTGACCATGGTGGACAGTGCACCGGGGGCAATGCCGGGTTTGACACATCCGGCGGCGGCGGCGTTCATCGCTGCGGTCGGCGCCGAGCCACGGGCCAAGTACGGCTGGACCGACGTGGCACGATTCACCGCGCTGGGCGTCCCGGCCGTCAACTACGGGCCCGGCGACCCGAACCTCGCCCACGCCGACGACGAACGGGTCGACGTCGCCGAAATCGACCGGTGCGAGCGGTGCATGCGGGGGTGGCTCACCGGAGCACACGATCCGGGTCGTGGCTAGCCTGACGACCGTGAGTCCCCGCAGTTCGGAACGACCGAGCGAACGACACCGCGGTCCGGTCACCCTGCGTCGCTCGCAGGTCGAGGTGAGCACCACCGACCAGCGGCTGCTGGAAAGCCGCGGCGGCACCGACTGGGTCCATGCCGACCCGTGGCGAGTCATGCGCATCCAGTCCGAGTTCATCGAAGGCTTCGGGTCGCTGGCCGAGCTGGGCGCCGCGATCAGCGTGTTCGGGTCGGCCCGGACGGCGGCCGACGACCCGCTGTATCAAACGGCGGTCCGGCTGGGCAGCGCCTTGGTGGGCGCCGGATACGGCGTGATCACCGGCGGCGGCCCTGGAATCATGGAAGCGGCCAACAAGGGCGCCACCGAAGCCGGCGGCGTCTCCGTCGGACTTGGCATCGAGCTGCCGTTCGAGCAGGGCCTCAACCCGTACGTCGACCTGGGGATCAACTTTCGCTACTTCTTCGTCCGCAAGACGATGTTCGTCAAGTACGCGCAGGGATTTGTGGTCTTTCCTGGTGGATTCGGCACCTTGGACGAGTTGTTCGAGGCGCTCACGCTGGTACAGACCGGCAAGGTCACCCAGTTTCCGATCGTGCTGATGGACTCGGAGTACTGGCGTGGTCTGCTCGTGTGGCTGCAGGACACCGTTGCTGCGGAGAAGAAGATCGCCGCCGTCGATCTCGACCTTCTCACCGTTACTGACGACGTCGATGCGGCGACCGACTTCATCGTCCGGGTGAACCAAGCCGGCTGAACCAAGGCGGGCTGAACTGGGCCTACGCCAAGCCTCGGCGCGGGGCTCGCGGCGGCATGCTCCCGCGAATGGCGGCGACCATGTCCAGGACCTGCCGAGTCGCTATCACGTCGTGCGCCCGGAACACCCGCACTCCCAACCAGGCTGCGACCGCCGTCGCCGCGAGAGTGCCGGGCAACCGCTCCTCGACCGGGATGTTCAGGGTCTCGCCGACGAAATCCTTACGCGACATGCTGACCAACACCGGCCAACCGGTCCCGACGAGCTCGTCCAGGCTGCGGGTCAGCTGCAGCGAGTGCCACGTGTTCTTGCCGAAGTCGTGCGTAGGGTCGATCAGGATGCCGTCGCGACGCACTCCGATCGCGACTGCTCGCTCGGCGAGCGCCGTCGTCTTCGTGATGACGTCGGCGACGACGTCGTCGTATGCCACCCGATGTGGATCCGTGCGGGGTGCCTGACCGCCCACATGGCTGCACACCAGCCCGGCACCACGCCGCGCAGCGACGTCCGCGACGCCGGGGTCGGCACCGGCCCAGGTGTCGTTGACGATGTCCGCCCCGGCTGCGCATACGGCATCGGCAACTTCGGCGCGGTAGGTGTCGACGCTGATCACCAGGTCGGGATGTCGCCGTCGGGTGCCCTCGACCAGCGAGACTGTCCGCTCGATCTCATCTTCAGCGCTCACCGCTTTGCCGTGGCCGGCCTTGACCCCGCCCACGTCGACGATGTCCGCGCCTTCGGAGACGACCTGGTCGATCCGGTCGAGTGCGGCGGGGAGGGCGAAGGTCGCGCCCCGGTCGTAGAACGAGTCTGGCGTCCGGTTGACGATCGCCATGACAGCAAGCTCATGGGGCCCGAAGGCACGGCTGCCCAGACGAAGCGTCACAGGTCCCCTCCAAGCCGGTGGCGAGCACAGCGTGACACGATCGGAGCGCCGGTCTGGAGGGAGTTACCGTGTTGGTCGTCTTCGTGGTCACCGGGGTGGTCGTCGTGTTCGCAGTGGCCGCGGCCGCGGTGGGCCGTGGTGGCGGCCTGGACCCAGTCGAATCCGACCTGATCCGACCGTCGCTGCCCGACGGACCGATCTCGGCCGACGACCTGGAATCGGTGCGCTTCGCGGTCGGCTTTCGGGGCTACCGCATGGATCAGGTGGATGACGTACTCAATCGCCTCGGCCGCGAGCTCACCGAACGTGATGCGCGCATCAGCGAGCTCGAATGCCGGCTTGCCGTGGGCGGAGAAGACGGCGCCACGCCGTGAGCGCTGACGTTCGTGTCGCCAGGATCGTTGCGGTCCCCGCGGAACGGGCGTGGCAGGTGCTGACGGACTGGGAGCGGCAGGGCGATTGGATACCCGCTACTCGCGTGCGGTCGACCGACGGTCACCAGGTCGGCGGCCGGATCGAGGCGTGGACCGGGCTCGGGCCGGTCGGATTCCTCGACGTGATGACGATAACGGCATGGGACCCACCCCGACGCTGCGAAGTGCTCCATACCGGACGGGTCGTCCGCGGTCCCGGGGTGTTCGCTGTCGAGCCGCTTACCGGCAACCGCTGCCGGGTCGTCTGGGAAGAGCATCTCGCCCTGCCGTTCGGCGCGCTCGGCCGGCTGGGTTGGCCGCTGGTCCGCCCGCTGGCCACGAGCGGGTTCGCGTTCTCCTTGCGCCGGCTGGCGAGGCGACTCGACGCCAGCCCAGAATGACCACGTTCACCACCCCTACCTGTACATCACCAGGCCTGCAAGCCTCGTGACGTACGGGCAAGCCTGGTGAACGTGGTCATTCCGAGAACGACGGCTGGCCACGAGCGAAGCAGTCGGCGAGGTGATCGTCGACGAGGCCGGCGGCCTGCATCGTTGCGTAGGCGGTCGTCGGGCCGACGAAGACGAAGTCGTGCCGCTTGAGGTCCTTCGCCAAGGCGGTCGACTCGGTGGTGGTGGCGGGGAGGTCGGCTAGCCCCCTCGGCACGGCACGCGGCTCGGGCCGATGCGACCAGACCAGCCGATCGAGGGCGCCGTCGCCGTCCCGCTCGCGCAAGGCGACGACGGCACGGGCGTTCGTCACGGCGGCCGTGATCTTGGCTCGGTTCCGCACGATGCCAGGGTCGGCTAGCAGCCGCTCGACATCAGCTTCGGTGAACTCCGCCACGACGTCTGGGTCGAAACCCGCAAACGCGCGGCGAAATCCATCCCGCTTTCGCAGGATCGTCAGCCAGGACAGGCCGGATTGGAACGCCTCGAGCGTCAGCCGCTCGTAGAGGCCCGTGTCGTCGTGAACCGGCCGGCCCCACTCGTTGTCGTGGTACGCGACGTACTCGACTGAGCTCAGTGCCCACGGGCAGCGCAGGCGCCCGTCCGGGCCTGCCTGGACGCTCACGTGCCTCCGAACATCGGGGATCTCTTGGCGAGAAACGCAGCCACGGCCGCCCGGTGATCCTCCGTCGCGCCGGTGCGCCGCATCAACTCGCCTTCGTTGGCGACCGACTCAACCAACCCATGGGCCGCCGAGTACTCGAGCGCCTCGCGGATCGCCGCATAGGCCAGTGTCGGCCCGGCCGCGAGCTGCCGGGCCAGTTCAGTGGCGCGCTCGAGGACAGAACCGGCCGGGACGACCTCGGTCGCCAGCCCAAGGGCCAGCGCCTCCTCGGCCCGGACCGTCCGCGGCAGGAGCAACAGCTCGCGGGCCCGGGCCCAGCCCACCAGCCGGGGCAGCGTCCAGGACGACCCGGAGTCGCAGGACAGCCCAATCGCGGCGAATGCCAAGTTGAAGCCGGCGGTATTGGCGACGATACGCAAGTCGCACGCGAACGCGAACGCAGCGCCCGCTCCGGCGGCAATGCCATTGACCGCCGCGATGACAGGTTTCGGCATCGTCGCGAGAGTGGTGGCGATGGGGTTGTAGTGCTCCCGGACGGTCTGCCCTAGATCGCCTGCGCCGGCGGTGAGCGCGGACGCGTGCTCCTTGAGGTCCTGTCCGACACAGAACGCCCGGCCGGAGCCGGTGAGCACGACGGCCCGCACCGCGGGGTCGTCGGCCGCCCGGAGCACGTGGTCGCGCAATGCCACCTTGGTCGCGGTGTCGAGGCTGTTCATCGCCTCGGGCCGGTCGAGGGTGATGGTGGCGATGGCGTCGTCGACGCTGTAGGTGACCGGAGAACTCACCTGTCGGCTCCATTTCCGCGTGCCGTGAGGGACAAGCAATGGTCGACGAAGCGCGCGCTCGCCGGCAGCAGCCGCGCTGCCTGGGCGTCGAAGAAGGCGGCGGCGACGTCGCCGGGCCAGAGCCTCGGGAGCAATGCCCTGGGGAGCCCGGGGTCGGTGAACAAGAACTTGCGCCACTCGTGGACCAACTGGCTACGGACCGCGAAGGCGGTCTCGTCCGACGGATGTTCCGGAAGCGCGTCGACGAGGACCTGCGCAGCAGTGAGCCACTGCAGGTAGGCACGACCCACGGCGTCGAGGTCCCACGCCCGTCGGACCAGGTCGGCATCGTCGGTTTCATGAGCAGCGGCGAACCGCTCGGCGTGCACGCCCTCGGCTGCGAGCAAGGCGTCCAGCTCGGGGGAAGGCCGAGCCGCCACCCACGCACCGTCGCCGATCGGCGCGTATCCGAGAAACGCCAGCCCGCCCTTGAGGCGCTCCCGCCCCGCTCGGTCGGGAGGCCGGTTCGGGACTACCAGATGCCAGCGCGCGTCCCAGCCATCGGCTGTCCGCGTGCGATAGATCCGAGCGGCAGCCTCCTCGAGGCGACTCTCGGCGCGGGCGGTGAGGGCATATCCCGATGCGCCGGTGATCCGGGTGGCCTGCAGCCACCCCTGTTTGACCATGCGCGATACCGCCGTGCGAACCGCCGGCGCCGCGATGTCGAGCGGCGCGAGCAGTGCGACCAACGACGCGACGGGGGCCCGACCACCCCGGGACCGGAGGTGGTCGCCGTAGAGGTCGAACAGGGCAGAGCGGGCGTTCACGAATACCCATCCTGCCTCGCGGCCTGACGAAGATCTCGGGAGGCCCATGCCGACAGGGCAGTCGATACGGGATAATGGCAGCCCGTGATGCACGCGGGATCGTTCCCTGGCGATCCAGGGCCCGGTGCGCGCTAAACAGGAAGGGGTGCGCGGATGGCGGCGATGAAGCCGCGTACGGGCGACGGGCCGCTCGAGGTCACCAAGGAGGGTCGCGGCATCGTGATGCGGATGCCCCTCGAAGGTGGGGGCCGCCTGGTCGTCGAGATGTCTGCCGATGAAGCGAACGCCCTCGGAGACGCATTGAAAGGCGCCGCCGGCTGACACCGGTGGTCTGAACTGGTTCGGCCTCAGCCGGGATGTCCCACTGGCTGGGGCCGAACTGTGCTTGGCGAGATAAGTCGCCGGGTTGACCATTTGACTGCCCAGATGGTCAGTGTGAGATGGCCACCTTCAGCGCTACCAGGAGCAGTCCGAGCCCAAGGTTGACCGCGGCGGCGAGGACTACCCCGATCGGTGGTTGTCCCGCTTCTCGGGCTGCGACAATCGCCCAGATGACCTGTCCGGCGATCGCGACGAAGAATGCCCACCACGCGGCGGCGGACGCATTG
>DASSDH010000208.1:0-2616 GCA_035697245.1 Jiangellaceae bacterium
GACGGGCGCGACTCGATCAGCATCCAGTACCAGAACGCCAACAACTCGGTCCGGGTCACCGACGACTTCATGCGGGCCTATGAGGCCGGCGACAGCTTCGACCTCAAGGCCGTGCTCGACGGCCGGGCCATGGAGACCCTCCCCGCCCGCGACCTGATGCGCGAGATCGCCCAGGCCGCCTGGGAGTGCGCCGACCCCGGAATGCAATATGACACGACAATAAATGATTGGCATACGACGCCAGAATCTGGTCGAATTAATGCGTCCAACCCATGCAGTGAGTATATGCATCTGGATAATTCAGCTTGCAATTTGGCAAGCTTGAATTTGCTCAAGTTTCTTGACAATGATGGCCAATTCGACGTCACCGCCTTCCGGCACGCGGTCGAGATCGTGTTCCTGGCCCAGGAGATCATCGTCGGCAACTCCTCCTATCCGACCGAGAAGATCACCAAGAACGCCAAGGACTTCCGGCAGCTCGGGCTCGGCTACGCCAACCTGGGGGCGCTGCTGATGGCCCTGGGTAAGGCCTACGACTCCGAGGGGGGCCGGGCCTGGGCCGGGTCGATCACCGCGCTCATGACCGGACACGCTTACCGGACCAGCGCGCGGATCGCTCAGGTGACCGGGCCCTTCGCTGGCTACCCCAAGAACCGCGAGCCGATGCTGCGGGTGATGGGCAAGCACCGCGCCGCGGTCGACGAGATCGACGCCTCGCTGGTTCAAACCGACCTGTTCGAGGCCGCGCGCACCGCCTGGGACGAGGCAATTGAATTTGGTCAAGAGTACGGATATAGAAATGCTCAGGCTAGTGTTTTGGCCCCCACCGGAACTATTGGCCTTCTGATGGATTGCGATACAACTGGAATTGAGCCTGATCTAGCTTTGGTGAAAACCAAGAAGCTGGTCGGCGGCGGGTCGATGTCGATCGTCAACCAGACGGTGCCGCGGGCCCTGCGGACCCTCGGGTACGCCGATGAGCACGTGCAAGCGATCACCGAGTACGTGGCTGAGAACAACACGGTGCAGGGCGCGCCGGCGCTGCGCTCGGAGCACTACGACGTGTTCGACTGCGCCATGGGCGACTCGCCGATCCACTACATGGGCCACATCCGCATGATGGCCGCGGCCCAGCCGTTCCTCAGCGGCGCCATCTCAAAGTGCGTCACAGGCGAGACGCTGGTGGCCACGACGGACGGCCTCCTTCGCATCGGCAGCCTCCACGATGGCGAGGCCGCGGATACCTTCCGGGACGAGGTCCTCGCGGTCGCGTCCATCGATGGCCTGCAGAAGACCGACGCCTTCTACTACGGAGGCGTCCGTCCCGTCCGGCGGGTGACGCTCCGCTCGGGACACACGGTGACCGGGACTCCGAACCACCGCCTGCTGGTCGCGACGAAGCAGGGGCCGCAGTGGCGCTCCCTCGCCGAGCTCGAGGTCGGCGACCATGTCGCCCAGCAGTACGGGAGCGACCTCTGGTCCGCCCTACCGGCAAGGTTCGATGACTTTGTGCCCTCGACCCGATATGGAAACCAGAAGCTCGTCCGCATCCCGAGCGAGATGACCGAGGAACTGGCCTTCCTGCTCGGCGCCTTCGCAGCCGAGGGCCACCTCGCCAGGCGCACGCACACCGTAGTGATCACCAACTCGGTCGAGTCTGTCCTCGAGCGGGTCGCAGCGGCGTGGCGGCGCGAGTTCGGCGTCGCGACCCGCATCACCCGCGAGCCCGGCAAGTGCCCAGGCGTCGTCGTCTCGTCAAAGACGATCGTCGAGTTCCTCGACTACCTCGGCTGTGGGGGTCGCGCGAGCGAGAAGCGGATCCCCGACGCGCTCCTGCGGTCGCCGCGCCCGATGGTGCTCGCCTTCCTGCAGGGTCTCGCCCTCGACGCCTATGTCACCACAGGCGCGATGGCCAAGTGGGCGATCTGCCTGGACGCGCCGAGGCTGCTCGATGACCTGCAGGCGATCCTGACTAACCTCGGGATCGTTCACGGTCGCATCAGCAAGTTCGACCCGAAGTACGGGAAGTCCTTCGACGAGGTGTACGCCTCTGGGGAGCAGGCACAGCGGTTGGTCGAGCTCGTGCCGTTCTGCGAACCGGAGAAGGCGGCGCGGGCGGCGAAGGTGGCCACCCGGGCGTTCGCGCAGAGCGCGGCGGACGTCATCCCCGGCATCAATGGGCCCGAGCTGTACAACGCGATCCCGAAGGGCAAGTCTGGCCGCAACGGCTGGAGCCTCCGCCGTGGGCTGACGTTCCTTCTCGACCCACGCACCCGGCACGTGAGCCGGCGTACCCTCGAGCGGGTGGCAGCGATCCCGGGCGTCGACCTGCCGGAGTGGCTCGCTGGGGTCCTGCGAGACAACCTCCACTTCAGCCCCGTGTCGAGTGTGGAGGACGCCGGCCAGCGCGAGGTGTTCGACCTTTCGGTCCCGGTCCAACACGCCTTCGTGGGCAACGGCATCGTCAACCACAACACGGTGAACATGCCCGAGCACGTCACCGTCGAGGACGTGGAGCACGCCTACGTCGAGGGCTGGAAGCTCGGCCTCAAGGCGCTGGCCATCTACCGTGACAACTGCAAGGTCGGCCAGCCGCTGTCGGCCGACCGGAAGGTG
>DASSDH010000209.1:0-3628 GCA_035697245.1 Jiangellaceae bacterium
CGGGGCAAGGGAGTCGACCTGAAGCTGACCCGGGTCAAGGGGGGCTTGACCGTCCAGGAGTTCGCCGCGGAACAGGCCGCCAGCGGTTTCAACGTCTGGCGCTCATACGACGAGGCCGGCGGCATCCGCGACCAGCTCTACGCCGCGGCGCGCAACAACCCGCAGCTGGTGAAGCTCGAGGTCCTCGGCCACACCGGCCAAGGTCGCGAGATCATCGCGGTCAAGCTGACCCAGGGCGCTCAAGAACAACCGGACGGCAGGCGTCCGGCCGTCCTCTACAGCTCCACCCAGCACGCGCGTGAATGGATCTCCACCGAGGTCAACCGGCGGCTGATGAACCACTACATCGACGGGTGGCGGGCCAACGACCGTGAAATCCGCAGGCTTCTGCTGACGACGGAACTCTGGTTCATCCTCGTGGCCAACCCCGACGGCTACCAGTACACGTTCGACCACGAGCGGCTGTGGCGGAAGAACCTCCGCGACAACAACGGAGACGGACAGACCCAGGTCGGCGACGGCGTTGACCCCAACCGCAACTTCCCCAACCACTGGGGCTACGACGAGGAGGGGTCGTCGTCCATCCAGTCCAGTGACACTTACCGAGGCCCGGCGCCGATGTCGGAGCCGGAGACCGAGGCGATGGTCGGCCTACTCGACCGCATCGGCTTCGCGTTCCAGGTCAACTGGCACTCCGCCGGGCAGTGGCTGCTCTACGCCGAGGGCTGGCAGACCAGCACCCCCACCGCGGACGACCCGATCTACTACGCCATGTCCGGCAACCTGGACGACCCTGCCATCGACGAGTTCCACCCGGGCCTGAGCTCGGACGTCCTCTACGTCACCAACGGCGAGACCACGGACTACGCCCATGCTGTGACCGGCGCATTGGCATGGACACCGGAGCTGTCCGAGGGGTGCGACGGCTGTGGCTTCGTATTCCCCGACGACGACGCGCTGGTGCAGGCAGAGTTCGAGCGCAACCTACCGTTCGCCAGGTCGGTGGCCGACTCGGCGGTCGACCCAGATGACCCGAAGACGGTCACTGGGCTCACGACCAAGCCGTTCTACGTCGACAGCGACGACCCCTACAAGAGCAGCAACCCGGGCGTCCAGCTGAGCTTCGCCACGTCGTACGGCGACCCGCAACCAGTCGCCGTGATCGCCAAGCGCAGCCTCGGAGCCGTGACGGCAAAGTACAGCATCAACGGCGGCGCGCCGCAGTCAGCACCCATGTCCGAGTGGGAGGGCGGGTCGAGGTACGACCCGGCGTCGGTCTACTACCACCAGATGCGAGGCGTGGTGACCGGTACCGACCCCGGCGACTCGGTCGAGGTCTGGTTCGAAGGTGGCGGCGAGGTCAGTGACTCGTTCACCTACCAGGCCGTATCCGAGAGTGGTAACCGCGTGCTCGTCGTGGCGGCTGAGGACTACACCGGCGCCTCGCCGGTGCAGGATCCGGCCGGCCCGCACTTCGTCGACACGTACACCGACGCCCTGGCCGCCAACGGTCAGGACGCCGACGTCTACGACATCGACGCCGCCGGGCGGATTGCCCCGGACGCCCTCGGAGTGCTCAGCCACTACGACGCCGTTATTTGGGAGACCGGAAACGACCTGGTCACCCGCACCGCCGGGCGCGCTGGCGGCAATGCCGACCGGCTGGCACTCGACGAACTGCTCGAGTTCCGCTCGTACATGAACGAGGGCGGCAAGGTGCTCCTCGCAGGCGACTCCGCCGGCCAGCAGTACACCAGCGCCGCCGTGGGCATCCAGTTGTACGACCCCAAGGGCGAGATCGCCTGCAACCCGCTTCCCGCGGGTACGGACCCGCGGCGCTGCCTGCCCTTGTTCGGCTCGTTCTTCGGTGGTGACGCCATGAACGACGTGATGCAGTACTACCTGGGTGGCTACGTTGCCGTGGCCAACGACGGTCACGTCGGAGGCGCCGCGTTCGACGCGATAGGCGTCGACGACCCGTTCACGGGCCTTGCGTGGGGCCTTGACGATCCCATCTTCGCGGGTAACACGTTCCGGAGGTCGTCGTTCCTCGCGACGAGCGGCATCCTGCCGGTCGAGCAGTTCAAGCAGTTCGACAGCTGGGCCGCGGCGCGGTACGACAAGCCCGGCGGCCCGTTCGACCCACACTCGGGAACCCAGTACGTCTACTCACAGATCGCCGACGTCTCGTACAAGAGGCTCACCCGCGAGATCTCGGTTCCGGCCGGTGGCGGATCGATGACGTTCTGGACGTCGTACGACACCGAGGCGGAGTGGGACCACCTGTTCGTGGAGGCGCGTACTCCTGGCGGTGACGACTGGACGACGCTTCCGGACGCCAACGGGCACACGACAACGGCGACCGGCCAGAGCTGCCCCGCCGGCTGGGTCACGCTGCATCCGCACCTCGCGCACTACCAGACGTTTGACGGCGTCGACGCGTGCACGGGGACCGGCACGACCGGCGCCTGGAACGCCGCGAGCGGGAACTCGAGCGGCTGGCAGCAGTGGAGCATCGACCTCTCGGCGTATGCCGGCGAAACCGTCGAGATCTCCATCGCCTACGCCAGCGACTGGGCCGTACAGGGCATCGGTGTCTTCATCGACGACATCGCGCTCCCGGACGGGACCAGCACGTCGTTCGAGACCGGCCTGGACGGCTGGGCGATCACCGGACCTGAGGACAGCGCGCCCAACGTCAACAACTTCATCCGAACCGACGCGTCCGGCTTCCCCGTCGGCAACGCCATCGCAACTCCGCACTCGCTGCTGTTGGGCTTCGGGTTGGAGGGCGTCTCGACTGATGACGAACGCAACGCAGTGATGGGCCGGGCGCTCGACCACCTGCTGGAGTAGGAGGAGTCAGAGTCTTTCGTGGTCGCTGAAGCGGGGTGGACGAACAGTTCACCCCGCTTCGGTGCTGAAGCGGGCTTCCTCACCCCTTCCGCTGATCAGGACGCCTGACGCCACACGACCCGCTCGCTTGTTGTGGTTGTCAGAGGTCATCTTCCCGGTGCGCCAGGCGAGATAACGTCCCCGGCATTACCTCCGAAACCCGGAGGAACCGATGGAGTTTCTGTCCAGGAGGAGCAGGGGATGACCATCCGATCAATCCGACGATCCCATCGCAGCCGTTGCCGCAGGCGTGCTGACCGGCACGATGCTGCTCGCCGTGCCAGCCGACGCGGCACCGCCCAGCGAGGAGCAGCTGGCGGAATTCACCAAGGGAGTGAAGATCAAGAACCTGTTCAAGCACCTCACGGCGCTGCAGCGAGCGAGTGACGCAAACGGCGGCAACCGGGCCAGCGGCCTGCCAGGGTACGACGCATCGGTCGATTACGTCGTCGGCAGGCTGACGGAGGCGGGTTATACGCCGGTCGTGCAGGAGTTCGACTTCTTGTACACCGAGGAGAACTCGGAGCTCGAGCGCATCTCCCCGAACCCGACGACGTACGTCGAGGGCACGGACTTCCTCCGCAACCGGTTCGACAGCGGAGTCCCGGAGGGCGAGGCGACGGGGTCGCTGTTCCCGGCTGATCTTCGCCTGGACGCGCCGGGCCTGCCGGCGAACACGTCGAACAGCGGCTGCGAGCTCAGTGACTTCACCGGCATGCCGGCCGGATCCGTC
>DASSDH010000210.1:0-3459 GCA_035697245.1 Jiangellaceae bacterium
GTGTCTGTGGGGGTCGGAGTGGCCGACGGCGTCGGGCATGGCGTTGGTGTGGGGGTCGTGGGGCTGGCGGTTGGTGCCGGCGTCGGTGTCGGGCTCTGCGTCGGTGTCTGGCTCTGCGTCGGTGTCTGGCTCTGCGTCGGCGGGCCCGAAGGAGTCGGCGACGCAGCCGAGGTCGTGCTGGGAATCGGTGTGCCGGTCGACGGCGGGAGCGGAGATGCAGACGAACTACCCGCCGGGCTCGCCCCCGGCCCCGCGTCGTCGGCCGGCACGGCTGTTCCGTTGTCGTAGGCCTGGATCCAGCTCATCACTGTCGCGACGTAGGCCGCGGAGTTGTTGTACCGGCGCAGTGCCGCAGACAGACCCGCCGACGAACGCACTTCGGACTCGCCGACGCAGAGGTAGCGTCCGGCGGAGAGCGTGGCGTCGAAGACGTTGTTGGGGTCGGCGACGCCGTCGCCGGACCCGTCGACGCCGAACAGTGCCCACGTTCCGGGGATGAACTGCATGGGTCCGACGGCGCGATCCCACCTCGGGTCGAGGTCCCAGCGGCCGTCGTCATGATCGGAGATCGCCGCTACCGATCCGACGCCATTGAGAACCGGGCCCAGGATCCGTGGCACCGCATCACCCGCGGCGGTGAGGCTTCCACCGCGCGCGTGACCGGACTCGACCTTGCCGATGCCGGCCAGGACCTGCCAGCGCATGCCGCACGACGGATCGTCAACTCCCATTCGATCGGCGGCATTGCGGTACGCCGCGAGAACGGTGGCCGGGATGGACTGGGCGTCGATCGGTACTCGACGCGCGACCGGGAGACTGGTTCGGTCCTCGCCCTGGCCCGCGGAGGGGCTGACCGTCTGAGGCATCCCGATCAAGGGCTCGGCCTGCGCCCAGTCCTGGCGCGGTTCGAAACTCAGTGGGACCACGGGCCCCGTGGCCTCGGTCGAGACGATCCAGGTGTCGCCCTCCCCACCCGAACCAGGGAGCAATGCCGCCGAAACCAGGGTCAGCAGGCAAGCAGCCGCTACCGCCCCCGCGGTGTAGCGCAGCCCCACACTCACGACCTGCCACCTTGGTGTCGTCCGGTCGTTCCCCGATCCACGACGGTGCCACGGCCGGGCCGAAATCTCCACCCTTCGCGGTCCATTTGCTCGATTGGTTTATCCGTCAGTGGCCGGCTTCGTGCCAGTTTCGACCCACGCCGACGGACACGTCCAGCGGCACTCGCAGTGGATAGGCCGCTCCCATCTCGTGCCGGACCAGCCTTTCGACGACCTCACGCTCGCCGGATGCGACGTCGAGTACCAGCTCGTCGTGGACCTGCAGCAGCAATCGAGACGCCAGCCCCTTGGCCTGCAGTGCCCGGTCGACGCCGAGCATCGCGACCTTGATGATGTCGGCAGCCGACCCCTGCATCGGCGCATTGAGGGCCATCCGCTCGGCCATCTCTCGGCGCTGCCGATTGTCGCTGGTGAGGTCGGGTAGGTAGCGGCGGCGCCCGAGGATGGTCTCGGTGTACCCCTCGTAACGGGCCCGGTCGACGACCTCGCCGAGAAAGTCCCGCACGCCGCCGAAGCGCTCGAAGTACTCGTTCATGAGCGTCTGGGCCTCGCCGACGTCTACGGCGAGCTGTCGGGACAGCCCGTAGGCGGACAGCCCGTACGCCAGCCCGTAGTTCATCGCCTTTATCTTCGCCCGCATGCGACCGGTCACCTCGGCCGCCGGCACCCCGAACACGCGCGCAGCGGTGGCCGAGTGGAAGTCCATCCCGGAGGCGAAGGCTTCGATCAGCCCTTCGTCCTCGGAGAGATGCGCCATGATCCGCATCTCTATCTGGCTGTAGTCGGCGGTGAGCAGGCACTCACACCTGTCTCCGACGACGAACGCTTCGCGGATCTGCCGGCCCTCCTCGGTGCGGATCGGGATGTTCTGCAAGTTGGGGTCGGTGGACGACAGCCGGCCGGTGGAGGCGATCGTCTGGTTGAACGTGGTGCGGATGCGCCCATCGTCGTCAACGGTCTTCAGCAGCCCCTCGACGGTGACCCGTAGACGGGAAGCGTCGCGGTGGCGGAGCAGGGCCTCCAGGAACGGATGCTCAGTCTTCGCATAGAGCTCGGCCAGCGCGTCGGCGTCGGTGGTGTAGCCGGTCTTGGTCCGCTTGGTCTTCGGCATGCCGAGGTCCTCGAACAGCACGACTTGCAACTGCTTGGGGGAGCCCAGGTTGACCTCATGGCCGATGGCGGCGTAGGCATCGTCGGCCGCCTGCTTTACCGCGTCGCCGAAAGAGGCCTCGAGCTCGGAGAGCCGGTCGACGTCGACGGCGATCCCGGTCCGTTCCATCGAGGCCAGCACATCGACCAAAGGCAGCTCGACCTCGTCGAGCAGGCGCCGGCCACCCTTGCGTTCAAGGTCGTTGTCCAATGCTTCGGCCAGGTCGAGGACCGCTCGGGCCCGGACCGCCTCGCTCTCTCCCCGGCGCAACTCGTCACCGCCGTCAAGGGAGAGCTGTTCGCCGACTTCGGTGCCCTCCGCCCGCAGCTCACGGTTGAGGAAACGGAGCACCAGATCGGCCAGGTCGTACGACCGCTGCCCGGGCAGGGCGAGGAAGGCCGACAGTTCGGTGTCGCTCGCCAGACCCACAACCGGCCAGCCACGGGCGTAGAGCGCATGCATCGGACCCTTGGCGTCGTGCATGACCTTGGGATGCTCGGGGTCGGCAAGCCAGCCGGCGAGCGCAGCATCGTCGGCAGGCTCCAGTGCGGCGGGGTCGAACCACGCACCGGCGCCGTCGGCCGCCGCCAGCGCGACCTCGGTCGCCTCACCAGTGCCGTGCCCCCAGTACCCGCGCACGGACACTCCGATCCGACCGGCCGCGGCGTGCTCTGCAAGCCACTTCGCAACCTCGCCGGGACCGAGCTGTACTGCATCGACATCGAAGCCCTCATCGGCTTCTGGCGTCGGGGCCTCGAGCGTCTGGTAAAGCCGGTCCCGCAGAACCCGGAACTGGAGGGTGTCGAAGACCCGGTGCACCTGTTCGCGGTCCCACGGACGTAGCGCCAGGTCGTCGGTGCGCAAGTCGAGCGGCACGTCGCGGACGAGTTCGGTGAGCCGACGGTTGGTCAGGACCTGGGCCAGCCGAGCGCGCAGCAGGTCACCGGCCTTGCCCTTGACCTGGTCGACGTGCTCGACCAGCTCGTCGAGCGAGCCGTACTCGGCGATCCACCGAGCCGCGGTCTTCTCTCCCACCCCGGGGATGTTGGGCAGGTTGTCCGACGGGTCGCCCCGGATGGCGGCGTAGTCGGGGTACTGCGCAGGTTCCAGCCCGTATTTGTCGCGTACCACCTCAGGTGTCGTGCGGACGAGGTCGGACACGCCCCTGCGCGGATAGAGCACGGTGACGTGGTCGTCGATGAGCTGGTAGGCGTCGCGGTCGCCGGTGCAGATGAGCACGTCGAACCC
>DASSDH010000211.1:0-11476 GCA_035697245.1 Jiangellaceae bacterium
CGGACATGACCCCGGAGGGAGGCTCATGGCACGCACAACGCACGACACCACCACCAGGCGGCGGGCCCGGCATGACGACGAGCCTGACCTGGTGGGTCAGTACCTTGCCCAGATCGGATCTACTCCGTTGCTGACTGCGGACGAGGAGGTCGCGCTGGCCAAGCGCATCGAAGCTGGCCTCTACGCGACGGAACTGCTCCGCGCCGCGGATGCGGGCGAGCAGCGCCTCTCCGAGAACCGCCGCCGCGACCTGGCCGTCATCGCTGAGGAAGGCACGGCAGCCAAGGACCACATGATCCGCGCCAATCTGCGGCTGGTGGTTTCGGCCGCGCGCAAGCACGCCCGGCGAGGGCTGCCGTTTCTGGACGTGGTGCAAGAGGGCAACCTCGGGCTGATCCGGGCGGTGGAGAAGTTCGACTACGCGAAGGGCTTCAAGTTCTCCACCTATGCCATGTGGTGGATCCGCCAGGCGATCGAGCGGGGGCTGGCCGAGCAGAGTCGGACCGTGCGGCTGCCGGCTCATATCGCCGAGACGGTATCCAAGATCAACCGCATTGACCGTGACCTCAACCGGATGCTTGGCCGCGAGCCGACGGTGGAAGAAGTCGCCGAGGAGGCAGGCTTGCCCGTCGACCGAGTGGTGGAACTGCGCCGGGTCGCCCGGGACTCGGTCAGTCTCGACACTCCGGTCGGCGACGACGGTGAGACAACCCTCGGCGAGCTGATCGAAGACGGCGACGTCCTGCAAGCTGCCGACATCGCCGAGCAGCGGGCGCTCACCACCTCGCTACGCGATCTCGTCGCTACCTTGACTCCTCGCGAGGCGACCATCATCAAGCTCAGGTTCGGGCTCGAGGACGGCCAGCCGCACACGCTGCAAGAGGTGGCCGACCAAGTCGGGCTCACTCGGGAGCGGGTTCGCCAGCTGGAGAAGAAGGCTCTCGCCGAGCTGCGCGATCCGCAGCGGCACGAGCCCGTCCTGGCCTGGGCCAGTTGAGCGCGTAACTCCTGAGACGCCATACCACGGCGGAGACCCCGCATTGGGCAGGGTCTCCGCCTGGCGTAAGGCTCAGCCGTGGAGCGGCTTGCCGGTCTCCAGCAGAGTCTTCAGGTCGCTGAGCACATCGGCCCAGCCGCCGCCCGCACCCTCGACCGAGCCGGCGACCATCGCCGCTGTATTCGGCGCTCCGTCGAGTTCGTGGGTCACCGTCAGGCAGGTGACGCCATCTTCTGCCTCCGCGATCTCATAGGTCAGCCGGGTGGGTGGCTCCTGGTCCCAGCCGGCCCGCCACGTCTGGACGAGTTTGCGCGGGGGGTCGGCCTCGATGACCTCGCCGTCGACCACGACCTCGGGCATGCCCGCCTTCTGCATCTCGGCGTCGGCGATGGCCCGGTAGGTTCCGCCGGGTCGCAGGTCGTACTCGACCCGTCCGCCGTAGCCGTATCGTTCGGTCCACTCCGGCTTGGTCAGTGCGTCCCAGATCGCATCGGCGGATGCCTTGATGTAGATCCGGTACACCTGAGTCGTGGTACTGGTGCTCGTCTCGGTACTCATGTCTGTTCCTCCAGCTCGGTCTTGAGGTCGACGAGCGCCGACACTCGGCGCTCCCTGTACTTGTCGATCCACCGATCGTGGATCAACCGGATCGGCACCGGGTTCAGAAAATGCAGCTTCTCCCGGCCCGCGCGGCGCGTGATGACCAGGCCCGCGTCCTCCAGCACGCGCAAGTGCTTCATCGCGCCGAAGCGGGTCATTTCCAACTCGGACTCGAGCTCGGTGAGCGTGCGGCCGTCACGCGCGAAGAGCCGGTCGAGCAAGAAGCGACGAGTCGGGTCGGCGAGTGCCTTGAACACCCGGTCGTCATCGGTCATGGCTCGACAATATGTGACCAGATGGTCACATGTCAATGGCACTCAACCTCAAAGCCTGCCGGGAGAGACGACGTGACGCGGAACCGCTTGCCCGGGCATGCTGCTGGTGTGACCGTGCCGGTGCTCACGCCGCGCCCGGTGGCGGCGTCCCTTGATGAGCTGCTCGCCCGCGCAACCGACCGGCGGCCGTTCCGGCACAGCGACTCGAAGTCGGGCTCGCCCTTCGAGCACGTCGTCGTCGACGGCGAACCGCATGTGTTGAAGCACGTTCACGTCGATGGGGACTGGACGATGCGGTTCAGCGGCGACGTCGGCTGCCACCCCGTCCAGGTCTGGGCGGCCGGCCTGATGGACGTTCTCCCGGACCGGATCGACCACGGGGTGGTCGGTGTCGCGGGCGGGTTGGGCCGCAACGGTTGGGGCGGCGCGATCCTCATGCGCGACCTGTCGGCGGATCTGGTGCCGGCCGGTGACGAGCCACTGAGCCTGCGCCGCCACCTGACCTACCTGGCCGATCTGGCCGCGCTGTCCGCACGGATGCTCGGCTGGCACGACGACGTCGGGCTGATGCCGCTGGTGAATCGCTGGACATGGTTCAACCGCGCATGCCTGGAGGTCGAGGCAGAGCGTGGGTGGCCCGAGCCGGTGCCCCGGATGGCGTATCACGGGTGGGCACGGTTCGCGGAACGGGTGCCACGTGCTGTCGCGGATGTCGTCGACGAGTTGCGCCGTGATCCGAGCCCACTCGTGACGGCAGCGCTCGACACTCCGACCACTTTTGCGCACGGCGACTGGAAGCTCGGCAATGTTGGCACCGCAGCCGATGGACGCACCGTGCTGATCGACTGGACCTACCCGGGCGAGGCACCGCCGTGCTACGAACTCGCGTGGTATCTCTCGATCAACCAAGCCAGGCTGCCTCACAGCAAGGAAGACGCGATCGAGGCCTTCCGCAGCGCACTCGAACGGCATGGAGTCGAGACCACCAATTGGTTCGAACGGCAACTCGGAATATGCCTGCTCGGCAACATGGTGATCTTCGGCTGGGAGAAGGCACTCGGAGATGACGCCGAGCTCGGCTGGTGGTGCGACCGGGTGGGCGAGGGCGCGGCGATACTCTGAGATGGTCGAGCGGATAGCTGCCGGGAGTGGCAGAGTCCTCGGCGTGGGACTGCCCGACGATCAAGTGGACGACTTCCTGGCGGGCCGGGACGCCGCCGTACGGGCGCTGGCACTGGCCAGCCGTGACGTCGTGCTGGACATCTTTCCCGACGCCGTCGAGACGGCGGAAGGCAACGACCTCGGTTACGGATTCGACACCGGCTACAAGGGACTCGTCTTCACGATCAGCTTGACCAGCACTGGCGTGAACCTCGGTGTGTACGGCGGAGCGTCGTTGGATGATCCGGCTGGGCTGCTGGAAGGCACCGGCAAGGTGCACCGGCATGTGAAGATCCGCACTCAGTCCGATCTCGACGACGAACTGCGCGACTTGCTGACGCGGGCGCTGGACCGGCGCAACGTTGACAGCTGAGGTCGCCGAGGACGGATTCATGGCCGCTGCAGGAATCGTGACTGGCGACTCGTCGGTATTCGAGGAGATGGTCGCCGGCTACCCGGCGCAGATACGTGACCTGGCCATGGCCAGCCGCACGTTGATCTTCGCAGTCCTGCCACAGACGGTCGAGGTGGTCTGGCTGCACCAGCGGACTGCCGGGTACGGGACCGGCCCGAAGAAAATGACCGAGCAGTTCTGCTGGCTAGCCCCCTACCAGGAGCACGTGGTGTTCGGCTTCTACTACGCGACCGAGTTGCCCGCGCCCGGAGGATTGCTGGAGGGCACTGGTCGGCTGATGCGGCACGTCAAGATCCGCACCCACGCCGACCTCGAGAACCCGGCCTTGCGCCAGCTGGTCGAGGTGGCGACAACGCATCGGGTACCGCCGATTGCCCGACCAGAGGCATGACATCAGGCCGTGAATGGAACCCAGGCCTGGTCGTCGAGGTCATCGACGTCGCTCGCGAGAGCTCCGCTCGCGGACAACGTCCACAACGTGTCGCCGATCACCAGCGACCGGCGGATCGTCGGGTCGGCCGAGTAGTCCAACGCAGTGGCCCGACCGTGGCTCAGGACACCCACCTCGGCGAGCGAGTCACCGTCGATTCGCAACACGACGGCTCCGCCCGCGTAAGTGACGAACGGCCTGGCAGTGGTCGGCCCGGGTTCCGGCCACGCGCTCCCGTCCGACCAGACCGGGATCACGACGAGCTCTTCGTCCGGCCAGTACAGGAAAGCGTGTGGGTCGTGCTCGGCGTCGGACCACCCTCCCGGCATCAGGAACGTATCGAGCCGAGCGGGTGACGCCGAGTCGCCGACGTCGAACAACGACACCTGGCTGCCGCGGACCATGCCGTTCGCGTCCGCGTCCTGCCCGATCCCGATCAGCCGGTCCGCACCGACCGGATGCAGGTACGACGAGTAGCCGGGGATCTTCAGCTCGCCGACGACGCGCGGGGACCGTGGGTTGCTGAGATCCAGCGTGTAGAGCGGGTCCACCTGACGGAACGTCACGACGTAGCCGACCGTCCCAATGAAACGCACCGCATAGATCTGCTCACCTTTGCCGAGCCCGCCGACGCTGCCGACGTATTGCAGCCCGTCGCCCCGCTGGGTGAGCACGGTGACCCGGCTCTCGGACTGTGCCGCGCTACCGGGGCTTGCCGGGCCGGACCACGAATCGAGTGTGGTCGCCACTCGGAGGTATCCGTCGTACTCCGAGAGCGAGTACTGGTTCAGCAACCGGCCGTCGACAGAGCCCGAGGCGACGTACCGAGGCTCGCCCGAGCCGGAGACGTCGAACTTGTGGATCTCGGTCGTCGGTTCCGCGGCTCGGAATGTAGCGGCCCCCATGTCGACAGGTATCGGGAAGGCGCTGCCGTCGTCGGCGATGTACAGGCTGGACCCGGTCCCGTACACCGTCTGCCCGTCGGCGACCACGGCGACCGAGCTGTCTGGCCGCAGCGCTTCGGTGAGATCGACCGTGAGGACCGTCAGCATCGAGGTGCCCGAGTACTCCTGCGGGTGGCTCACGTCGGCGCAGTCGACGAGCGTCCCTTGGCTGCGGTCGCCTCCGTCGCTCAGCACGTAGCGAGGCAGCCAGTCCTCGATCGTCGACCGGGCGAGAACCTCACGGTTCGCCGCCAGCGCCTCGTCCTCGCGACCCGGCTCGAACGGGTACGTCCAGGCCAGCCTGGGCCATGACCGTACGACGATGCGGGCGAGTGAGTCCACCTGGCGGGCGTCGACATAGCTGCCGTCGAGATCGAGCTCACTGATGATGTGCGGGTCGCCGGACAGGTCCACGAGAACCAGCCGGCTGCCTTCGACGACACTGAGTTCGGCGACCCCGGTGGGCTCGGAAGTATTTGGCCAGATGTCGACGTCGCCATAGCCCAGGATCAGCGCGCGATCGCCGAACAGCAGGAGCTGGTCCGCATACCACCCCTCGGCGGAGTCGGAGAGCCGAAGCGTGCCGGTGACCTGTTTCTTCTCCACATCCAGCACGCGGAGCGTGCCGTCGACGACCGACACGATGCGGTGGCCGTCAGTCTTGACCAGGTCGGGCTCGTCGACACCGGCCTCGTGGGTGTTGGTCGTCGAGTAGTCCGGCGCCGCCGGTACGGCACCACCACTCGCAGCCTCGTCTCCCCCACCGACAGCCCCGGCAGATCGGGACTCTGCAGCAGTTTCATTGAGCGGCATGGCGACGGCGTCACCTTCCAGCGTGACCATGCCACCGAAGCCATAGGGCGACACGAATTCCGCCGCCGCCCGCTTGAGCTGCTCCAAGGCGTCGTCGCACGAGTCGTACTCCACCAACTGGAGGGCCGCGGCAACCCGTCCGAGCTGAGGTTGCACGGCCCCCGTGCCCGTGCATGCACCCAGCGCGAGCGTCGACCCGGCCAGTCCCGCGACGGCAGACGTTCTCCACCCGATCCGCATGCGCCTTGGACGGCTCTCGGTGGTCGTTGGTTCCCCCGTTGCCGACCTGGGTGAGTCGGGGACCGCTTACGCGATTTGCGGGGAGCCCACGAGACTGGCAGGCATCCCTGCTCGAATGGAGGTGCCTGCTGTGGACGTTGCGGTCGTAGGCTGCGGGGTCATCGGCCTCTCCGCAGCCGTTCGGCTCCAGGAGGCCGGCTTGACAGTCCGCATCGTGGCTCGTGACCTGCCACTCGAGACGACGTCGAATGTCGCGGCCGCCATCTGGTACCCGTACCGCGCGTATCCGCAGAACCGGGTCCTGGAGTGGGGAAGTCAGACGTTCGCCGTGTTCGAGGAGTTGGCGGCGACTCAGTCCACCGGCATCCGGATGCGCGAAGTCAAGGAGCTGTTCCGCACTGGTGTGCCGAACCCGTGGTGGATGCACGCCGTCAGACAAATACGGCGCTGCGACACCACCGAGCTCCCGGCTGGATTCGTCGACGGCTTCGCCTTCACGACACCGGTCGCCGAGATGCCGATCTACCTCACCTACCTGATGCGGCGCTTCCGGGCGGGCGGCGGTGTGATCGAGCAGCGGGCTCTCGGCGTGCTGACGGACGCGGCGAGCGAAGACCGGCTGATCGTCCATTGCACCGGTGTAGGAGCGAAGGACCTGGCCTCCGACCCGTCCGTCACGCCGATCCGGGGTCAGGTCGTCTGTGTCGAAAACCCCGGCATCGACCAGGTGCTCCTCGACGAGAGCAACCCCGACGGCATCACGTACATCGTGCCGCGCTCGGCCGACTGCATCCTGGGCGGAACTGCCGAGGTGGGTGCCGACCGCCTCGAGCCCGACCCGGAGGTTGCGCGCGGCATCCTGCTCCGGTGCACCGAGCTCGAACCGCGCTTACACGAGGCCCGGGTGCTCGCACACAAGGTGGGCCTGAGACCCGGGCGCCCAACAATCAGGCTCGAGACGGACGAGTTGCCTGACGCGAGGCCGTGCGTCCACAACTACGGCCACGGCGGTGCGGGCGTCACCTTGTCGTGGGGGTGCGCCGACGAAGTCGTCCGGCTCGTCCGGACCGCCCTCGGCTAGCGGACAGTCCGATACCGCCCGCCGCGGGAGGCGCAGGCGTCACGGACGGCTGAACCGGAACCGCTCGGGTGCGGGTCCGCCATTCAGCACGAGGTCGGCCACGATCCGCCCGATCTCGGGCGTGAACTTGAAGCCGTGGCCGGAGAATCCGGCGGCGACCGTCAGTGGACCGACCCGATCGATGACGAAGTCGCTGTCGTCGGTCAGTGTGTACAAGCACGGAGCGGCGGCCGGACGTTCCGCGTCGACCCCGGGAACCCACGCGGCCACATAGTCCTGCAGCGCACGCAGCCGCTGCCCGTCAACGCCCGTCCCGGACTCGTCGGGATGGACGACCGGGCCCACCGCGTGGAAGCCGACCTTGACACCGTCGACGCTGGACAGCCCGTAGGTCCCGCGCGGCGTGGCAGCACCGCGCGTGGGGGTGCCGACCTGGTGGTGGATGAAGCTTGGCCAGGGCGTGGCTCGGTCACGGGGTGGGAAGTGCGCCGGCTGTTCCCGGGTGACGGTCAGGGCCGGCAGCCTCAGCGTGTCGCCGATCAACGAGGCCGTCCAGGCGCCGGTCGAGACCACGACGACGCTGGCGAGCAGCGTCTCGTCGTCAGTCCGGATCTCCACGTGGTCAGCAGCGGGCACGACGGCCTCGACGCGTGTGTCGTGCCGGATATCTGCGCCGTGCTCAGCTGCGACCCGCTTCAGAGCGGCAACAGTCCGGTCCGCGTGGGCCCGGCCACCGCGGGGATGGAACAGCACAGGCCCGTCGAACCGCAAGCCTGGCCAGCGAGAAGCGGCTTCGGCCGGATCGAGCAGGTCCGTGGCGTGACCCCTCGTGCTCAGTAGCCGGGCCATCGCACCGACGGTTGATTGTTCTCCGTGGTCGACGACGCCCGTCCAGGTCAGCAGCTGTTCACCGCTGTCGGCCTCCAGTTCGTCCCATTGCTGGTAGGCCGCCGCGGCCAGGTCGACGTAGAACGGGTCGTCGTAGGACAGCCGGACGATGCGCGAGCTGCCGTGCGAGCTACCGCGGCCGTGCCCGGGCCCGAACTGTTCGAGCAGCACCACATCGGCGCCCCGACGGGCCAGCTGCCACGCGGCCGCCGAGCCCATCGCCCCACCGCCGACCACCACGACTTCGACCATGCGACCTTTCTACCGAACCGGTGTGCAGACTGTGCGGATGGCCGAGGCGCTGAACCTGCCGTCTCCCTGCGTGGTCGTGCTTGTCGGCCCGGGCGCGTCGGGAAAGTCGACGTGGGCGGCCGCACAGTTCCCGGCTGACATGATCGTGTCGAGCGACCGGCTGCGAGCCCTCGTGGGAACGGGCGAGGACGACATCGAAGCGAGCACCGACGCCTTCGTCCTACTCGACGAGGTCGTCCGGCGACGGCTCGCGCGGCGACTGACGACCGTCATCGACACACTCGGTCTCGACGCCGAGCGCCGCGCCGGATGGCTCGCTCTGGCGCGGCAGAGCGACATGCCGTGCTTCGCGGTCGCATTCGACACCTCACCGGGCGAGTGCCGCGAGCGCAACCGAAAGCGTGGCAAGCGGATCCCGGCAGACGTGCTGACCACACAACTGCGCGCATGGGCAACGACCCGCGACCGGCTGACCGACGAGGCGTACGACGCGGTGCTCGAACCCACGCCGGTCCGGGTCGTACCCGAGGCATTCGTTGCGGCCGCGCGTGCGGCCGCGCGTCAAGAAGAACGGCCCACCGGCCTGCGGTTCGGCCTCCACCTCGGCGCATTCAGCTTCGAGGGCGGAACTGGTGAGACGGCCAAGCGGCTCGCGGAGATCGCGTCGGCCGCCGAGACGGCCGGGTTCGACGCGATCTACGTGATGGACCACTTCCGACAGATCCCCCAGGTCGGCCGGGCATGGGACGACTTCCTGGAGAGCTACACGACGCTCGGCTACCTCGCCGCGTGCACGCTGCGCATGCGGATCGGTGCGCTGGTCACCGGCATCACGTACCGAAACGTCGCCCATCTGGGCAAGATCGTCGCCACCCTCGACGTGCTGAGCAGCGGTCGCGCGATCTGCGGCCTCGGGCTGGCGTGGTTCAAGGAGGAGCACCTCGCGTACGGCTGGGAGTTCCCCACGACGGCCCAGCGTTATGCCCTGCTCGAGGACTCGCTGCAGCTCCTTCCACTGCTGTGGGGACCGGGGAACCCGTCGTTCGAGGGGCAGGTCGTCAGCGTGCCCGACACGACGTGTTATCCGCGACCGTTGCAGGACAGGTTGCCGATCCTGGTCGGCGGCGGTGGTGAGCGTCGTACCCTGCGCCTCGCAGCGTGGTACGCCGATGCGGCGAACGTGTTCGGCGACGCGACGACCGTCCGACGGAAGGCCGAGGCATTGCGGGCGCACTGCCTCACCGTTGAGCGGGATCCAGCCCAGGTCGCGTTGACCCATCTCTCGACAACGCTCGTGGGCGCCGACGACAACCATCTGGCCGAGCTCGTCGAGCGTCTACGCCCGCGCCGCCAGAGCCCGGCGCGGTACGCAGCGGCCGTCAACGCCGGCACCGTGGACGACCACATCGGCCGTTTCCGCGAGCTTGCCGAAGCCGGCGCGCAGGAGGTGATGGTCCGCCTTCCGGATCTGTCGGACGCTGCGCCGCTGGAACGGATCGCGAAGGTGATCTCCGCGTTCCGATGACGCGCAAGCCCGAGGGGATCGTGGAGTCGCCGACCCGGGCCGAGCCAGTCTCAGCTCACAGTGCCCGCGTAGTACCGCTGGGCGAGCGCCCAGGCGTCCTTGCCGCAGACCGAACCCATCTTGCGCCCTTCGAAGTCGTCCGGGCTGATGTGGATCCCGCCGAACAGTCGTGAGAGCCCGGCCTGGTCGGCCGCGTCGTAGTAGCTCGCCCACTGCAGCGTGACGTCTTCGGTAGGGCCGAGCTCGACCTGGAGTTCGCCGGCATGGATGGTCCACTCGGCGAGCCCGCCGGGGAAGTAGGGACTGCCCGTGAACCCGGTCATAACCTCGGCAGCTGCTCGGCTGAACGTGCTGTGGCCCGAGACGTAGCCCGCGAAGGCCGGCGTCACGAACGTCGCGAGCTGATACGGCACCCAGTCGACCGCGAGGATCCAGCCCACCCCGGCGTGCTGCGTGGCCGGATCCTCTGGGTTCCCCTGCCAGGCATGGATCGCGACCTCGCCGACGTGATCGGCCAGCGCCTGGTGCCGCTCGCCTGGGCTGCTCGATGCAGCCGTGACGACCTCGATCAGTCCGGGGACCAGTGGGAGCCCATCCGGATCGTATGCGGGAAGGTCGGGGTCGCTGGACTGGCCCTTGCCGCCCATGAACCGGATCATCGAGATCGGACGGGCCGAGTCGTAGAAGCCCTTCACGCCCCACGCGGCCACGGCCGCATCGTGGACCGCGCCGTTGATTGCGAAGTAGAGCTTCACGTCCCACTCGAGCCGGTCCAGGACCGGTCCCCGCCCGCCCATCCGGTGCTCGAAGCCCGGCGCGTCGGAGACCTCGTTTGCGATCGTGTTCCAATGCCCCGGCGGGGTCTCCGAGGCTGGCCCGTCGGCCCAGAACTGAGCGAGGACACGGTCGAAGTCACCGCGGAGCACGACGTTCGGCTCGTACGCCTCGCCGGATACCGGGTTCCCCGAGTACCCGTTGCCGTCGTTCGTACCGAGCGTGTTGTCGCCGAAAGCCCCGGGACCGATGTCGATCGTCACGCCGTCGGTCGGATCGAGCTGACTGCTGTATCCGATGATCTCGACGGCGGTCTGCTTGAACGCGTCGTCTGTCTCTAGCTGTGGCGGGTGCCCCGGGTCGATCGGCGTGCCCTGTGCGGAACGCGGGAGCGCAAACGTGCGGACCTGGCCCCAGTGAGGCCCGACGAAACGCTGCACGTTGCCGGGGATCGGGAGGCCGTTCTGCGCCACGAACTGCGCGAGCGCGAGCGGCTGCCAGAGGTCCGGATCGGTCATCGTGGCGCCTGACTCACTGACAACGAGCGGCGGGTTGGAGGGCTTGTAGTCGGTGTCGATGTAGCGCTGCTGCTCGAGCGAGCCGTCGGACTTCCCGTAAGCGATGACCGCGGCGGCGATCCGGTTGCCGAGCGCGGCCGGCGAGTCGCCCTCGGTGTCGACGTAATCGATCCGGTAGCAGAGTGACTCCATCGTCCTCGTAAGTTCGTCGAACGTCTCTTGCAGGCCCGCCGCCTTCGAGTACCGCCACAGCAGCACCCGGTACGCGGCGAAGCTGATCGCGGCCTCGCGCGCTGCCTGGACGTCGTCCGCCTGGTGCTTCTCGGTCACGAAGTAGCCGAGCGCAGTGGAGTCATACGCAGCCCAGGCGTCCCACATCGCGGCCGACGTATGGAACAGGTTGCGAGCATGGACTGTCGGCGCCGGGACGTCTCGGCGAATCGCGTCGAGGAGCGCGTCGTCCCACACCCGCGCGACCGAGTGCCCGTCCGCGTTCGGCCGCTGGCAGTCGTCGATGCTGTAGGGCTCGGCGGAGCTCTGGTTCGCGATCACGACCGTGGTCA
>DASSDH010000212.1:0-6529 GCA_035697245.1 Jiangellaceae bacterium
CAACCTCTTTGCTGTCGTTCGAGTTCGGGCTTCTGTGTCTGCAGCTGACGGGTCGCTCGGGTGCGGACCCCGGCGTGGTTGACAGCGATGATCACGCGCCGCGTCTCGCTCGCCCGCTGGGCCGAGGCGCTTGTCCGGAGCCGGATGACATCGAGGTCGTCGTCGATCTCGCGGGATGACCGAAAGTGCCTCAGTCATCGAGGGCCGCGGCGACGCCGGCGTCCCACGCTGTCCCCTCGTCCGCCCAGCCCGAGCGAGAATCGAGGTGGCCCGCAGCCCTGAGCGCCGCGCGGCCGAGCCCGTTGGCGTAGGTGGGGAATGAGAAGGGAACCAGGGCGAGCTGCTCGATTTTCATCCCGGACGCCACCGCGATCGCCGCCAGTTGGGCGAGTTCGACGGCGCGCTCACCCACGATGTGGCAGCCGAGGATGGTGTGATGCTCTCGGTCGGCGACGAGCTTGCAGAACCCCGTGGGGCGACCGTCGATGATCGGGCGCGCCAGTGAGTCGAAGCGCTCTGTCACGACGACGACGTCATAGGTCTCGCGGGCCGTCTCCTCGCTGAGCCCGACAGAGGCATATTCGGGGTCGGTGAAGCTGCCGAGCGGGCTGACCTCCGCGGGAAGGCCGTCGGTGCGTCCGAGGGTTGCGTTGGTCGCGGCGAGGTAGCCCTCGCGCACAGCTTCGTGGACGACCATCAGGTGCCCGGTGACGTCTCCGGCGGCGTAGATGCCCGGTGCGGTCGTGCGGAGCCGGGAGTCCACCTTGATGTAGCCGCGCGGATCGGTCTGCACCCCGGCGGCGGCGAGATCGAGCCCGTCGGTGTTCGCGACCCAGCCGACCGCGACGACGGCAAGCGTCGCGTCGACGTGCGACTGCGCACCGCTTCTGGAGTAGACAAGTCTCACGCCAGCGGGACACGGCTCGAAGCGCTCGATCGTTCCGGCGTGCTCAAGAATCCGCACCCCGGAGTTCTGCAGCGCCGTACTCATCGCTGCCGCCACCTGCTCGTCCTCACTCATGAGAATGCGGGGGGCCGCCTCGAACAGGGTGACCCGTGATCCGAAGGCGTTGAAGATCGAGGCGACTTGGACGCCGGTCGCACCGGCGCCGATCACCAGCAGGGAGTCGGGCGCGGACGAGAGGCGCCACGCGTCGCTGTGGGTGCAGGTCAGCTCGAAACCTGGCACTGAAAGCTGCCGCGACATGCCGCCGGTGCACACGATGACGTTCGCGGCTCGCACTCGCGGTCCGTTGTCGCTCTCGATCACGTGCGGGTCGACGAAGCGGGCGGTTCCGGCGTGCTCGTGGATCGTCACGCCGGCCCGCTGGAGCTCGTCCCGCAAGAGCGCGTGCTCGCGCACCTCGCCGGTGACCTCGCGCACGCGGGCGAGCAGACGCCGATAGTCGAGCGTGGGCTCGCCGGTGCTGATTCCGTAACGCGCGAGCTGCCTCGCCTCCCGCATCAGCCGCGCCGCGTGGGCCAGAGTCCGCACCGGCACCGGCCCGTCGTTCGCAGCCATTCCACCGAGTTCGTCGCGCGTGACGAGCGCCGTTCGAGCTCCGAGTCGCGCCGCCCGCAGCGCAGCGACGACGCCCGCCGGCCCGGCGCCGATCACGATCACATCGAGGTCGTCTGTGCGTGCGGAAGGCATTTCGTGACGCCGCCAAGCCGTCCTGCGGTCGTTATCGGCCGCTACACATGAGCAGCGTCGGCCGCCCCTGCGAGGTTGCGCTCGTGGCGTGTCATCTCACGGTTGGGCACCGCGAAACTTCGCCATGCTCGGCGGTGCGCGCTCAACCGCTACCTAGCGTCCTTCTCGGCGACGGAGATCGCGCGCGCCGCGAGGATGAGGGTGAGGTGGCTGAACGCCTGCGGGAAGTTGCCGACCTGCCGGCTGCGCGCGACATCGTACTCCTCGGCCAGCAAGCCGAGATCATTGCTCAGGCTGACGAGCCGCTCGAACAGCGTTCGCGCTTCCGCGACGCGTCCGTTACGAGCGAGCGCGTTGACCAGCCAGAACGAGCAGGCCAGGAACTGGCCCTCGTCGCCCGGCAATCCGTCGTCGGTCGCGGCGGTCGAATATCGAGAGACGAAGCCGTCGCGGCCGAGCTCGCGCGAGACCGCGTCGATGGTCCCGCTGACGCGCTCGTCGGTTCCGGGCAGGAAGCCGACGATTGGGATATTGAGCACGCTGGCGTCGAGCTCCTTGGATCCGTAGTACTGGGTGAAGGTGCGCCGCTCGCGGTCATATCCACGCTCGCAGACCTCGCGGTGGATCTCGTCCCGTGTCCGCTTCCAGCGGTCGATGGGCGCCTCCAGCTCGAAGCGCTCGGCGATTCGCACGGCGCGATCGAATACGACCCAGGCCATGACCTTGGAGTACGTGTAGTGCCGCTGCGGCCCGCGCGCCTCCCAGATCCCGTCGTCGGGCTCACGCCAGATCGTCTCGACGTGTTCGACGATGGCCCGCCAGCGGGGCCATAACCGCCGCTCGACCCTGCCGAGGACCTCGGAGCCGACGAAAATCACCGCCGCGACCTCGCCGTGGACGTCGAGCTGGAATTGCTCGGACGCCGCGTTTCCGACCCGGACGGGCTTGGAGTCCTCATAACCGGGAAGTTCCGGGAGCTCGAACTCCGTCAGCCGCCGCTCGCCGCCGATCCCGTACATGATCTGGATCGTTGCCGGGTCGCCGGTGCTGACGCGCAGCAGGAAGTCGCGGAAGGCCAGTGCCTCGTCCGTGTATCCGGCGTCGAGCAGCGCTTCCAGCGCGAGCACCGAGTCGCGCAGCCAGCAGTAGCGGTAGTCCCAGTTCCGCGCCCCGCCGATCTCCTCCGGCAGCGACGTCGTCGGCGCCGCGATCACCGCTCCTGTTGTCTCCGAGGTCATCGCCTTGAGCGCGATCAGCGACGTCAGCACCTCATCGCGATACGCCCCCTCGTACCGGCAGCGTCCGCTCCACTCCCGCCACCACGCCTCCGTGCGGGCAAGCGCCGAGTCGGCGTCCTCGACCAGCGGGGTTTCCTCATAGGACAGATGCCAGGTCAGGGTCACCCGCTCGCGGGCGCCCTCCACCGCCACGAACTCCGCCGTCACCGTCCCGTCCTCAACATGCAGCGGCAACGCCGTGGTGAGCCGAAACGCATCCGGGCCCGCGGTGGCCACCACCCCGTCCGACGCAGGTTCGACCCACGGCACGATCGACGCATAGTCCGGACGCAGCGAGAGCTCCATCCGCATCGGAACCCGACCTCGCAGGCCCTCGACGATCCGCATCACACGCGGTGGGCCTTGACCCCGCCGGGGCATGAAATCGATCACGCGGACCGCACCCTCCGTCGTCTCGAAATCGGATTCGAGCACGAGCGTCCCGGGCCGGTAGCGACGAGCCCCCGCGCGCCCCTCGCCGGCCGGCGCCAGCAGCCAGCGCCCATGCCGCTCATCCCCCAGCAAGGCCGAACAGCACGACGCAGAATCGAAGCGCGGCAGGCACAGCCAGTCCACCGCACCGTTGCGACCGACCAACGCGGCGGCCTGCAGGTCGCCAATCAAGCCATAGTCCTCGAGCTGCATCCCGTGCCGTCCTTCCGTCGACGCCTACGCAGCGCTTGTAGCCTCGCATGTCCTGGACCGCTGCGGGAGCCAAGGGCCTCGGAGGCACCGGGTAGAGTGGCCGCATTGATGACCAGCAGGCGGCCCCGGGCGGCTTGTACACCGATGCTCAGCGCAGTGACACGACCGCAAGCTACCCAAGAGGACCAACTGCCCCGGCGCTCGGGGGCGCTCGCCCACGTCTGACGGGGGGCCTGCGCCATGGGCGACACCCCAGTCGAGGTCGCGCTGAGCCTCCGGGCGCAGCACGCGGAGGGTCCGCTGTGGGACGCCGCGACAGCGCGCCTGTGGTGGGTGGACATCACCGCAGAGCGGGTGCATTGCTTGGATCCGGAGTCCTCTGAGGTCAGCTCCTGGAGCACCACCGGGCAGCCGGGTGGCGTGGTGCTCGGCGCGACGGGCGACCCGGTGGTGGCAAGCCCGGAGGGCCTGGCGGTGCTCGACCGCAGCACAGGCACGCTGGATCTACGCGTTCCGATCGAGCAGGACAGGCCCGAGAACCGCGCCAACGACAGCAAGGTCGACAGCCGGGGAAGGGTGTGGGTCGGCACAATGGCCTTCGACAAGCGGCCGGGGAACGGGTCGTTGTACCGCGTCGACGGCGACCGGGTGACCCGTATGCTCGACGGCCTGACGATCTCCAACGGGCCCGCGTTCGATGAGCCGCGGGGGCGACTCTACCTCGCCGACACGCCCCTCTGCGTCGTCGACGTCTTCGACCTGGACTCCGCGACGGGCGCCGTCAGCGGTCGCCGGCGGTTCCTCGATCTCAGCCGGGAGCAGCTCTGGCCAGACGGTATGACCGTCGACGGTAAAGGCATGCTGTGGGTCGCCCTGGGACGAGCCGGGGCGGTCCACCGCTACCGCGCCGACGGCACGCTCGACGGCGTCGTCGAGCTGCCGACATCGAATCCCACCTCGGTGGCGTTCGGCGGCGCCGACGGCGGCGACCTCTACATCACGACGTCATGGGTCGACTCCGAGCGGCGCGCCGACGAGCCGCTGGCGGGCGCGATCTTCCGTTGCCGCCCCGGGGTGACCGGCCAGCCCTCGCCGCGCTACAAAGAACTGCCACGACGAGCCGAGAACGGCATCACCCGATGATCGAGCGCATGGTCCTCTTCGGAGCTTCCGGTGATCTGACCAGCCGGCTGCTGCTGCCGGCGGTCGCCCAGTTGGCCGAGGCCGAGCTGCTGCCACCGGGGTTGACCATGGTCGGGTCCGACATCACCGACTGGTCGACCGACGACATCCGCCAGCACATCGCCGGCAAGCTGCAGGAGCACGCGACCGTGACGCCGGCCACACGAGACCGCGTCGTGAGCATGCTCAGCTTCCAGCCCGCCGACGTCACCCGGCCGGAGGACGTCAGCCGCGTGATCGGCGACGACCATCCGGACACGCTGGTCTACCTCGCGCTGCCACCGAGCCTACTGACGAAGGTGCTACCGGCGCTCGCGACGACGACGCTGGGCTCCGCGGACGCGGTGGCGATCGAGAAGCCCTTTGGCACCGACCTGGCCTCGGCACACCACCTCAACGAGATCCTCCGCATCCAGCTGCCCGAGCCGACGATCTTCCGCATTGACCACTTCCTCTCCGACGAGCTCGTCCGCCGCGTCCTCGTCCTGCGATTCCTCAACCGCGTCTTCGAGCCGATTCTCAACGCGGTGCACGTGGACCACGCGGACATCAGCTGGCTCGAGAGCCTCACTCTCGAGGGCCGGGCCTCCTACTACGACGGCGCCGGCGCCGTCAAGGACATGGTGCAAAACCACCTCATGGAGGCCATGGCGCTGCTCCTCATGGAGCAGCCGGCCAGAACCGACGCCGACTCCTTCCGGTCGGTGCGCGTCGAAGCGCTGCGGACAGTGGCCACGCCGTCGGCGGAGCGAATGCGCAGCGACACGATCCGCGCGCGGTACACCGCCGGCACGATCGGCTCCCGGCAGGTACCCTCCTACGTCGACGAACCCGGGGTCGACCCCAGCCGCAAGACCGAGACGTACGCCGCCCTGAGGCTCGGCCTGAACAGCCCCCGGTGGGACGGCGTCCCGTTTACCCTGCGCTCCGGCAAGGCTCTCGAGACGGACTCCGCCGAGATCGCCATCCACTTCCGCTCCCTGCCCGGATACCTGACCGACCAGTTTCCCGGTGTCGAGCCGAACGTGCTCAGGATCGGTCTCACAGAACCGTACGTGCGCCTCGCCACGACGCTCAACGGTCCGGAGCAAACGGCCGAGAACCGACAGCTCGAGGCACGCTCAACACCGCCGCGGTTCACGGCCTACGCCCGCCTGATCCAGGAGATGCTCGAGGGCGACCCGATGCTGTTCATCCGCGGAGACGAGGCCGAGGAGGCCTGGCGCATCATCGACCCCGTGATGGCGGCATGGGCCGCCGGCGACGTCTCGATGCAGGAGTACGCCGCCGGCACAGCGCCCCCGGCCCCCGCGCTTTGACGGGCGAACCACCCATGATCAGCACCTCGCCGGCTGGCGTATCGACGCCCTCGAAGCCGCCGGGCTGTGGGAGTAGCCGCCCCGGTCTTTTGGAGCTCGGAGCACCGCTCACTGTGCCAACCGAGCGAAGAACACGCGGGTGTGTAGAAGCGGTAAACCTTTTTTCACCCCAGGACCCCCCCACCTGCGAGGGCTAATCGTCGTGAACCAGAAGGACCGGGCACGAGGCGTGCTTCGCAACTGCGTTTGAGGTACTGCCCTCCAACCTTGCCCGAAGCCCGCTCAGCCCCCTGGAGCCGACGACGACGGCGGCCACACCTCGTTTGCGGGCCAGCTCGACAATCGCGTCGGCCACGTTGCTCTCATCGGCCACGGACAGAGCCTCGGCCCGAAGTCCGAGCGACTTCGCGAGCTCAGCCCCCTCCTCTGCGACGCGATCGGCGTGCGCCTGA
>DASSDH010000213.1:0-2324 GCA_035697245.1 Jiangellaceae bacterium
GCCCAGGGTGGCGGCGGCGGACGCACCCGCCAGCCCGGTGCCGACGATGATCACGTCGAAGCGCCGCCGGTTGTGGGGTGCCACCAGCTTCATGTCGAAGCGGTGGCGGGTCCAGCGGTCCTCGATGGAGCCTTCGGGAGCATGGCTGTTGAGGTCTCCGATCACGAGGAGCCCTCCCCTACATACAGCTCGCAGGTCTCGATGGTGTCACCCGACACCCGGCAGTCGGGGTTGTCGTCGGCGTCCACCGCGCCGGTCAGCACCGCGATGGGAAAGCTGAGGTTGCCGAGCATCACGACGCCGGCGAAGGTCCCGGCGAAGCCGCGGCGCCACGAGTTCCACTTGGGGTTGTTGAGCCCCAGGCTCTGGAACATCGACCACGCACCGTGGAACAGATGGAGGCCCAGGGCAACGTTGGCGACGATGTAGATGGCCGAGCTCCACGGCCGTTCGAAGCTCGCGACCAGGTTGCGGTAGACGTCACCCCGCACGAAGCCGGGGTTGACCGGCCCCCAGGTCAGGTCGGCGAGGTGCCAGATGAGGAAGAGCAGGATCACCACGCCCGTCCAGCGCATGGAGCGGCTGGCGGCATTGGCGGCCTGCCAGTCTCGGGGGGACACGTAGCGGCCCTCGGCATGCGCCCGCCGGTTCATGAGCGTGAGGCTGGCGGCGGCATGGATGTGGAACACGAAGGCGACGGCCAGCCCGATCCGCAAGAGCCACAGCGTCCAGGTCCGGGGCAGGAGCGGCACCAACAGCTCGCGCAGGAACTCGCTGTAGTGGTTGATGTCCTCGGCGCCGAAGTAGAGCTTGAGGTTGCCGAACATGTGGGCGAACACGTAGCCCATGAGCGCGATGCCGGTGAGCGCCATCACCCACTTCTTGCCGACCGCCGAGCGGTAGAACTCGACCGGCCACGGTGCCGGTCGGCGGGACCGGCGGTTCACGGGGGCGACGGGGGGCCGCTCCATGGTCTGCATCGCTCGATCAGCCTCCGGGACATGCCAGGTAATGAGGATCGATTCCGCCGGTCGCGAGCCATCTTCGGAACTGGCGTTCCTCGGTCGTGGCTCATCCGCGGAATCGACCCTCACAAAATCTGGCGTGACCGTACTCCCCCCACTTTGGCCGATGGCAATTGCCGTTACTCAACGCCGCGGGCGATTGCCGGAGTGACATTCGTCAGTGACGAAGGACACCTGACACCTGCGTCACGTACGACGGAAGGGTCCTCCCGAAGGGCGCATCGTCGCCTTGCCGGATGGCAGTCATCCGGCACCGAGGAGGACAGACCATGTCGTACTTCAGCAAGCGGGCACTGCGTTGGGCGGCACCGGTCGCCCTCGTGGGAGCTCTTGGACTCGCCGCCTGCGGCGACAACGATGACACCGAGGCTGTCAGGGTTGCGGCGCCCAGCGCCGCCGGTATCGGCAGCGACCAGCACCTCAACAACAAGGCCGAGGAGCTCGCTCGGGCGTCGGCCGGTGTCGGCAGCGATCAGCACCTCAACAACAAGGCCGTGGAGCTCGCCGAGCAGGAGCTGGCGTACCGGGCCGCCGCCAGCGTCGGCAGCGATCAGCACCTCGAGAACATGAGTTCCGAGATCGCCAGTGCGCGAGCGAATCGGGCGGCGTCGGCCAGGCTGACCGGCCAGGCCGAGCAGGTGCAGCGTGCGCAAGCGGCACGGCTGACGGCGCAGGCCGAGCAGTACGAGCGGTCGGCACATATCGAGGGCCAGGCCAACACCTACAGCGGCACGGACGTGCCGACCAACTCCGACGCCAACCTGCCGAACGCATTTGAGGCGGGCAACCGAGCCGCCCAGGCGGCGCAGGCCGACGGGTACGTGGAGCGGCTGCAGGATCAGGCCGATGGCAACCGGGACGCCCAGATGGCGCAGGCCGAGCAGTACGTGGAGCAGCAGCAGGATCGAGCGGGCAGCAGCCGCTCCATGCTGCCCGGCAGCCACCACGTGTCGACGCAGTAGGGATCAGTGGAGCTCCGGCTCCAGTCGAGGTGACCGCCCGGCCGTTCCGGCCGGGCGGTCACGCGCGCGTCGTCGACCACCAGCCGGAGGCACGCACCACCCGGTGACGAGGTTGCGACCGGGGTGACGAAGGACACCTGACGCGTGCGTCAGGTGCGACGGAAGGGTCCGGCTGGACGGCGCATCGTCGGGTTGTCGGGTGGCGGTCACCCGGCACCGAGGAGGACAGACCATGTCGTACTTCAGCAAGCGGGCACTGCGTTGGGCGGCACCGGTCGCCCTCGTGGGAGCTCTTGGACTCGCCGCATGCGGCAACAGCGATGACACCGAGGCTGTC
>DASSDH010000214.1:0-62975 GCA_035697245.1 Jiangellaceae bacterium
AGACCGATCGCGAGATTCCGATCGTGCGGCTGACCAGAGAGCCATGACTGACGCCGTGGTGCGCACAACCTGCCCACGAACCCGACCGATGCTTAGCACCGACCGCCGTCGACCACCTGGAACCGGTCCCGCCGCTGCGCGATAATTGTGCACCGGCCCCGCTCGCATCGTGTTCCGCGATCACGGCCGTGATCCGGTCGACGGCCGCGAACACTGTGACCGCCCTCTTCTCGATGAGGTCCCAATCGGCGTCGCTCAGCGCCGCCAACTCTTCGCGAGTCACCCCACCCAGCAACGCCTGCCAAGCGTCCCGTGGCGCGCGTTCTCCCCCCATTCGACGCCCCCTCGCATGACCTGAAGTGGCCCCTGATCCTGCCCAACACCTCCGACGCAGACAAGGACTTGCCGAAAGCCAACCGCCTGAACGCATCGACAGTTCTGTGTAGGGCGCAGTGACCTCGAGCGGCCGCCGACGGTTAGCCGACCGTCGGATTGATGACCGGCCGTGCCGCCTGGTCAGGGCAGCTTCCAGTCGACCAGCTCGGCGCCCTGGCCGGCCAGGAGCTGGTTCGCGCGGCTGAACGGCCGGGAGCCGAAGAAACCGCTGCGCGCGGACATCGGACTGGGGTGGGCAGACTCGATGCAGGGCACGCCAGCGAGCAGCGGTCGCAGATTCCGCGCATCCCGGCCCCACAGGATCGCCACCAGTGGAGTACCACGGCCAGCCAGACCGCGAATCGCCTGGTCGGTGACCTCCTCCCAGCCCTTACCGCGATGTGCCGCCGGCCGGTGCGGAGCAACTGTCAGCGCCCGGTTGAGGAGCAGGACGCCGTGTTCGGCCCACGGTGACAGGTCGCCGGTGCTCGGCTCGGGGTAACCGAGGTCGTCGGTGTACTCACGAAATATGTTGACCAGACTTCCCGGCAACGGCCGCACGTGTGGCGCCACCGAGAAACTGAGCCCGACGGCGTGACCTGGCGTCGGATACGGATCCTGACCGACGATCAGCACCCGCACGTACTCGAAGGGCTGCATGAAGGCGCGCAGAACGTTCGACCCGGCCGGCAGATACGACCGGCCAGCCGCGAGCTCGGCCCGGAGAAAGTCCCCCATGACCGCAATTCGATCCGCGACCGGGTCAAGAGCTTCGGCCCATCCTGGGTCGATCAGTTCGCGCAGCGGCCGACCCGGCATGCCGCCACACCTTAGCGATCGGAATCACGCAACGATGCACTGTCCGCCTGGACGATCGCATGGGTGCGAGCGAGGCTCGTCGAGTGACCTATCGCGAAGCGTTCCCGATCGTCTACACGTCGGACTTGCCGTTGGCGCTGGCGTTCTACCGCGACGCCTTGGGAATGACCGAAACCTTCCGATTCCCGCCCGAAGGAGTCGCGACGTTCGTGTCGCTCACCCTGGCGGACAACTCCGGGCTGGCGCTGGCCGGCCAGGGTTCGACACCGCCGCACCACGGGCTGCCGATGCGTCCGGGTGCTCGCACGTTCGAGCTCTGTGTCTACACCGACGACGTCGACGACGCCGTCGCTCAGTTGCGGACCGCGGGCCACGCCGTCCTCTACGAACCGGCTAACCAGCCGTGGGGAGAGCGGATGGCCTACGTGGCTGACCCGGACGGCAACCCCGTGATGATCTGCGCTCGGATCTGACACGTACCGGCGCGCGACTGCTCTAGCCGGCGCAGGTCAGAGGTCTGGTGTCGGCGGGATGACTGGTCCTGGGCCGGGGCCGGGCGTGGGTGGCAACGGGCCTGGTTCCGGCGTCGGGGCCGGCGGGACCGGCTGGTCTGGCGCCGGTCCGGGAGGCATCGGCTCGGGCGGCCCAGGCTGTGGGTTGGGATCGGGCGATGGCGGGCGCGGCTCTTCCGGGGGCAGCGGCGGCAGCGGCGGCTCTGGCGTAGTCGACATGCCCGATCACTTCCCGCTCTGGAAGAGGGCAAACCCAGACTGTCCCCGTGCGCGGCCGAGCTGGGCGGGTACCGTCGTCTGGTGAATGCCGCGACTACCGAGCCGCAGTGGTTCGGTCCCTACCGCCTCGTCGAACGGATCGGCGAGGGCGGTATGGGCGTCGTACACCTCGCGGTAGCGCCCAGCGGCGAGCTGGTCGCCGTCAAGGCGCTGCGACCATGGCTGGTCGGCGGACACGACGGTCGGACCCGGTTCGGCCGGGAGGTCGCGGCGCTGTCCCGGGTCCGTGGGCCACGAATTGCGGAGGTTCTCGACGCCGACGTCGACAGCGATCCGCCGTACGTCGTGACCCGCTACGTGCGCGGCCCGTCGCTCGACCGGGCCGTCGCCGACCATGGGCCGCTTCGCTTCCCGGCCCTCGGCCGGCTGTCCACCGGTCTGGCCGAGGCCCTCCGGAGCGTGCACGCGGTGGGAGTGGTCCACCGCGACATCAAGCCGGGCAATGTTGTGCTCGCCGACGCGGGGCCGGTCCTCATCGACTTCGGCCTGGCCCGAGCCGTCGACGAGACGAGGCTCACGGCGACCGGATTGGTCATCGGAACTCCGGGTTATCTGGCGCCCGAGACGATCGAGGGCGCATCGCCATCGCCGGCCACCGACGTGCACGGCTGGGCGGCGACCGTCGCATTCGCCGCGACCGGCCGGCCGCCGTTCGGAACCGGCCCGGATGCCGTGGTCTTGGATCGCATCCGTCGCGGCGAACACGACCTCGCGGGGGTACCGGCGCGCCTCGCTGGCATCCTGCATCGAGCTCTTGCCGTCGAGCCCGACCGACGCCCGACAGTCAATGAACTCAGCACGCTGCTGGTCGGCGGTGGCGACGATGTGACGAGCGTCGTCATGCCGGTTCCTCCGACGGCGGCTGTCCCGCGGTCGCCGATTCGGACGCGGCTGGATCTGCCGGCCGTCGTCGATCGACCGCACCCGCCGTGGGTCGTGCCGGCCACATCAACGGCGCCCCCGCGACGCGCGGAGGCGGCTCCGGCCGCGACCGCCAAGCCGGTCGACGCCCCGGCGACGCGGCGGCCGGAGCCGATTCCGCCTGGACGTACCCCAGCAGTGCGCACCTGGCCTGCTCGGGTTGCACTCGGCACGATCGCGTTGGCGATCCTGATGACTATCGCCTTGGCGCCATACCTGGGGATCTTCGTCCTCTTCGTGGTCGTCCTGGTCGCGCGTGCAGCGTGGCGGACGAAGTGGCGGCTCAACGAGCGACGCGTCGCACGTGGGGTGCAGCGTCGCGACCAGTGGGTCAATGCCGTCGGCACGCCGTGGGACCTGGTTGTCGTGGCCCTGCCGGCTCTCGCGCAGTGCCTGTGGGTGGCATTGGCCGGCTATGCCCTCGGCGCAGCCGTCGCGACGGGCGATCCCACCGTCGTCCGGGCTCCGTATCTCGTGGGCGGAGCGTTCGCCTTGCTGCTCCTCTGGTTCGGCCCAGGAACGGCCCGGTTCCGCTACGGCGTGCATGTGCTCGTAGCGCCTCTGGACCGGTACCCCCGTTGGGCCTGGACCATAGGGGCGGTGTTTCTCGCCCTGACGTGGGCGGTCGTGCTCATCTGGGACAGCTACGGAACGTCCTGGGCGCCGGGGTCGGGCCCCCCGAATCTGCTGGGTATGTAGTCCAGGCGACCCGGCGCGGGAGTTGTTCGTCGGTGCAGTCGGGTGCGGTGCACAGTGTGCTCCCAACGCCTAGCATGCGGTGGTTCGACCCGCTTTTCGGACGGAGTCCTCGTGCGCCTGCGCCTGTCCCCTCGGGACACGGTCTTCTACGACCTGTTTGCAGCCTCAGCGCAGAACGTTCGCGACGGAGTTCACGTCCTCGCCGAGGCACTCTCGGATGACGCTGATCGCCCGACCGTCGCCCGCCGGCTCAAGGAGATCGAGCATGTCGGCGACGAGCACACGCACGAGATCGTCCTCCGGGTGAACTCGACCTTCGTCACACCGTTCGATCGTGAGGACATCTACCGGTTGGCGTCCGGTCTGGACGACGTTCTCGACGACGTCGAGGCGGTCGCGGACCTCATCGTGCTGTACAGACTGGGCGAGCTGCCGTCGGAAGTCGCTGCGATGGTCGACGTGCTCGATCGTGCGGCCGAACTCACCGCCGACGCGATGCCTCGGCTGCGCACGATGAATCACCTGCGGGACTACTGGATCGAGATCAACCGGCTGGAGAACCAGGCCGACCAGGACTACCGCCGCCTGCTTGCCCGGATCTTCTCCGGGGAGTACGACGCGCTGACCGTGCACAAGCTCAAGGACGTCGTCGACACCCTGGAGTCGGCGGTCGACGGCTTCGAGCGAGTGGCGAACATCGTCGAGCAGATCGCGCTCAAGGAGTCCTGACCTCTTGGAGTCCGCGCTCATCGTCGCGGTGATCGTCGTCGCGCTGGGGTTCGACTACACCAACGGATTCCACGATGCGGCCAACGCCATCGCGACGTCGGTGTCGACGCGTGCGTTGACTCCGCGTGCGGCCCTGGTGATGGCAGCCGTCATGAATCTGGTCGGCGCCTTTCTCGGCACCGGCGTTGCCCAGACCGTCGGATCGGGGATCGTCGAGCTGCCGAAGACCGAATCCAGCCTCGTGGTCGTCCTGGCGGCCTTGCTCGGCGCCATCGTCTGGAACCTGACCACCTGGTGGTTCGGCCTGCCGTCGTCCTCCTCACACGCCCTGATCGGGGGGTTGGTCGGAGCGACGCTGGCCGCCGCCGGGACCGTGAACTGGGCGGGCATCCGCGAGAAAGTCGTGATCCCCATGATCGTTTCGCCGCTGGTCGGTTTCACACTCGCGTTCTTGCTCATGACGGCGATCATGTGGATCTTCCGCCGAGAAAACCCAGGACGGGTCAATCGAGGGTTCCGTATCGCTCAGACATTCAGCGCTGCGGCGATGGCGCTCGGGCACGGGTTGCAGGACGCCCAAAAAACGATGGGCGTCATCACGCTGGCGCTCGTCGTCGGCGGAGTCCAGTCCACGTTCTACGTGCAGTGGTGGGTGATTGTCCTGTCCGCGACTGCTCTTGCCGCGGGGACCTATGCCGGCGGCTGGAGGATCATGCGCACCCTCGGGCGGCGGATCGTCCACCTCGACCCACCGCGCGGCTTCGCCGCGGAGACAACTGCCTCGAGCGTTCTGTATACGACCGCCTTCGTCTTCGCCGCCCCGATCTCGACGACTCAGACGATCACCTCAGCGGTCATGGGGGTGGGCGCGACACGACGGCTCTCCGCTGTTCGCTGGGGTGTTGCCGGAGACATCGCGTGGGCGTGGGTGCTGACCATCCCGATGGCGGCGTTGGTGGCCGCCGTAAGCTATTGGATCTTGCATGCTCTCATCGGCCTGTAGTAGCACATCCGGTAGCTTGCTGGTGTGCCCGGCGAGCGTCCTGAGCCGGTCGAGCCCGACGTCGATGTGTTGGTCGTGGGCGCTGGTCCTACGGGCCTCACGCTGGCCGCACAGTTGGCGCAGTACGGAACCCGGCTCAAGTTCATCGATCGTCAGCTCGACCGGGTTCACGAATCGCGGGCCTTGGGTGTGCAGCCGCGCACGTTGGAGGTCCTCGCCGGCCTCGGTGTGACCGACGAGTTGGTGGACCGGGGTAACCAGGCGGTCCGTCTGCAGATGCATTTCGGACGCCGGGTGGTTCCCGTGCGCCTGTTCGACATCGGCATCGACGACACGGCCTATCCGTATCTGTTGTTCGTGTCTCAGGCGGAGACGGAGCGGATCATCGGCGAGCACGTCACCAGTCGCGGAGTGAATCTCGAGCGCGGCGTGGAACTCACCGAAATCGTTCAGACCGGCCGTTGCGTGTCGTGCCGGCTGCACCACCGTAATGGCCGGGAGGAAACCCTCAACGCCCGCTACGTCGTCGGATGCGACGGCGCGCATAGCACCGTTCGCGATCAGGCGGGCATCGCGTTCGAGGGAAGTGCCTATCCGCAGACCTTTGTGCTCGCGGACCTCGAGGCCGAAGGCATCGCGCCCGATTGGGCGCACGCGTTCATATCCGCGAACGGCATTCTGTTCTTCTTCCCACTCGGGGTTCCGACGACTTGGCGGGTCCTGGCGATGCGGCCTCGTGCGGACGAGCCAACAGTCGAGCCAACCGTCACGCTCGCCGAGGTTCAGGCCTTGATCGACGGATACACGACGACACGGGTGCGGGTGCGAGATCCCGTATGGATGACCAACTTCCGGCTGCACAATCGCGGCGCAGCGCACTATCGGGCCGGGCGAGTGTTTCTTGCGGGGGACGCCGCCCACATCCACAGTCCGGCCGGCGCACAGGGTATGAATACCGGCATCCAGGACGCCATCAATCTGGGCTGGAAGCTGGCGCTGGTTTCCGCGGGTCTCGCAGATCCCCGGCTGTTGGACAGTTACGAACCCGAGCGGGCACCCGTAGGCCGCATGGTCCTACGTTTCACCGACCGTGCGTTCACGGTCGCCACCTCTCGGAGCCCGGTGGTCCGGTTCGCGCGTACTCAGCTCGCGCCGTGGCTCGTACCGCTCGTGCTGCGCCTCAATGCTGGGCGGGCGTATGGATTTCGGACGGTTTCTCAGTTGGCGATTCGCTACCGGCGCAGCCCACTGTCAGTCGAAGGCCCGGACGCGCCACGGCGCGGACCACGAGCGGGCGACCGGCTTCCCGATGCGCCCGTCACGCAAGACGGTCGGGCTGTGACGCTGCAGCGGGCGCTCGCTGCGACCGGGTTCCACCTGCTGTTGTGTGGACCGACGGCAATCTGGCCACCGGCCGCGGCCGCCCGGCTCGCAGACCGTTACGCAGGACTGGTCACAGTGCATCACCTCACCAGCGATGTCGGTTCCGGCACGTTGCACGACGACACCGGCGCTGCGCTGCGCCGCCTCGGTGTGGACGACAGTCGACCAGCCCACCTCCTGGTGCGGCCCGACGGATACATCGCGTTTCGTGGCGGCACAGACCTGTTAGGAGTGCGGGCCTACCTTGCCCGCTTGATCATCGGCGTCTCGGAATAGTCGGAACACATTGCCTCCACCACAACCGGCGGAGCTTCGTCTCACTTCGAATCGTCGGTAGGCGAGCACAACGGCCCGAACCCAGCCACCTCACGGTGCAATCGCCGTCGCGGCGATGACCTCGCTCTGGTCGATGTAGTCCTCCTCCGCCAGGTTTTCGAGTCGGGACCGAACACGCCGCAGGAACTCAGTTCTGGCCGCAGAGTCCATGCCTGCGAGGCGCCTGCCCGAAGTACCGAGGGAAGTGTGTCGCGCGATGAACTCCTCCGGGCTCGGCTGGTGCGACCAGGGAACGATCTCAGCCCGGATCTCGTCGTACCCAGCGTTGCCGAGCAGGGCTCGCAGCTTGTCCGGTGAATCCATGAGTTCGTGCCGGGCGATGAAGGGATCTGCCGGCGGAACGCCATGCCGGTCGAGCTCCTCGTTCCAGATCTCCAACGCGGGAACGGTCGCATCCTGGCCCCAGGTGGTCAGGCCGACCGCGCCGCCAGGGCGGAGCACGCGTCGGACGTCGCGCAACACCGTCTCGGGTTGGGACACATGAAACAGCATGAAAGCCATCACGACCACGTCGTAGGAGCCCGCAACGAATGGCAACTGCGCCGCATTGGCAACGATGCGGGCGTATGCAGGCGGTGCCCGGCGCACCATGCCCTCCGCACGATCGACGGCGACGACCATCGCCGATGGAGCAGTTCGCCGGAGTGTGGGCAGCAGGGTTCCGACGCCGGTTCCGAGGTCGAGGACTCGACCTGCTTGGCGGAGCGGTAGGCGATCAAGCAACTGGACGGCGGCGGGGTGCAGCGCCGACGCCCATTGCCGCTCGTACGCCTCCGCGGCTGACGAGTAATAGGCGGCCAGCGCCTCCGCGGCGTTGGCCTTTGGCGACTCTCGCCTCATGCCTGCCCTTCTTGTGTCGCCCAACGACACCATCGAGGCGGGTACGGCGGCAAGGCGTGACATCTGTCATGGCCGATCCGGGAACCGTGACACTACGGCCCCACGGCCGCCGCGACGACGCTGAAGGCATGACACGACAGCAGCGCACGTTCGAGGACGCAGTCGGCGGCCTGGCAATCGACCTCGCCGGCCTGCACAAGAGCTACGGCGCGATCGAAGCCGTCGCCGGCGTCGACCTGCAGGTCGCACCGGGCGAGGTAGTGGCAATCCTCGGCCCGAACGGCGCCGGCAAGTCGACGACGATCGACATGCTGCTCGGGCTCACCCGGCCGGACAGCGGCACGGCTCGGCTCTTCGGGCGGCCTCCGCAGAGCGCCGTCGCGGCTGGGGCGGTCGGTGCCATGTTGCAGACCGGCGGGCTCATTCGGAACCTCTCGGTCGAGGAGCTCGTCACGGTGATGGCCTCGCTGTACCCGCATCCCGTGCCGGTCCCTGAGGTATTGGAGCGAACAGGACTCGGCGACGTCGCCGCCACGGCTACGCACAAGCTCTCCGGCGGCCAGACCCAGCGCGTACGGTTCGCGCTCAGCCTGGTCAGCAATCCCGACCTCATGGTGCTGGACGAGCCCACGGTCGGCCTGGACGTCGAGAGCAGGTATGCCTTCTGGGCCGCGGTGCGCGGTCTCGCCGCGCAGGGCCGGACGGTGGCATTCGCCACCCATTACCTCGAGGAGGCCGACGCCTCCGCCGACCGCATCGTGCTGATGGCGCGCGGGCGGATCGTAGCCGACGCGTCAACGTCCGAGATCAAGGGCATGGCAACCACCCGCACGATCCGCGCCACCCTGCCGTTCGTCCTTCCGGCTGAACTCGAGCAGCAGCCAGGCGTGAGCCGGGCAGAGCGCCACGGTGACACGGTGAGCCTCTACTCGGCGGACTCCGACGCGGTCCTACGGGCGTTTCTCTCCGAATACCCGCAGGCCCGTGACATCGAGGTCGCCGGCAGTGGGCTGGACGCCGCGTTCCGCGCGCTCACCGGCGACCCCGGGGCCGAGTTCACCGACGCTCTCCAGGAGGTGCACTGATGAGCGCCATGACGTATGTGCGTTTCGAGGTCCTCCGGACGTTCCGCAATACCCGCTTCTTCCTGTTTTCCCTGGTCTTCCCGCTGGTGCTGTACTACCTCGTTGCGGGCGCCAACCGCGAAGTGCAGAACTTCGCCGGCACCGGCTTGTCCTTCCCGGTGTACTACATGATCGGCATGGTTTCCTGGGGTGCGATGGCCGCCGTGATCGCCGGTGGTGCGCGCATCGCTGCGGAGCGTTCTGTGGGGTGGAACCGGCAGCTACGCGTCACGCCCCTCAAGGTGCGCATCTACCTCAGCTCCAAGGTGCTCAGCGGCTACGCCATGGCCCTGGTGAGCATCGGGCTGCTGTACGGGGCCGGGCTGACCCTCGGTGTCCGCATGGCGTGGGCCGACTGGGCACGCATGACCGCACTGATCCTGATCGGCCTCGTTCCCTTCGCGGTGCTGGGCATTGTGCTGGGGCACGTGCTGACAGCCGACTCGATGGGTCCGGCGATGGGCGGGATCACAGCCCTGTTCGCTCTGCTCGGCGGCGCCTGGGGTCCGATCGTTGGCAGCGGCGTACTGCACGACGTGGTCCAGCTGATCCCGTCGTACTGGCTCGTCCAGGCCGCCGGCTCGGCGCTCAGCGGCGCGGGTTGGCCGTTGCGCGGTTGGATCGTCATAGCCGTCTGGACGGCGGTGCTGGCCCGGCTGGCGGCCTTGGCCTACCGCCGTGACACCGCTCGGGCCTGACCGTGCCGGCAGGGCCCAACGACCGGCCAGTCGCGAGATAGCGTCGTCAACGTGGCGCCCTACCGGGGTTCGGCCCTGTGGCAGATCCTCCCCACCCCCAGCCCGGGCGGCATGCTCGGCCCGTCGCCGGCGCGCTGGCGCTGGACGGTGTGGGGGTCGATCTGGCTCGTCTTCCTGGCCGGCGCCTTCCAGCAGGCCTTTGCTGCCACCGAAGTCTGGGAGCGGGTCGTCGGCATTCTGGGCCTGCTCGTGTTCTGCGTCGCCTACGCACTGGGCCCGCCCCTCATCGTTCGGTTGCCGCACGGTGACCCGAGGCGGTGGGGCTTCCCGCTGCTCTTGTTCGGGCTCGCGACGACCCTGCTGCCGATCACCGGTCAGGACGGGTTGACTGCGTACGTCTTCGTCGCCGTCGGCATGATCCTGTGCTGGCCACCGCGCCTGGCTTTTCTGGGCATCGTCGGCCTGCTCGTGGTCGCGCCCATCCTCGAAGTCGTGGCGTTCCACCGCCGCAGCCCGTTCGGCGTCGACCTCACCATCGCGACGGCTTCCCTCGCGGCGTGGGGCCTGATCAGTGTATTGCGGCGGAACCGCGAACTCGCCGAAGCGCGGGAGGAGCTCGCCCACCTGGCCGTCTCCGAAGAGCGGCTGCGCTTCGCCCGGGACCTGCATGACATCGTCGGGCACAGCCTTACCGCGGTCAGCGTGAAAGCCGAGCTGGCCGGTCGACTGATCGGGCGTGACGACGAGCGGGCAAGCGAAGAGATCGCCGACGTAGAACGGCTGGCGCGCGATGCGCTCCGCGATGTGCGAGCCACGGTCCAGGGATACCGGGACGTGTCCCTGGCCGGTGAGCTCGCCAGCGCTCGGTCGGTACTGGCTGCGGCTGGAATCACGGCCGAGATCCCGACCGCGGTGGACGGGGTGTCCGGCAGCAACCGAGAGCTGTTCGGGTGGGTGGTCCGCGAAGGTGTGACGAACGTGGTACGGCACAGCGACGCAACCCGGGTACGCATCGCGCTCACGCCGTCCAGCGTGGAGGTCACGGACGACGGCACGAGCACGCTTCGACGTGCGGACGGCGTCGATTCGGTCAACGACCTTGACCATGGCACAGGGCTCTCCGGCCTGCGGGAGCGGCTGCGTGCCGCGGGTGGCACTTTGACGGTCGGTCCGGTCGCGGGTGGCGGCTGGCGGCTGCGCGCAGAGGTACCGACATGAAACACCTGGGCGGCCCGATCCGCGTGTTGGTCGCCGACGACCAGGCCCTGGTCCGGGGAGCCGTTGCTGCCCTCCTGTCGTTGGAGCAGGACCTCGAGGTAGTCGCCGAGGTCGAGCGCGGCGACCAAGTCGTAAACGCGGCACGCGCCAACGCCCCGGATGTCGCTGTGCTCGACATCGAGATGCCGGGCATCGACGGCATCGCGGCCGCAGAGGTCCTGCGCCGGGAAATCCCGAGCTGCCGAGTGCTCATCGTCACAACTTTCGGACGGCCCGGCTACCTGCGCCGGGCCATGGAGTCGGGAGCGAGCGGCTTCATCGTCAAGGACGCGCCGGCCAAACGGCTGGCCGCCGCGATCCGCCGGGTGCACGCGGGCCTGCGTGTGGTCGACCCTGAGCTCGCGGCCGAATCGCTGGCCGTCGGCGAGAACCCACTGACCCCCCGCGAGGCGGACGTCTTGCGTGAGGCGCGGGACGGCTCGAGCGTCGCCGAGATCGCCGCCCGGCTGTTTCTGGGTGACGGCACAGTCCGCAACTACCTGTCCAGTGCCATCGGCAAGACCGGCAGTCGCAACAGGGTAGAGGCGGTGCACATAGCGGAGCAGAAAGGCTGGCTGTAGCTATGCGGACGATCGACTGGCGCGACGGGCGGGTCGTGATCGTCGACCAGACGCGGCTTCCTGCCGCGCTGCGGACCCTCGAGCTGACGTCGGTCGATGAGCTGGTCGACGCCATCGCCCGGCTGGCCGTGCGAGGAGCACCGGCGCTCGGCGCCGCCGGTGCCCTCGGCGTAGTCCTCGCCGTCGACCAGGCCGACCGAGAGTGTTGGGACGACGAGCGGCTGGCGGCTACTTTGACCCGGCTGCGAGCGGCCCGACCCACCGCGGTCAACCTGGCGTGGGGGATCGATCGAGCCGCCAGCCGGGTCACCCAAGGCCGGGAGGCCGTGCTGAAAGAGGCCCTCGCGGTGCTCGAGGAGGACGTGGCCGCCAACCGATCGATCGGGGCACGTGGCGCCGATCTGCTGGACGAGCTGCTCACCAAGTCATCGGCGGCAACCCGGGCCATCCGGGTCCACACCCACTGCAACACCGGCAGTCTCGCCACGGTCGAATGGGGCACAGCCCTGGGTGTGGTCCGAGAACTGCACCGACGGAGGCGGTTGGGCCGGGTCTACGTCGACGAGACCCGTCCGCTGCTTCAGGGGAGCCGGCTCACGGCATGGGAGCTCGATCGGCTCGGGATCGACTATCGGGTGGTGGTCGACGGTGCCGGACCGACGGTGATCGCCCGTGGCCTGGTCGACGCCGCTGTCGTGGGCGCCGACCGGATCGCGGCCAACGGCGACGTGGTCAACAAGGTCGGTACCTACCCGCTGGCGCTGGCCTGCGCCCGGGCCGGTGTCCCCTTCATCGTGGCCGCGCCCGAATCGACCATCGACGAGGCGACCCCCACCGGTTTGGGTGTCGAGATCGAGACCAGGGCCGACGCCGAGGTGATCGAATGGTCCGGAGTGCGGGTGGCTCCCGTTGGGGCCCGGGCCCTTAATCTCGCCTTCGATGTGACGCCGGCCGATCTGGTGACGGCGATCGTGACCGAGGGCCGGGTCATCCGACCTGAGAAGCTCGTCGATGGCTGACGCGACTGCCGAGAACCTGGTCGCCCTGGGTCGGCGGGTCGTGACCGCCGGGCTGGTGGTGGCGTCAGGGGGAAACCTGGCCGCCCGGCTCCCCGAGCCAGACCGCATCCTGGTCACGCCACGGGGATGGGCCCTGGACGAGCTCGACGCGGCGACCCTGGCGACGGTCGGGCTCGACGGGCGCAACATCTTCGGGCCTTACGCGCCGACGACCGAACTGGCGCTGCATCGGGCCGCGCTCGGTGCCCGGTCCGATGCCGCTGTCTGCCTTCACCTGCACCCGCCGATGGCGACCCTGCTCCACGCCGCAGGACGACCGATCCGACGCATCACCACCGACCACGCCTACTACCTGCGCCGGCTCGGGGCGCTACCGTTCATCCAGCCCGGATCCGACCGGCTGGCCAGGGCGGTGGCGGCTGAGCTCGCCGACGCCGACGTCGTCTTGTTAGCCCACCACGGCTGCCTGATCGTGGCCGACTCCTTCGAGGTCGGGTTCAGCCTGGCGGCCAACCTCGAGGCCGCGGCCATGGCGACCTATCGGGCTCACGTGCTGGGCGCCGACGTGGCGGAGTGCCCTCCCGAGTTCTTGGCGGAGGTGGAGGCCCAGGAGGCGGCTGGCGTGGTCTACGGAAAGGCCGCCGGTCCGGGAACGGTCACCACGGGCGAAATGGATGGCGCGTAGGCAGGATTCGAATTCCGGTCCCTACGTCGGCTGTCAGTTCCATGCTTCGTTTGTCTGGTCGCATGCGTGCCATCACGAGGCTTACCGGTACGTCAACAGGCTTGCAGGCCTAGTGAACTACGAGCAGGGGTGGTGAACGTGGTCATTCCGAATGGGCGGCGCACTCAGGATGCTGTGACCGCGGGCTCAAGCAGAGTCAGCGTCACGGCATCGGCGTCCTCGGCGGGGACACCGAGCGGCATGGGTACGTTCGGCGGGTACGTGCCGACCTCCTCCCAAAACAGGATCGCGCCGTCGAAGTGCTCCGGGCTCAGTGCGTACGGCGTGGCCTGCACCCGTACCAGGCGGTTCAGCATCCCGCCGACCAGCGGACCCTGCGCACGGCCGAACGCCAGCACTCCCACCGACCGCCCGGTGGCAGGACACCCGGCGCGCTGTCACGTGTCAGTACGCGGAGGTAGATATCCGCGAGCTGCGCGCGGCTGTCGTCACACTCGTTCCAGTAACCGAATCCATGCGTAACAAGGTCCGAGTGCACGGACACCAGCCCGTACGCGCATGCAGCACCAGGTGCAGCGTGGAGATGTCGCTGAAACCCAGCAGCGGCTTGGGATCCGCCCGTACGGCCGCAAGGTCGATCAGGTCGAGATAGCTCAGCGTCATCCGGCCACCGGTGAGCGAGAAGATCGCACGTACCTGCGGATCCCGCAGCAGACCGTTGAAATCCTCGGCGACCTCCCGCGGCGGGGCGGCCGCCCACCACCACCGCCGCTCCAGATCGACCATCGGCGACACCCGAACGGCGAACCCCGTCTGCTCGATGGCCTCGACACCGCGCGCGAACAGTGAGGCCTCACTCTGCTCCAGCCCGCCGGACAGGGCCATCACCGCAACGAGATCGCCCGGCCGCAACGCCTTCGGCCTCAGGATCGACGCCACGCTGAACCCTCCATTCTCGGACGTCATTCCAAGTCGTGCGTTGGCGACGATGTCGGCTTCGCGGTTGGCCCCGACCGACCTCAGGAGCGGACCAGTCGGGCGATCGCATCCGAGGCCTCTTTGACCTTTGCCTCCATTTCAGTGCCGCGGTGCCGGGCGGCGTCGGCGACGCAGTGCGAGAGATGGTCCTCAAGCAACTCCAGCGCGACGGCCTGCAATGCCTTCGTCGCCGCGGAGATCTGGGTGAGCACGTCGATGCAGTATGTGTCCGAGTCGACCATCCGCTGCAAACCGCGGACTTGACCTTCCACGCGAGCCAGCCGCTTCAGTACGGCGTCCTTGTTGTCGATGTACCCGGTGGTCATGTGGTGTTCGCCTCCCAACAGAGCAGCACCACCCTTACCCGGGGAGGGTATCCGTGTCAAAGAATCTGTCGCGGATCTCCAGCGAATCGTCGACACGTGTTCGACGGTGATAGTCGTTCCATGCTCCTTCTCCTGTGATGGTTCCAGCCATGCGTTGGGCTTGGCGGGGCCGCCTGGCACGGGCAGGCTGAGCTCAGCAGTCGGCGACGACTCGGGAGGCCGCCGTGCAGGAGGACCATGGGCCGGAGCACGAGGCTCCCGGCGACCACGAGTACGACGAGGCACACGACACTGTGGACGCGGCGCACACCGCGTACGTCGAAGCGGGGCCCACCGGGCCGGCCGAGGCTCACATCACGACGGGCCCGATCGACCAGATCGGTGACTACGGCTACGACATGGCTCACGACGTGCCGCGCTAGGCGATCACGTCTACGTCCGGACCTCCCTTCGCCCGCAGGGCGAGGCCGAAGGGTCTGGCTGCGCGGGCCCTCATGCGGTGACTGCCCACGACGTAGCGTCAGCCGAAGCGACCAGAGATGTAGTCCTCGGTGCGGGGGTCGTCCGGGTTGGTGAAGACCTTGCTGGTGCGGTCGTACTCGACCAGCTGCCCATACCGGTGGCCCTTGTCGTCGACGTTGGCGGTGAAGAATGCCGTCCGGTCGGACACGCGGGCGGCCTGCTGCATGTTGTGGGTGACGATGATGATCGTGAAGTCCCTGACCAGGTCCTGCATCAGGTCCTCGATCTTGGCTGTAGCGATCGGGTCCAGCGCCGAACACGGTTCATCCATCAGAATGACCTCCGGCTTGGTCGCGATCGCGCGGGCGATGCACAGCCGCTGCTGCTGACCGCCGGACAGCGACAGGCCGTTCTGGTCCAGCTTGTCCTTGACCTCGTCCCAGATCGCTGCACCGGTCAGCGCCTGTTCGACCCGCTCGGCCATCGCCTTCTTGGACAGCTTCTCGCCCACGACGGTGGGCCCGTACGCGACGTTGTCGAAGATCGACTTCGGGAATGGGTTGGGCTTCTGGAACACCATGCCGACCCGGCGGCGTACCTCGATCGGGTCGACGTCCTTGGCGTAGAGATCCTGGCCGTGGAAGAGCACCTTGCCCTCGACCCGAGCCGACGGGATCAGGTCGTTCATCCGGTCGAAGCAGCGAATCACCGTTGACTTGCCACAGCCCGACGGCCCGATCAGTGCGGTGATCTCGTTGCGGCCGATGAGCATGTCGACCCCGCGGACGGCATGAAAGTCGCCGTAGTAGATGTCCAGCTTTTCGACGGCGATCAGCGGATCGAGTGGCTTGTGCTCACGGCCGCCGTGTTCGGTGTGCTCCGGACGTGGCGGTGCGATGATCGTGTCGCCGGCCGCCTGATCCGCTTGAACCGGCAAGGTTCCATGTTCGGTCATGTCGTCTCTCGCCTCGTCTTCGGCCACCATGGGTCACCAGCGCCGCTGGTACCTGTTGCGGATGTAGATCGCCACCGAGTTCATCACCAGCAGGATCAGTAGGAGCACCACAATGAGTGCGCTGGACAGGACGATGAACGCCTCCTGCGGTCGGCTGGCGTAGCTGTAGATCTGGATCGGCAACGCGGTGAAACGGTCGAACATGCTCCCCGGATTGAACGTCAGGAAGCCCGCGACCCCGATGATGATCAGCGGCGCAGCCTCGCCGATTGCCCGGGACAGCGCCAGGATCGAGCCAGTAGCGATGCCGGGGATGCTGTTGGGCAGAATGGTCCGCCAGATGGTCTGCCAGCGGGTAGCGCCAAGCGCGAGCGAGCCGTCTCGCAGTGAATCGGGCACAGCACGGATCGCCTCGCGGCTGGAGATGATGATCACCGGCAAGATCAGCAGCGCCAGGATGATCGCGCCGGCGAGCAGGACTGGCCCGAGCGAGAGCGGCCCGCGCACGATCAACCCGAGCCCGAGGATGCCGTAGACCACGCTGGGCACGGCGGCGAGGTTCTGGATGTTGAGCTCGATCAGCCGGTTGTACCACTTGTTCCGATCCGCGTACTCCTCGAGATACACCGCTGCGAGTACGCCGATGGGCAGGCTGATCAACGCCGTGCCGGCCATCAGCCAGAGGGTGCCGAGGATCGCCGCCTGCGCACCGGCCGTCGCCGGACGAAGCTGGGAGGCCTGGTTGCGGAACAGGTCGCCGTCCAGCCGCGGCCAGCCCTCGATCAGCACATACGCCAGCAGCACCACCAGGAAGATGACGCCGATCGCCAGGCAGGCCACCAGCAAGGCACGGAACCCTCGCTCCTTTGGGCTGCGGTCGTGCCCGCGGCCTGTGAACACCGGCTTCTCGTCGGAAGGGCCCGGGCCGTAGTGGATGAGGTCAGTGGCGGTCACTCGTACTCCTCCCGGTACCTGCGGACCAGGCGGATGCTGATGTAGTTCATGACGACGGTGATGACGAACAGCAGCGCGGCGACGGCGAACAGCGACTCGTAGCCGATCGACCCGGTGGGTTGGTCGCCGGACGCCGCCTGAGCGATGAATGCCGTCATCGTCTGGGCCGGCTCGAGCGGGTTCAGCGTGAGGTTGGGGCTGCTTCCCGCCGCCAGCACGACGATCATCGTCTCGCCAATCGCCCGGCTGAAGCCGAGAACGAATGCCGCGACGATTCCCGAGATCGCCGCCGGCACGACCACCCTGGTCGCCACATGCATCTTGGTGCTGCCCAGGGCGTAGGCGCCGTCGCGCAGAGACTGGGGCACCGCGGTCATCGCGTCTTCGGACAGCGACGCAACCGTCGGAACGATCATGATGCCCATCACCAAGCCGGCGCTCAGCATGCTGAAAGTCCCAATGTCGATCAGCCGCTGCAGAATCTGCGGGGTGATGAAGGCGAGCGCGAAGAACCCGTAGACCACGGTAGGGATACCAGCGAGCACCTCGAGGATCGGCTTGAACACCTTCCGCGCTCGTGGCGAGGCGTACTCGGCTAGGTAGATCGCCGCCCCCAGGCCGATCGGGATGGCCACCAACAGCGCGATCACGGTTGTGGTGAGCGTCGCGGTCACCAGCGGGAGGACGCCGAAGTTCTGGTCCGCGAACAGGACGGTCCACTCGGTTCCGGTCAGGAAGTCCCAGATCGAGACCGCGGGCTCCTGGAAGAACTCGATCGTCGGCCCGATGATCGCGATAACGATCCCGATCGTGGTCAGGATCGAGATCAGAGCGGCGAGGAACAGCACGGCTTCGATGGCGCGCTCGCCGTAGCGCGGCTGCGACCGGCGCAGGGATACTCCTGCGCCGGCCGTATTCGTCGTCGTGCTCACGAGCGGCTCAGCCGGCCAGCGCGTCGAACTGCTCTTGTAGGGCGGCCTTCTGCTCCTCGTTGAGTCCAATGAAGCCGGCGGCCTCGGTGATCTCGTCGACGTTCTCGATGTAGAACCTGACGAACCCCTCGACCTCGGGCCGCTGCAGCGCTTCCGCCGATGGATAGATGAAAAGCTGCCGGCCGAGCGGCGTGTACGAGCCGTCCTGGACGGTTTCTGGGCTCGGCGCGACGCAGCCGCTGCCGTTGTCGACCTCGAGCGCCTTGAGGGTGTCCGAATTCTGCTCGTAGTAGGTGTAGCCGAGGTACCCCAGGCCGCCCGTGGATCCTGAGACAGCCTGGACGATCACGTTGTCGTCCTCGGAGGCCTGGTAGTCGGTCCGGGAAGCGCCTTCCTCGCCATTGATCACGTCGGTGAAGTAGTCGAACGTCCCCGAGTCGGTGCCAGGCCCGGCGAGGACCAATGGCTCGTCCGGGAACGACGGGTCGACCTGGTTCCAGCTGCTGACCGTGGAGTCCGGTGCCCAGATCGCGTTCAGCTGCTCGACGGTCAGGCACGTCGCCCAGTCGTTCTTGGTGCTGACGATCGCTGTCAGCCCGTCGTTGGCAATGGCGAACTCGTCCTGGGTGATTCCGTTTTGCTCGCAAGTCGCGATCTCGTCCTCCTCGATCGGCCTGGAGGCGTCGGAGATGTCGGTTTCACCGGCGCAGAACTTCTCGAACCCGCCGCCGGTGCCCGATTGACCGACTGAGACTTGGACCTCGGGATTCTCGGCCTGGAAGAGTTCGGCGGCCGCGCTGGTCAACGGGAACACCGTACTCGAACCGTCGATGACGACCTCACCGGACAGGGCCGCCTCGGAGCTATCGTCGCCACCCTCGGCGGTTGCGTTCTCCGGGTCGTTGCCGCTGCCGCAGGCAACCAGCACGAGAGCGGCCGCGCTCGCGACCGCACGTGGCGCCCAGCGCCGGCTCGTGGGACTGATCTTCACTTGGGTGGTCCTTTCGGGAACGTTTCTCCTCGCAACGCCATGACACGGCGAAAGTAGGCAGCACAGATGACGATGTGGCCCGCGGTGGGTGAACGAGAAATGAACGCAAACCACCGAGTACCGGTCGCCTGTCGAACGCCCGAGTTGCGTCCGAAGAACCAATGGCACCGCGGGGAATGACCACGTTCACCACCCCTGTGGGTACATCACCAGGCTTGCAGGCCTGGTGACGTATAGGCACGGGTGGTGAACGTGGTCATTTGCGCAAGGTGGTAGGCGCTCGCCGAAGCCAGTGCAGTGCCTGGCCATGAGGTGCGGCAAGGGCAAGCGGTGTGCCGTCCAGAGCGAGGACAAATGGCGGAGGCCCATTTGTTGGCAGCCGAACCCGCGCGACCAGCTCCGGCAGCACATCGGGGCCCTCGTTGGAGATCCAGTGGCCAGGTAGGGATTGGACGATGTCGACGAACGCCCGTCGGGTCTCGGCTGACAGGTAGACGAGAACTGCGCTGTGGAACACGACCAGAGTGGCGGACGCCGGAGCCTGGGCGGCCAGCGCGGGAAGCTCGGCGATCAAGTCGCCGCGTCGAATCATCGGCGGGTGTGCGCCGACGATACGGGCAGCTGCCCGCAGCCGCGCCACCCGTTCGGGCTGACCGGGCCAGATGAGTGACTCGAGCCAGCGCAGGTCGTTGTCGTCAGCCACGTCGAGTGGGTTGAGGTCGATACCCGCCCGCCAGACCACCTTGGGCACGTCGGCGGGAACGGGAACGTCGCCGCTGACGGCGCAGTCGATCCGCACCAGGCTCTCCGGCGGGCCAATGCTGACGCCGTCGAATCGGTACTGGTACTCGTCGGGATACAGACACAGGCCCGCCGCTGCCCCTACTTCCAGCAAGGCCAACGGCTGCGGCAAGCCCGCCAACACTGGCAGCAGTGTCGCGCACCGGGCGGGCTCGTTGGTCTGGGTGCTGAGCTCGTGCATCGTCGCGGTGAGATCGGCCCAATGACTCACGGCCCAATCGCGGAACGCGGCCGGCGGCATGACCGGACCGCCGAGATACCGGGTGGCGGCAAAGAACAGGTTGGGCTGCCGTTTCGGCTCCGGCAAGTCATCGAGCAACCAGAGCAGCTCCTGGTCTTCCGCGACCGCGGCCGCGAGCTCCTCGTACGCCGGCGACTCGTCCCGGCTGTCCCGCGCGAACTCCCGATACCTCTGGACCGTGTTCACGGTGACACGCTGCCAGGTGGACCACCCGGCCTTGCAGCTAGATGTGGAACCGCTCGACGGCCACCGGCACGCCGCCACGGTGGTGGAAGACCAGGAAGTCGCCGACGTGAAGCGGCTCGGTCGGCGCCAGGTCGGGTGCCTGCTCCGCGGCCGCGGCGATCACGTGGGGAAGTACCGGCCGGTGCGAGCAGACGACGGTCCGTGCGCCGTCGGCGAGTAGAGCCCGGGTCACCTTTTCCACGGCGAGCGGCTGCTCGAGGTGGCCATCCTCCGACAGCACGGGCTGAAGCTCCAGCGGCACGCCGGTGGCGTCGACGCACGGCCGCACACTGTCGACACACCGAACCGCGTCGCTGGACACCACCCGGGTGAGCCCGAGCGCGCGAAACGGCGGAACCAGGGCCTGTGCATCCGCTGCGCCGCGCTTGTTCAGCGGCCGCAATGCATCGGGCCCATCCCATGACGACCGATCGATCGCCTCGGTATGGCGAAGCACGACGACCGGCACCGTGCGGATCTCACCGGCGAGGAGGTCGGCAACCACCTCGGTGTCGCGGGGGTGAGTGAGCCGGTGAGCGGCCTCGGCGGCGGGCACGAAAGCGATCTGGTCGATCTCCTTGGTGCCCTGCCACATCGGCGCATTGTCGTCGGCGCGGGCGGCCCAGTAGTGGACTCGCTTGGGCACCCCGTTGACCTCGTAGTGCTGGGTCGGCAGCGGCCGGTCGAGGACGACCCGCTGTCCGGTCTCCTCTTCGACCTCACGCACGGCACCAGCCAACGGGTGCTCGCGGCGGTCCAACTTGCCCTTGGGCAACGACCAGTCGTCGTAGCGAGGGCGATGCACAAGGCAGACCTCGACCTCCCCGGGATGCGCGGGATCTGGTCGCCACACGACGGCGCCAGCAGCGACGACAGTGCCGTCCGATGTATCGGAGCCGCTCAGGTCGCCAGCCATCGCCGCCACTTTGGCCGGCTGACTTTGGGCCAGAGCCGGGCGAACTCGCGGCGGGTCGCCGTAACCCCTTCGCGCTCCGCTGCATACAACACACCGAGCGTGAAACTGGCGGGCGCGTCGGCGTTCGCAGCCATCGCCTGGATGGCTGCGCCGGCGTCGGCGGCGTCCTGGTGCTCACCGAGGATCTCCGTGACACGCTCCATCTGCTCCGCGAACGCCTTTGCCTCCGCACCCAGGACCGGCGCCACCGCCTCGCCTGCGTATCGGGCTCGCTTGGCCGCGATCCGCGCCTGGTGCCACTCGTCGTCCGGCGCCCCTCCCGGCAGCGCCGACTCGTCGTCGAGAACAGCCTTCGCCCTCTTCGCCAGCCGTTTCCACGCCTTGCGCACCAGCGGGGGGAGCGCCTCACTCGCCGGCGCCGCGGCGGCCTCGGTGAAAGCCGGTTTCGCGGCTGCCACGACCAGTCGTTCGTGCAGGTCGATGTAACGGTCCGACGACAGCAGCACGGCAACCCGAGCGCGGGCCTCTTTCTGCCGCTCTCGGGTCCGGCCGAGGACGGTCACAGTCGGGTCCTCGGGCACGGCGTCGTCGGGCAATGCAGCCATGCGCTCTTCCAGTCGGGCGATCAGCACGTCGAGCTCGCGCAGCTCGCCGAGACCCTGGGCGGCCCAGCGCAGCTCGTCGCGCAACTCGTCGGCCCACTCCCGGTCGAGCAGCGGACGGAAGACTCGCAGCCCGCTGCGCAACCGTCGGGCGGCCACGCGCATCTTGTGCACCGCGTCCCATGGGCCGTCCGGGTCGCGCCGGAAGACGAGGTCAGCCGCCCGGAGAGCACGGGTGTGTAGCGCGATAAAGGCTTGGACGGCCGCGCTTGCCGGCTCGTCGGCTCCAACCTCGTCTGGTTCCGGTACCTCAGGGGCGGCAACGGCGCGCGTACCGAGTGCTCGGACTGGCTTCGAGATGAACTCGCCGCTGACTGCCCCGGACTGGTCGAGTTGCGTGACGACGTGGTCGACGAGCTCGGGGGGAGCCCCCGACAGCTCGAGCTCTCGAAACTGCGCGGACGCCTGCCCGGAGCCGTTGATGACTTGGACCGTGTCGTCGACCAGCTCGGCGGCGGGCCGCCCATCCGCGTCCAGTACGTGACGGACGTGCCGGGTCGTGCGCAGCGTGACGACTGGATGCACCAGACTGTGTCGCACGACTGCGCAGACAAGATCGAGCAGTTCCGACGGAGGTGCCTGCGGTTCTCCGGCATCGAGGGGCAATCGCAGCTCGTCCCGAACCTCTTCCGCGGCTTCCGGCACCTTGATCTTGAGATGCCAGCCCTCGTCGGGTCCGCCGGTGCGCCGGCGAAGGTTCATTCCCTCCCGGATCAGTCGCAGGTCTGGCGTGTCGTAGTACACGGTCTCGAGCTCGACAATGCCGTGGTCTTCCACGTCGGTGACGACGTCCGCCCGGGTCATGTCCGGGACCCGGTACAAGCCGTGGACGCGGAACTTGTGCTCGACTTCGCGGACAGTCGGCACCGGCTCCGCTGGGCTCACGCCGCGGCCCTACGCCGGCTCTTCTGTTCGATCAGGATCTCCTGCAGGTCGGCCAGTGGTTGACCGTCGGCGTCCTTGTGAACCCGGACCCAGGTGCTGTCGGGTTGCAGGTGCCACGAGGCGACCCCAGGGTCGAACGCCAGATCGAACAGGGCGCCCAGTTCCCTTTGTTGCGCCGGGCTGCCCAACCTGACCATGGTCTCGACCCGCCGGTCGAGATTGCGGTGCATGAGATCCGCCGAGCCGATCCAGTACTCGGGATCGTCGACGTTCTGGAAGGCGAGGATGCGCGAGTGCTCGAGGAAGCGGCCGAGAGTGCTGCGCACCCGGATGTTCTCGGACAGGTTCGGCACTCCAGGGCGCAGACAGCAGATGCCGCGCACCCAGAGGTCGACCGGGACACCGGCAGAAGAGGCCTCATAGAGGGCGTCGGTGATGCCCTCGTCGACCAGGCTGTTCACCTTGAACCGGATGGCGGCCGGCTTACCGGCGCGGTGGTTCTCGATCTCGCCCTGGATTCGCTCCACAATGCCGCTGCGGAGCGCATGTGGCGCGACCAGGAGGCGCTCGTAGTCGGAGTCGATCGAGTAGCCCGACAGCGAGTTGAACAGGTGGTTGGCGTCCTCGGCGACGACAGGGTCTGCGGTAAGCAGGCCGAGGTCCTCATAGAGGCGGGCGGTCTTCGGATGGTAGTTGCCCGTGCCAAAGTGGCTGTACCGACGAATCCCCCCGCCATGGTCGGCTTCGTCACGCACGACCAGGCAGAGCTTGCAATGGGTCTTGAGCCCGACCATGCCGTAGACGACGTGCACGCCGGCCTGCTCGAGTTTGCGCGCCCAGGTGATGTTGGCCTGCTCGTCGAAGCGGGCCTTGATCTCGACCAGCGCGAGTACCTGCTTGCCGGCCTCTGCCGCATCGATCAGGGCGTCGACGATCGGCGAGTCACCGCTGGTGCGGTAAAGGGTCTGCTTGATGGCCAGCACCCGCTGGTCGGCGGCCGCCTGCTCGATGAACCGCTGCACGCTCGTCGAGAACGAGTCGTACGGGTGATGCACCAGGATGTCTCGGGAGCGGATCGCGGCGAACATGTCCGCCGGCGACGCGGATTCAACGTCCGGCAGATCCCGGTGAGTGGCCGGCAGGAACGGAGGGTACTTGTGCTCTGCGCGGTCGAGCTCGGCGATCCGGAACAGCCCGGTCAGGTCAAGCGGACCGGGCAGGTGTAACACCTCGTTGCTCGACACGCCGAGCTCGCGTTGCAGCAGGTCGAGCACATGCGGATCGACGGTCTCCTCGACCTCGAGGCGGACGGCCGGGCCGAACCGTCGGCGCATGAGTTCGCGCTCCATTGCGGTGAGCAGGTTCTCGGCGTCGTCCTCTTCGACCTCGACGTCCTCGTTGCGGGTTACCCGGAAGGTGTGGTGCTGGAGCACCTCCATGCCGAGGAAGAGCTGGGACAGGTGCGCGGCGATCACGTCCTCGAGCGGTACGAACCGCTGCTCGGCGACCGGCAGGAACCGGGGGAAGTTCGGCGGCACCTTGACCCGGGCGAAGTGCTCGGTGGCCGTGCGGGGATTCCTGAGGACGACGGCGAGGTTGAGCGAGAGCCCGGAGATGTAGGGGAACGGATGTGCCGGGTCGACGGCCAGCGGAGTCAGCACCGGGAAAATTCGCTCGCCGAACAACTCCCGCAGCCGGTTGTGCTCGGAGTCGTCGAGATCGTCCCATCGGGAGATCTCGATGCCTTCCTTCACCAGCGCCGGCAGCACGTCGTTGTGGAAACAGTTCGCCTGCCGTGTCATCAGCTCACGGGTCAGGGTGAGCGTCCCTTCGTGGACCTCCCGGGGGAGCAGGCCGCTCGCGGCTCTGACGGCGACCCCGGCCGCGATGCGGCGCTTGAGACCGGCGACCCGGACCATGAAGAACTCGTCGAGATTGCTGGAGAAAATGGCGAGAAACTTGGTGCGCTCCAGCAGCGGCACGTCGGGATCCTCGGCGAGTTCGAGCACCCGGGTATTGAAGGCGAGCCAGGAGAACTCGCGGTCGATGTACCTCTCTTCCGTCCGCACCGCCTCCGCTGCCAGCGCCATGCTTCACATGTTGACACGGCATCGTGAACGGGCGATAGGCACTGGCTGACGGGTTCCGGTCGATTAGACCGGAATCAGCTGGCGGGGCGGGCATACATGACATCGGCGGCAACCCGCTCGAAGCCGAGCCCGCCATAGAGGCGCACCGCGCTCTGGTTGTTCTCGTCGACGTAGAGGATGGCCCGGTCGAGACCGATATCCCGCAGGTGATGCAACCCGACGAGGGTGAGTGACTTGCCCAGACCGTGGCCGCGCTCCGTCGGGTCGATACCGACGACATAGACCTCTCCCGTTGACTCGTCGTGCACCTTCGTCCAGTGAAAGCCGACCATCGACGGTCCACGTCTGGCGACGAAGAAGCCCGCCGGGTCGAACCACGCTTCGGCTATCCGGTCGCGCAGGTCGTCCAGGCTCCACCTGCCCTGCTCCGGATGGTCGGCGAAGACCCGGGCGTTCAGCTCGACCCATGCGTCGTCGTCGGCACCGAGAACGAAGGTGTCGACGACGATGCCGTGCGGAATCTCTGGCAGAGGGAGGTCGTCGGTCAGCAGGCGGCCCATGAGCCACAGCGACCGCACCCGCTCGAAGCCGACCGCCGCGGCGAATGCCTGGGCGGCCGGTAGGTCACCGTGCGCCCAGATCCTCAGCTCGGGCTCGTGGATGTCCGCCAGAAGCCGGGCGACCAACGCCCGGCCGATTCCCTGGCGCCGGTGATCCGGGTGAACGACGAGCTCTGCGGCACCAGTTGCCTGGTCCAGTTGTGCGTACGCGACGATGCGGCCGTCCCTGCGGAGGACTAGGTGCACGACCGGCGCGCCGACCCGCAGCTGGAGAAAGCCCTGCTCCGAGAGCGCGCCGACGCCGTCGATCCTGGCGGCAGCCTCGATGAGAGCGGTGACGCCACCGATGTCAGCGTCGGCCAGCCCGTCCCGCGCCTTGATCACCGACCGACGCGCTCGGGCACCGGGTTGCGGCGAGGAGGGGTTGGCGCTACGAACCGGTAGCCGACGTTCCGCACAGTCCCGATCAGTGCCTCGTGATCGGCTCCGAGCTTGGCCCGCAGCCTGCGCACGTGCACGTCGACCGTGCGGGTGCCGCCGAAGTAGTCGTAGCCCCAGACCTCTTGCAGCAACTGTGCCCGAGTGAACACCCGGCCGGGGTGCTGCGCGATGAACTTCAGCAGCTCGAACTCCTTGTACGTGAGGTCGAGCGCGCGGCCGGAGATGCGGGCGGTGTATGTTGCCTCGTCGACGACGAGGTCACCCGAGCGGATCTCGTCAGGCACGTCGTCGCCAGACTGGGCTGCCGCGAGCCGGCCCTGGGCGAGCCGCAGCCGAGCCTCGACCTCGGCCGGTCCGGCCGTGTCGAGCAGCACGTCATCGACGCCCCAGTCGGCGGTGACCGCGGCAAGGCCGCCTTCGGTGACCACGGCCATGAGCGGCACGTCGACGCCGGTCGTGCGAATGAGCCGGGTCAGCCCGCGGGCGTGGCCCAGGTCCCGGCGGGCGTCGACGAGCACGGCGTCGCACACCGGAGCGTCGAGCAGCGCCGCCGCCTCGGCCGGCGCGACCCGGACGTCGTGCAGCAGCAGACCGAGTGCGGGCAGGATCTCCGCCGACGGGCGCAGGGCGTTGGTCAGCAGGAGGATCGTGGATCCCATGCGGCCTCCTCCGGCCGGATATGCAACGCGGACCCGGAGGGCGGCACTGCCCGGGCCCACGAGTTGACAGGATAGGGCATGTGAGGGCCACCCAGGTCCGCTTGCCCGCAGAGCGGAACGGTCATGGCTTCCGGAGGCGCCTGCAAGCCGATGATGGCGTGGTCGTGGAGGCCGAACATCTGCCGCCGGTCGACGGCTCGCGCGATGTCGCCGTGGTGGTCGTGCACGGCTTCACGCTGCACTCGCGGCATCCGCGGCTCAGGCGAATCGCCGCGTGGATGCGCCCGGCGGCCGGACTCGTCCTGCTCGATCTGCGCGGCCACGGCGGCTCTCGCGGCGTCAGCACCCTCGGCTGGCAGGAAGTTCGCGACGTGGAGGCGGCCGTCGGCTGGGCGCGGTCGCTCGGGTATCCGCATGTGGCGACCCTCGGTTTCTCCCTTGGCTCCGCCGTGGTGTTGCGGCATGCTGCGCTGTACGGGGGAGTGGACGCGGTCGCGGCTGTCAGTGGGCCGGGGCAGTGGTACTACCGCGGCACGCCGCGGATGCGCACGCTGCACCGGCTCGTCCTGAACCCGTCCGGCCGGGCTGCCATCCGGCTCACCCGCGGCACCCGGATCATGCCGGGCGACTGGGCCGAGCCGTATCCGATCGATCCCGTCGCAGCCGCGGCGGGGATCGACGTACCGCTGCTTGTGGTGCACGGCGATCTTGACGACCTGTTCCCTGCCGAGCACGCGCGCCGGGTTTCGGCCGCCGCGGGCGCTACTTCGACCCTGTGGGTGCTGCCCGACTTCGGTCACGCGGAAGGTGCGGTCGACGCGCACCTCGCTCGGCGCATCGCCGGCTGGCTGGTGACGCAGTGCCACGGGTGACATTGCGGTACTGGGCATCATTGCGAGCCGCGGCCGGCAGGACGGAGGAGGTCGTCGACGCGGCAACGCTCGCCGAGGCCTTGGCGTCGGCCCGTCTCTCACACGCGGGCCAACCTCGGTTCGCTCAGGTGCTCGACGTGTGCTCCGTCGTCGTCGACGGAAGCCCCACAGGACGCCGGGAACACGTCGCGATCCCGTTGCGGGACGGGTCCGTTGTCGAGTTGTTGCCACCGTTCGCGGGGGGTTAGTAATGCCGCTCTGGGAAGATCCGGTAATGACCTCGCTGCTGTGCACGGCGCTCGTGGGGGTGCTCGCCGTCGCGGCAGCTGTCGGACGGCCGTTGCTCGGAGCGGGTGTTGCGGTCGTGCAGGTCGTCTTCACCCTCGGCGGTGTCCGGCCGGCCGCGGTGCCGGCCGCCCGGCCGGGTGCGTGGCTCGCGCTCGTCGTGTCGATCGGAGCCTCGGTATGGGTGATCGTCGGCGACCCGAGCGAACTGTGGCCGGTTGCCGCGTTGCTCGGCCCGGCCGTCGTCGCCGCTGTCGTGATCCAGCTGGCGCGACGCGGGGGCCGGCAGGCGCTGACAGCGTCCTTGACGATGACCGTGGCGGCCTGCGCGCTTGCCCTGCTGCCGGTGGCGTGGGTGGCACTGGTTGGCGCCAACGGTGGTGTGCACGCGGTCTGGCTTGGCCTGCTGGGAGTGGGTGTCGTCGGGCTGGCCGAAGTGCTGCCGATTCCGGTGGCGGTCCGACGGTCGCTGGCCGTGCTGCTCGCAGGCGCCCTTGGCGCCGGTCTCATCTTCGCCGCCGAGGGGGTCGCCGATGCCGTGCCTACCGTCGGCGGAGTGGTCCTGGCAACCGTTGCGGCGCTGACTGCGGTGACCGCGGTGGCCGCTGTCGACCGGGTGGCTGAGGAAGTGGATCGCACCACGGCCGGCGTGTTGACCCCGTTACGGGTGACCGCGCCGATCGTCGTCGCGGCACCCGTCGCGTATGTGCTAGGACGGGTTTTAGTCGGATGAACCATCGGCCGGCTGAACCAGGCCCCTTCGGGAGGCGTTTACGGAGTGTGAGGGCACCGGTGGCTGACGAGGATCTGGTCCGGGCGCTCTACGACGAGCACGCCGCTCCGCTGATGGGCTACGTCCTGCGGCTGGTGGGTGGAGACCGCCACCGGGCCGAAGACGTCGTGCAGGAGACGCTGCTGCGAGCGTGGCGGCATCCGGACTCCCTGGCTCCGCACAAGGGTTCGGCGCGGCCGTGGCTGTGGACGGTGGCTCGACACCTGGTCGTCGACAGCGAACGAGCCCGTCGCGCCAGACCGGCCGAGGTTGCCGAGACTGCGCTCGGGGCCATCCCGGTCGACGACGGCGTTGACCGGGCTCTGGTGGCTCAATTGGTGGCCGAGGCGATCGAGACGTTGAGCCCGGAGCACCGTGCTGCTGTCGTCGAGACATATTTTCGCGGACATTCCGTTGCGGAGGCCGCAGGTGCCCTGGGAGTGCCGGCCGGAACCGTCAAGTCACGCACGTACTACGCGCTACGCGCACTCCGGCTGGCCCTGGAGGAACGCGGAATTTCTGGACTAGAGGAGGCGACATGACCTCCTGCGACGAGATCCGGATCTCACTGGGCGCGCTGGCCGTGTCGGCGCTGGACGCCGAAGAGGAGCTCGCGGTACGCGAGCACGTCGCCGGATGCCCGCGTTGCGCCGCAGAGTTGGCGGAGCTGACGGAGACCGTTGGCGTGCTGGCGGCGGCCAAGCCGGTTCTCCTTCCGGCCAAGGTCCCGCCGGATCCCCGCGTGCTAGACGGGTTGCTGGGGGCGGTCGCTGGCGAACGCCGACGGGCCCGCCGCCACCGGTACGCGTTGGGCTTGGCGGCTGCAGCTGCCAGCGCCGTGGTGGCCGGAGCCGGAGTTCTCCTGATCGGCGGCGACGATGCGCCGCCCCCACCGGCAGCTACGGCGACCACGACCGTACCTGCGGCCCAGCTGCACGGCTCGGACGGCGCCGTGGTCCTCGACGTCGACTTGTTCGCCAGGGCCTGGGGTACCGCGGTGCACGGAGACGTGGCCGGAGTGCCGCTCGGCGCGACCTGCAGCCTGGTCGCTGTCGGCCTTGACGGCAGCCGCGAGGTCGCGGCGACCTGGACGGTTCCCCAGAGCGGCTACGACCCGGACACTGGGACGCTCGGCTTCGACGGCGCGGTGGGCCTGCGTCCACACGAGGTCAGCCACTACGAGGTGGTGACGACAACCGGCGATGTGCTCGTCGTCGCCTCCGCCTGAGCCTGTTCGCCGCGCGTCATGGCAACGGGAACACCGCGGCGGGCGGGCAATGTTGGGACGGCGTGACCGCCGGACTCGTCGTGCTCGTCGTCGTGCTGCTGGCGGCGACGGTCTTCGGACTCTGGCGGGCCAGGACCGCCGGGCGGCTGTCGGCGCCGAAGCGGCGAAACCTCGGACTCGCGCTGACCCGTGCCGACCTCGGCCAGGATCCGGGGCAGCGGGCGACCTTGGTGCAGTTCTCCAGCGCGTTCTGCGCTCCGTGCCGAGCGACCCGTCAGGTGCTGACCCATGTCGCGGCGACGGTGGACGGTGTGCGTCACGTCGAAGTCGACGCTGAATCGCACCTGGATCTGGTTCGCCGCATGGGCGTGACGCGAACGCCGACGACGTTCGTCTTGGACCATCGCGGGCAGGTCGTGCAGCGATCAACTGGCGTGCCCAGGCTCGCGCAGGTCGTCGGTCTCGTCGACAGCATGGGCTCAAAATGAGACGGCCGTCTCAGCATTTGATTACCACGATGACATTGAACCGTCCCGGCCTTACCCTCGGCAGCATGTTCCGGACGGAGCTGACGAAGCGGCGCGCGATCGACCTCGGTCGCGTGGCCACCATGCTCTGTCGCCTGCCCTGACCGGGTGGCCTGGATCTCAGCGTCGCGATTGCCGACCGGATTCCGGGCTGTCCACAGCTGACGGACCTGCCCAGCCTCACGTCAGGGAGATACCCAATGGTCGACCCTCGCGGCCAGCGCGTCGCTGCTGCCCTCACTGCTGGGGTTCTCGCGATCGTCCTGCTGACCGGCAGCGCCTGGTTGCTCGCCGCCCAGGCCGGGGTGTTCGCTGCCAGCGCCTTGGCCGGAGTCGCCGCATCGCCGTATGCCCGCCTGTTCGCTCGGTTCCTACGGCCCCGGCTGGGTCCACCTGCCGAATTCGAGGACGCCCGGCCGCCGCGCTTCGCTCAATTCGTGGGGCTGCTTTTTGCCACCGCCGGACTCGTCGGTTTCCTCGGCGGCTGGTCACTTTTCGCGTACGGCGCGGTCGGCACAGCTTTGGCCGCCGCCTTCCTCAACGCTGCCTTTGGCCTGTGCCTCGGCTGCGAGATCTACCTGGTATTCCGCCGCGCCATTCCCAGACTGACGGAGGTCACCCGATGAGCCGCGAAAACGTGCTCGTCTCGGCCAATTGGGTCGAGCAGCATCTCGACGATCCGCAGGTCGTCCTGGTCGAGGTCGACGAGGACACGACCGCGTACGACAAGAATCACATCAAAAACGCCGTGCGCCTGGACTGGAAATCGGACCTGCAGGATCCGGTCCGGCGTGACTTCGTCAACAAGGAGCAGTTCGAGGCACTGCTCTCGGCGAAGGGCATCGGCCACGACGATATCGTCGTGCTCTACGGCGGCAACAACAACTGGTTCGCCGCCTACGCGTACTGGTATTTCAAGCTCTACGGCCACGACGACGTCCGCCTGCTCGACGGCGGCCGCAAGATCTGGGAGTTGGAAAGTCGGGAGCTGGTCGACGACCTCACGGAGCGAACGCCGACCGAGTACCGGGCCAGCGACCCAGACCTGGCGATCCGCGCGTTCCGCGACGAGGTCGTCGGGGCGATTGGTACGAAGAACCTGGTCGACGTCCGCTCACCCGACGAGTACGCCGGTCGCCTGCTCGCGCCTGCGCACTTGCCACAGGAGCAAGCTCAGCGCGGTGGTCACATTCCGACCGCGCAGAACATCCCGTGGAGCAAGGCGGCCAACGACGACGGAACGTTCCGCTCCGACGACGACCTGCGCACGCTCTACGGCCAGGCGGGTGTCGACCTCGACACCGACACCATCGCCTACTGCCGCATCGGCGAGCGTTCGGCACACACCTGGTTCGTGCTACATGAGCTGCTCGGCGTGTCCAACGTCAAGAATTACGACGGGTCCTGGACCGAGTACGGGTCGCTGGTCGGCGTGCCGATCGCGGTGGGCGACGAGCCAGGTGCGGCATGACGGCGGGCTGCCAGGCGCCGGCCGGGGGGGTCTCGCTGGACGGGGTCGACCTGGCAAAGGAGTCGGTGATCCAGGGCGTCGTGACCCGAAGCGGTGACGTGCCGGTCGCCGGCGCCTACGTGCGGCTGCTCGACGCAATCGGGGAGTTCACCGCGGAGGTCCCGACCAACGACCAGGGCGAGTTCCGTTTCTTCGCAGCGCCCGGCCAGTGGACGCTGCGGACGCTGGCACCTCGTGCCGCGCCCGTCGATCAGGCTGTGGTGGCAAAGCAAGGCGTAGTGGCGGCAGTCGCGGTCAGTATCGGGTCCTGACGTCGTACGCGGTCGCGCGACGAGCGACGTAGGGTGTCGCGCGTGTCGCATGCCGCGCCTCCTTACTCTGGCCGGCTCGCGGGCGTCGCCGTGGCGTCGGTGTTGGTCGGCTGCGCGGCAGTCGGCTTCCTGGTCGGCGCTCTGATGGGAGCCGCGTCCGGTGAGGATGGGAGCGGCGGCACGGACGGGCCGGAAGTGGCGGCGACGACCGCCGGTCCGTGGGACGGGCCAGTGACATCGGTGACCGTGACCGTCGTCGACGCGTCGTGCCAGTCCGACGCCAGCCGCGACGCGTCCGGCACGGAAATCACCTACGAGGCGGCTTTCGCGGTCGACGCGCAGCCCGATTCGGCCTGGCGGTGCCCGGGAGACGGGGCAGGCGAGACCCTCGTCCTCGATCTGGGCGGGTCCGTCCGGGTTGCCGAGCTCGGGCTCGTTCCCGGCTACGCCAAGACCGACCCGACCGACAACACCGACCGGTATGCCGAGAACCGCCGGCTCACCGCGGTCCGCTGGCGCTTCGACGACAACACCACCATCGAACAGCAGCTCGACCCCGACGCCGAGCTAAGGGACCTGCAGACGATGCGGATACCCGTCACGACGACCCAGCGGATCGCCATGGAGATCGTCAGCAGCTCCGATGCCCCCCGGGACACCGTTGCGGTGAGCGACCTACGGGTGTCGGCCGCCGCCTGAGCGGTCAGCGCCTGGTCAATAGACGATCGCTTGGGTGCCCTCGCCGAGCACCTCCTCGACGAACGTGGCCGCGCCAGCAATGCGGATCCCAGGCAGGACATCGTCGGGCTCGATGTCGCGTCGGGCTGCGCATTGAGTGCACAACGTCACTTGACCGCCCGCCAACAGCGCGGCGAGCAGATCGGGCAGGGGAGCCGCATGCGGCAGTTCGAACTCGGCCGCCCGGTCAGGCAGGGCGAACCACGCCGACTCCCCGGTGAGCCACAGGGACACCTGGGCTCCGGACGAGAGCGCGGTGGCCGCAACCGTGAAGGCCTGCGAGCAGCGCTCGGGTGCGTCGACGCCGGCGGTCACCTTCACGACGAGCTTGTCAGCCATGCTCAGCAGACTAAGGCCCGATTTCCCGAGCCCAGGCCCTAGACTCGAGACCGTGCTGGAGATCTTCTTCACCGGCGTGCTCGTCTTGACCACCCTGGCCGCGGGGTGGTTCGCCATCTATGTCGTCTACCGGCTGTTCAGGGGTCAGGCCTGACCCATCCCGTGATCGAGATCCCGGCCGATCTGCATCCGGATTGCGTCCCGCTGGCCTGGCTACTCGGCCGCTGGGAAGGCGCGGGCGTCGGTGACTACCCGACGATCGAGGCGTTCCGGTTCGGCCAAGAAGTCGAGTTCACTTATGTCCCCGGCAAAGCGTTCTTGGCATATACCAGCCGCAGCTGGATCCTCGCGGACGACGGCACCCTGCTCCAGCCGGCTGCCTCGGAGACCGGTTACTGGCGCCCGCAGCCCGACGGCGAGGTCGAGGTTTTGCTGACCCATCCCACCGGGTTCGTCGAGATCTACCTGGGCCGGGTCGAACCAGCCAAGATCGAGCTCGCGACCCGCGGGGTTCTCAAGACCGAGACGGCCAAGGACTACCGGGCCGGCCACCGGTTGTACGGGTTGGTGAACGGCCGGCTGATGTGGGTCTACGAGATGGCCGCCATGGGATACGAGTTGCAGCCGCACCTGTCCGCGGAGATGCAGCGCGTGGCCGGAGCCGATCAGGTGCACTCCTAGACTCGGGTGATGACCGACTGGCGCGCGGACCTGCGGGCGCAGGGGTACCGGTTGACGCCACAGCGCGAGCTGGTCCTGGGTGCCGTGCGGCAACTCGACCACGGCTCCCCGGAGGAGATCCTCAGCCGGGTCCGAGAGTCCGCCAAAGGCGTGAACATCTCGACGGTGTACCGCACTCTGGAGCTGCTGGAGAAGCTGGGGTTGGTCAGCCACACTCATTTAGGGCATGGCGCGCCGGCATACCACGCGACGACGGAGCCCGACCACCTGCACTTGGTCTGCCGGAACTGTGAACGCGTGACGGAGGTCGAGCCGACCATCGCGGCCGGGCTGGTCGGCGACGTAGCCGCGCGGTTCGGGTTTCGCACCGACCTCCGCCACCTGACCGTGTTCGGCACCTGCCGGGAGTGCTCGTGATGTTGCTCGCGTTGCGGGAGAGGGCTCGGCGGGAGTGGGCGAGGTCGCACGCGTGTTGAGGTTGATGTGAGCACCTACCGCAGCCCACTCCTTGACCGGCCGGGGGCCGTTGCAGCGACCGGCTTCGACGCGGGAGTGCCAGCGCACTACGGCGATCCGATGCGGGAACAGCGCGTTCCCGGCCCAGTCGACCTGTCGCACCGCGGCGTCGTGACGGTCAGCGGACCTGACCGGTTGAGCTGGTTGCATTCGCTGACGAGTCAGCACGTCGAGCATCTCGGCCCGGGCAGTTCGACCGAGACCCTTGTCCTCTCACCGCAGGGCCACATCGAGCACGCGCTCTACGCGGTCGACGACGGCACGGCCTTCTGGACCCACGTGGAGCCGGGAACCGTGCCAGCCTTGGTGGAGTTCCTCGACTCCATGCGGTTCTTGCTGCGCGTCGAGGTGGCCGACGTGAGCGACGAGTTCGCCGTCGTCTGGGAGCCGGACACCGAGCAGCATGGCAGCTATCTCAGCCGAGTCACCGACCGCGGGCGCGAGGTGTTCGTCGCCCGCTCGGAGCTGGCGCGTTATGTCGGCGATTCTCCGTCGGGCACCTGGGCTCACGAGGCACGGCGGATCGCTGCGCACCAGCCGCGGCTGGGCGTGGACACCGACCACAAGACGATCCCGCACGAGGTTGGCTGGATCGGCTCGGCCGTGCACCTGGACAAAGGGTGCTACCGCGGTCAGGAGACCGTCGCGCGTGTCCACAATCTCGGCCGGCCGCCGCGACGGCTGGTCATGCTGCACCTCGACGGCTCCGCCGAGCGTTTGCCGGCGCACTGCGATCCGGTGGAGCTCGATGGCACCACCGTGGGCTTCGTCGGCTCCGCCGCTCGCCATCACGAGTTGGGCCCGATCGCGTTGTCCCTGGTGAAGCGCACGGTTCCGGTAGATGTCGATCTGCTCGCCGGTGGCGTGGCTGCCGCCCAACAGGTGGTGGTCGATCCCGATGTCGGCCTGCATGTGCGGGCCCGGCGGGGCTAGCCGTCGAGCACGAGCGTCACCGGCCCGTCGTTGGTCGACGACACCTGCATCATGGCGCCGAACACACCGGTCTCGACGTGGGCACCCAGCGCGCGCAGTGCGTCGCAGAACGCCTGCACCAGCGGCTCGGCGGACTCGGCCGGGGCCGCGGCGGACCACGACGGTCGCCGGCCCTTACGGGTGTCGGCATAGAGCGTGAACTGGCTCACGACCAGCAGTGGCGCGCCAACGTCGGAAGCGGACAACCCGTCGTCGAGGATGCGCAGCTCCCAGACCTTGCGGGCCAGCTTGTCAGCGGTGGCGGCCTCGTCTTCGTGGGTTACTCCCAACAGCACGAGGAGACCCTGGCGCCCAGGCCCGGGGTCGATCGCCCCCACATCCTCGCCGTCGATGCTGACCGACGCCGACGTGACTCGCTGCACGACTGCTCGCACGGCCGCGATCCTTGCACGCGGGATAGGTTGCGACGGTGCCGCACGAGGTGGTCGCCGAAGTTGTCCGATCCGGAATGGTCGAGAGCCGGCATCACGGCTCGGTGGTCGCGCTTGGACCGGACGGCACAGTCGTGCTGGCCGTCGGGGAGACGGACACCGCGATGTATCCACGCTCGGCGAACAAGCCCGCGCAGGCCGCGGCCATGCTGCGCTGCGGCCTCCCGCTGGACGGGGAGCTGCTGGCGCTCGCGGCGGCGAGTCACTCCGGCGAGGACTTCCACATCATGGGAGCGCGCCGGATCCTGGCCGCAGCCGACCTGGACGAAGGTCTGCTGCAGAACGTCCACGGCTGGCCGCTGGACGAGATCGCGATGCTGGCCTACGCCCGACGGGGCCTCGAGAAGTCGTCGATCGCAGCCGACTGCTCTGGCAAGCACGCGGCCATGCTCGTCACCTGCGCAGTGAACGGTTGGAACGTCGGCGATTACCTGACGCCGGAACACCCGCTTCAGGTCGCGATTCACGACACGATCGAGGAACTGGCCGGAGAACCTGTCGGTCCTCCGGGCGTCGACGGGTGCGGAGCCCCGCTGTTCGCCATGACGCTCACCGGGCTCGCGCGGACCTTCCGCGCACTCGCACTGGGACCGCCGGACTCGGCGGAACGACAGATCGTCGAGGCGATCAGGGCTCACCCCCAGTGGACCAGCGGGACGCTTCGCGATGAGGCGCGGCTCATTCGGTCGGTGCCGAACCTGTTCGCCAAGGCCGGCGCCGAAGGTGTCTACGCGGCTGCACTCGACGATGGCCGGGCGGTGGCGGTCAAGATCGCGGACGGGTCGCCCCGGGCGCGGCCGGTCGTGATGGCCGCCGCGCTGCGCCGGCTCGGCGTCGATTACCCGGTGCTGGACGACCTCACTCACCCGGCCGTGCTCGGTGGCGGGCAGCCCGTCGGAGAGATCCGCCCGGTGGGGTTCTAGGCGTGCATCCGCATGCCCATCACCACTGCTCCCCGATGCGTCTGAAGCGTCTGCATGCCGACATGTTGGTAAAAGCCGATGGCTCGGCGGTTGCCCGTTCCGGTGACCAGGTGCACTCCCGATGAGCCGCGGGTCCGTAGCCGATCGAGCAGATGCGTGATCAGCCGACGGCCGTTCCCTGCCCCCTGCACGCGCGGAAGCAGATCGATGTGCAGGTGCGCTGGATACTCCATGAGCAGTGCAACGTCGAGCCGTGGCGGGTGGTGGATCATGTACCGCAGGCGCTCGTCGGGCGTCCATGCCAGGCTCATCGTCGGGTTGGCGTACTGCTTCCGGAGTGGCGGCCACCACTCGCGCTCGCAGCGGCGATCGAAATCTCGGGTGTCCTGCGCGCCCAGAACGTACCCGGCCGGCGCGCCGTCGTCGAGGACAAACGCGAGGTCGGGCTCCAGGGCCAGGTAGGGCCCGACGTAAATGTGACCGAGGAGCCGCGTATCCCTGTAGCTCGCGGTGGCGTCCTCGCCATCAGCGCCCGTTCGTAGGCATACGTCGTAGAGGGCTGGATCGTCAGCGGAAGTTGCTGGTCGGATGAGCACGAGAGCGAATTATCCGCCGCTACTGCGGCTGGCCATGTTGATACGTACCCTGGCGGCATGCGCCGGTCACGATGGCGGTGGGTCATCGCGATCGGGGTGGCCGCAGCCGTCGTGGTCGCGTCGGCGACCGCCCGGGCTGACTCGACAGCGCAACCGCTGCGGGCCGACGGCATCACGACTGGTCCGGCCGGCGAGCTGGCCAACATCCCGGTCGGAAGCGGCTCCACCTATGTCCCTGAAACGACGGTGCTGGCCTCGGGCGCGCCGTCGACCGAGCAGGTGGAGCAGATCGCCACCGACCGGGCCTGGCTGCGCGGTGGCGACCGACCGGGGCGTGGCACTCCCTATGCCGACATGGCCGACCGGGCATTGCTGGACCTGCGCTTGTTGCTGCAGCCGAACGGCGCACAGCTGGCTGCCAACCGCTACCACTGGCGCTATGTCTGGGCCCGAGACGCCTCGTTCGCCGTCGTCGCGCTGTCCGCCACGGGTCGCCATGGGGACGCCGAGGCAATCCTGAGGTTCTTGGCCCAGGTCGCACCGGCCCGCGGCATCTGGCATGCCCGGTACCGGCCGGACGGGTCCGGCGAGCCGCCGGACAACCGCCGCCGCCAGCTCGACGGCTCGGGATGGGTTCCGTGGGCACTCTGGTTCTGGCTGGAGACCCATCCGGATCGCGAGCATGCCGAGGCATTGGTGGCCGAGGTTGCTCCGATGGTCATCAACTCGGCGAACGCGATCGTCCGGTCATTCGGTGATGACGACTTGCCGCGCGCCACGCCGGACTACTGGGAACAGAGCGGACGACGGCTGACACTGGGTATCGCCGCACCGGCCCGACTGGGGCTGCGCGCATCGGTCGCCCTGGCGCCACTGCTCGAGGTCGATCCGGCGGCTTGGCGCGAGGCTGCGGCCGAGATCGACACCGGCATTCGACGAGAGTTCGGCTCCCGCGGGTACCCGCGGAATGTCGCCGACACCAACCGCGACGAGTTCGCCGACCACGGATACCCGCTGCCGCTGGAGGATCCGGGTCGGGACGCGTCGCTCACGTTCCTGTCGCCGCCCTTCGCGCCGGCCGAGGAACTGATCCGCCGCGCGTTCCAGCGGACCGAGCAGTCGTTGCGGGTCCCGAACGGTGGCTTGCGGCCGGGTGAGGACTGGGAAACCGACACCGACGTCGCCTGGACGCCGACGACGGGGCTGTTCGCCCTCGCCGCGGCGGGCTACGACGACGTCGTCGGGGCCGAGCGTCTGCTGGATTGGCTCGCCGCGCACCGGACCCCGTTGGGCGCATTGCCGGAGAAGGTCAACGAGGTCGGCGATCCATCGTCGGTCGCGCCGCTGGGATGGACCTGCTCGTTGGTGCTCCTCGCCGTGGTCGAGCTCGAGCGTGACCTGCCAATCCCGCCCGAACCGTGATCCCACCAGGCCCCAGCTTGCAATCGCTTGCAAAAGTTAGCATGATGGGGGCATGGCCAGAGTCGGCTCGCTGGGCGAGTTCCTCAAGGATCAGCGCCGGCACGCCCAGCTGTCGTTACGCCAGTTGGCCGACCAAGCCGGTGTGAGCAACCCGTACCTGAGCCAGATCGAGCGCGGCATGCGCAAGCCGTCGGCCGATGTGCTTCAGCAAATCGCCAAGGCCCTGCGGATCTCGGCGGAGGCGCTGTACGTCCGGGCTGGCCTGCTGGACCACCCGACCTCGGACCGCTCGGTCCAGGACGCCGTGCTGGCCGACATGTTGCTGTCCGAACGCCAGAAGCGGGTGCTTCTCGACGTGTACGAGACGTTCCGCAAAGAGAACGACGACGAAAGGTGAATCCCGTGCCCCAGAAGAACGCCAACACCTCCGCCCTCTACGCGGTCGCCGGGGCGGCCGACGCTGCCGTCACGGCGCTTCGCGATCTGCCGGCCCGTGCGCCGGCATTCGCACAGCGTGCCGAAACGTTGACCTCCCAGCTCCGGGAGCGGCTTGCCGAGCTGCCCACGGACATGCAGAAGCGGCGGTCGACGCTTCCCACCGACGTGCAGCGCCTGCGCTCGGAGCTACCTGCTGACATGCAGAAGCTCGCTGCGGAACTGCCGGCGGATCTCCAGCGGTTGCGCGCCGATCTCGCCCGAGTGGTCCAGGATCTGTCCGCCAAGGTGCTGCAGTACGCCGCCGACCTGGCCAGCGAGATCTCGGACACTTACGGGGAGCTTGCGAACCGCGGCGAGGCCGCCGTCGGTCGGTACCGCCGCGAGGGTGCCGACGCCGTCGACACGGTTTCCGACAAGTTCGCCGGCGCCGCTGACAAGGTCGCCGACGCTGCGGACAAGGCAGCCGATGCAGCGGAGAACGTGGCTGACGAGATCGCCGACGCTCCTGTCACCCGGCGCAAACGCCGTCCGTCGACGAGCTGACGAGAAGAAGCCCTGGACCTCGTCGTCTACGGCAACCGAAGTCGCGTACGCTCGAAACGTGTTGGACGTCTTCGGCTCGGTCCAGGGCATCGTCTCCTTGGCGCTGACCCTCGGCGCACTGGGTGTGAAGGGTTACGCGTTGTTCGACGCCTTCCGGGTCAAGCAGGAGGCGTACTCGCTCGCCGGCAAGCTGACGAAGAACATCTGGTTGCTGATCCTCGGTGTCGCATTGGCCGTCAACATCGTTGTCCTGAATCCGCTGAACTTCCTCAACCTGATCGGCGTCGTCGCCGCCGCGGTCTACCTGGTCGACGTACGTCCAGCGGTCAAGCAGGTGGGCGGCGGCGGGTCCCGCGGCACCCATATGGGTCCGTACGGCCCCTGGTGACCCGTCCCACCGTGCGACACGACCATCACGGCCGAACCCGCCGGCTCGAGCTCGACGACCAGACGCTGCGTGAGTGGGACTGCACCGTCCTCGAAAGCAACCCGGCGGACGGGATCGTCCTCGACCGGTCGGCCTTCTATCCCGGCGGCGGCGGACAGCCACCCGACCACGGCGTGCTGCTGTGGAACGGGGTGCGGACGCGGATCGCCGGCGTACGTCCGCGTGATGATCTGTGGCTGGTGCCCGATCCCGACGACCCGCTCCCACCCGTCGGTGCGGTCGTCAGGGGAGCCCTCGACGACGACCGGCGCACTCTGCTCATGCGCACCCACTCCGGCCTACACGTGCTTTGTGGTGTGGTGTTCCGCGACTACGGGGTTCCGGTGACCGGCGGCAACATGGAACCCGGTGAGGCACGGCTCGACTTCGACCTGCCTGTCGTCCCGGCCGGCTTCAAGGACAGCCTCAGCGCGGCGCTCGACGCGGAGGTAGCCGCCGACCGGGCCGTCCAGGTGCGGGTACTGCCGCGGGAGCAGGCCTACGAGCTCGGTCCGATCATCCGCACGGCCACGGACCTGTTGCCGCCAGATCTCGAGGTGGTCCGGCTGATCGACGTCGTCGGGCTCGACCTGCAGGCCGACGGCGGCACGCATGTCGCGTCGACCCGCCAGATCGGGCGGATCGAGGTCGTCAAGGTCGAGAGCAAGGGTCGGGGCTTCCGGCGGGTCCGAATCCGCCTACCAGACGACTGACCGCGCTCCGGCCAACGGTCCTACGACCAGTAGACGATGACCTTGTCGCCGATCCGCACCTGGTCGAAAAGCGACCCGATGGCCGCGCGGTTTCGCACGTTGACGCAGCCGTGCGAGGAACCGTTGTAGCCGTTGGCGGCGAAGTCCGGTGAATAGTGCACGGCCTGCCCACCGCTGAAGAACATGGCGAAAGGCATCGGTGTGTCGTAGAGCCTGGACACGTGGTCGCGGGACTTGTAGCCGACGCTGAACGCTCCTTCGCGGGTGGGTGTCAGCTCCGAGCCGAAGCGGACGTCGAGCGCCATCCGCACCGAGCCGTTGACAACCCACCGCAGCGAACGAGTCGACTTGTCGATGCACAAGGCGCGGCCGGTCCTGCAGCGCGGATCCAGCCCAGCGGTGCTGCCCCCGTTGCCCGAGACTCGGTTGTGCAGTTCGTCGTCGGTGGGTGCCCGAGTCATCGTCACCAGCCGGTCCCAGGTGCGTTGGTCGACGTCTCCCGTGGACGGAAACCCGCGCTTGGTCTGGAAACCGGCGACGGCCGTCGTCGTCGTGTCACCGTAGTTGCCGGTCACGTCGGCGCTGAACCAACCAATCTGCTTCAACCGCGCCTGCAGCGCCCGAACCTGATCTCCGGAGTCGCCGCCGCCGATGATCGTGGGCCCGGCCACAAGCCGGTTGTGGATCTCGTCGTCGGTCGGCTGGTGGGTCATGCTGACCAGCTTGTCCCAGGTCACCTGATCGACCTCGCCGGTCGCCGGGAACCCGCGCTTTTCCTGGAAGCCGGTGACCGACGCGACGGTGATCTCGTCGAAGACGCCGGTGATCTTGGGCTCGTACCACAGCAGTTGTTTGAGCCTGGCCTGCAGCTCCTTGACCCCTGTGCTTTCGTCTCCGGCCAGGTAGAGCGCCGTCCGGGTCGGCGTGAGCGTGGGCGTGGGTGTGGTGGGCGTGGGAGTCGGGCTGGTCGTCGCAGTCGCTGTCGTGGGCGGTGAGGAAGCCTCTTCGGAGGCCATGGGAACCGCGCCAGCGCAGCCCGTGACCAGTAGCAACAGCAACGCCGCAACGACGGCGAGCGTCGGTCTCCTGCCGCGCACCACGTGGACCCTCCCCCCAGTCAGCTGTCACCGATCGGTGACCCACCTGAAAGACGTCCATGGTGCCCACCTGGTTGCGTCAGGCGTGCGTGACACGCGTCACGAATCGATCTCGAAGTCCTGTGCTGCTGCCGCGAAGGCCGCCGCCGTATCGCCTCCAAAAAGAACGAACGTCGCCACCTCGACCGTCGTCGGCGTCGTCGCCACCGTCTGGACGGCAATACGGGCCGCTTCTGCCAGTGGCCAGCCGTAGATGCCGGCGGAGACCGCCGGGAACGCGACCGTTCTGGCTCCGAGCTCGTCCGCAATCCGAAGCGCCTGGCGATAGCAGGACTCCAGCAGGCCGGAGTCACGCTGGCCGGCGTTCCAGTTGGGCCCGACGACATGGATGACCCACCGAGCCGGCAGCTCTCCTGCGACCGTCCAGCCGGCCTGTCCGACGGCGAGCCCGTCAGGAAACCGGCGAATGCAGTCCGCCAGGATTGCCGAGCCGCCGGCGCGATGGATCGCACCATCGACCCCGCCGCCGCCGCGCATGCGGGAGTTCGCGGCATTGACGATCGCGTCGACACGCTGAGTGGTGATGTCGCCCTCGACCAGCCGGATCGATGCCGAAGGGTGCTCAGTCACGGCAGCTCCGCTGTTCGCAACCGGTAAGGACTTTCGATGGCAGCCGTGCCAGCGTAGCGAGCGTTCTCATCAGCCGTTGATCCTGCCTCAGTGGCCGGGGTAGTCGACAGCACGCCGCGAGGCATGCCACCGTCGAGTTGACACACCAGGCAGAAATCTCACGGGCTTGGCCGACCGGACGGTGGCAGGTGAGCGACGCGGCGGCGGAACGGGCAACGGAAGTAGTGCGCGAGCACCTCACCGGCTCGGGCGCCGAATGGGTGGAGAGTTCCCCAGGGCGGTTCTCGGTCGAGCTGCCAGGTGAGCGCAAGCTGAAGACGTCGTGCAGCCTGGCTGTGCGCGAGCACAGCTTGGTGGTCAACGCGTTCGTCGCGCGTCATCCGGACGAGAACCCCGACGGCGTGCATCGGTGGTTGCTCGAGCGCAACGCCCGGTTGTCCGGTGTGGCGTTCGCCGTCGACGCTGCCGGCGACATCTATCTGGTCGGCCGACTCCCCGTGCACGCCGTCACGCCAGCCGAGCTGGACCGGCTGCTCGGGGTGGTTCTCGATGCGGCCGACTCCTCGTTCAACCCGATCCTCGATCTCGGGTTCGCCGAGTCGATCCGCCGCGAATGGCGATGGCGTCTCGCGCGGGGTGAGTCCACCCGGAACCTTGCCGCGTTCGAGCATCTGCGCCCGCCCGGTCCCGACGCCGATCACTAGGCTCGGCGCATGCCGTATCGGTTGGTCCTGCTTCGTCACGGTGAGAGCGACTGGAATGCGAAGAACCTGTTCACAGGCTGGGTCGATGTCGACTTGTCGGAGAAGGGCCGGGCCGAGGCTCTGCGCGGCGGAGAGCTGATCGCGTCGCGGTCCTTGCTGCCCGACGTGCTGCACACCAGCGTGCTGGTACGGGCGATCAGCACCGCCGAGATCGCGATGCATGCCGCTGATCGGTCGTGGATCCCGGTGCGCCGGTCGTGGCGCCTCAACGAGCGGCACTACGGCGCGCTGCAGGGCAAGGACAAGAAGCAGACCCTCGAGCAGTTCGGCGAAGAGCAGTTCATGCTCTGGCGGCGCTCATACGACACGCCGCCGCCGCCGATCGAGGACGACGACGAGTTCTCCCAGGTGGGCGATGCGCGGTATGCCGACCTGCCGCCGGAGCTCTTGCCGCGGACGGAGTGCCTCGCCGACGTCGTCCGTCGAATGCTGCCGTACTGGTACGACGGGATCGTCCCCGACCTGCGCCGGGACTTGACGGTCGCTGTTGTCGCGCATGGCAACTCGCTACGGGCGCTGGTCAAGCATCTCGACGGGATGTCCGACGAGGCCGTCGTCGCGTTGAACATCCCGACCGGCGTGCCCCTGCTCTACGAGCTCGACGACGCGATGCGCCCCCTCACTCCCGGCGGCGAGTACCTCGACCCGGAGGCCGCTGCCGCCGCCATCGAGGCCGTCCGCAACCAGGGCCGCTAATCGCTCGCTGCCCTTCCGGAATGACCACGTTCACCACCCCTACCCGTACATCACCAGGCCTGCAAGCCTGGTGATGTACGTACTCGCCTGGTGATGGCACTGGCCTCAGCTCAGCAGAGGCTTGTCCACAGTCGGGCATTCGCGCTCCCGCCCACCAACAAGTTGCCCCGGCGGCATCGCTTGGCCCCAGTTCGACCTCCGAGCATCGTCGACATGAACACTCAACTGGAACCCCAACTGGCCGCTCTTGCCGGCCGCCAAGGCGGTGTCATTCTTCGGCGTCAGGCACTCGACTACGGCTACTCCGATCAGGAAATCGAGCAGCTGCTACGGGACGGCTTATGGGTGCGGATCCGTCGCGGCGCCTACATAGAGCGTGCCGTCTGGGACGCCATGGACCGTGAGGCACGCCACCGGGCGACAGTAAACGCTGTGACTCTCGTCCTCGAGAAACCGGCCGTTGTGAGCCACATTTCGGCATGCGTAATGCTGAATCTGCCGACCTGGGGCTACGACCTTTCCCTCGTTCACGTCACCCGCGGAGACCTGCACTCACCGCGAATCGAGGGCAACGTCCACCACCACGCCGGCGCAATCGTAGACGGCGACATCACAATCGTGGACGGCATCATCGTCACACCACCGGACCGAACCGCTGTTGATGTCGCCTGTTTGGGAGGCTTCGAGCGAGGTGTGGTCGTGGCGGATGCCGCGATCCGACTCATGGGCGGGGACAGTGACGCCTTGCTCCGCCGCATGGACCAGATGCGGGACTGGCGCGGCGCACGCGCAGCCGGACGCGTGACGGAATTTGCCGACGGACGGTCCGAGTCGGTCGGTGAGTCCCGCAACCGAGTCCTCTTCGAGCTGAACGGTTTGCCGCGGCCGCAATTGCAGGTCCTCATCGTCGATTCGATAACCGGAGCCGTCATCGCGCGAGTCGACTACTTCTTCGAAGAGGAAAAGACCATCGGCGAGTTTGACGGTCGGTTGAAGTATCGAGCAGTGCCCGAAGATGGGCTCTCGGCGGAGGATGTTGTCTGGCGGGAGAAGCGTCGTGAGGACGCGCTTCGCGACCAGGGGTACGAGGTGGCGCGTTCCATCTGGGACGACCTGCGGCACCCGCAGCTGGTAGTTGCCCGGTATCGCCGTTGCTTCGAGCGGGCCGCCAAGCGTCGTGCGGTGCTGGTCTGACGAGTTTCTCCGACTCGGCCGTCTGCTCATCACCAGGCGAACCCGTACATCACCAGGCTTGCAGGCCTGGTGATGTACGGGCAGGGGTGGTGAACGTGGTCATTCCGGACGGGCAGCGGACGCCGACCAACAGAGCCGGGGCTAGCGGGCAGGGCCGCCCGAGATCCACTCGACCTCGCCGGTGACAAGGTAGCGGACGTTGGCGGCGACGTTCACCGCGTGATCAGCGAAGCGTTCGTAGTACCGGCCCAGCAGGGCGACGTCGACGGCGACCCCGACGCCACGGTCCCAGTCATCGTCGAACATGACGACGAACAACGTCCGATGTAAGCGGTCCATCTCGTTGTCGTCGCTCGCGAGCTCGGCTGCGGCGTCAAGGTCGCGCAATCGCAACACCGCACCAGCCTTGGCCGCCATCGCCTCGGCGGTGTGGCCCATGTCCTTGAAGGTGGTCCGGAACTCCTCCGGGACGGCTACCTCCGGGTACCTCATCCGGGCGATCTTGGCAACGTGAACGGCGAGGTCACCCATCCGTTCGATGTCTAAACCGCTGCGCTGAGCAGCGAGCACGGTACGCAGGTCTCCCGCGACCGGGGCCTGACGTGCCATCAGTTCCAGAATCCGTTCCTCGATATCAAGCTGAGCCCGATTGAGCTCGACGTCGGCGGCGACGGTCCGGTCCGCCAGCTGTATGTCGGCATCGAGCAGAGCCGTCGTCGCCGCACGGATCTGTTCGCCGGCTTGGCGGCTCATCTCCACCAGCCGGTGGTTGACGTCCTCGAGCTGCTCTTGAAAGGCCTGGCGCATCCGCTGGTCGCCTCGCTCTGGGTGCAGTGAACAGTTCAGACTGGGCTTCCACAGGCTAGATACCCGGATGTGGCGCGCCGACTCACCCAGATGAACCCGCAGGTAAGTCTCGGTGAACAACGAGCCGCAATGCGATGTGGGGACCTCGTCGGCTATCGGAACCATGTGGCCAGGCACCTAGCATCCATAGGTGTGGACGCGACAACCGCCGCTGCGCTGGCCGCGGCCGCCGGCGCCGCAGTGGGACTTGCCGCCGGTCTGGCATTCCGCGCAAGCGAGGCATCCCAGCGGTCGGTGCCGGCGGCGGATGAAACGCTCATCCCCGTAGGCGTCGACGAGGTGATCTCGGTTCTGCGCGGCAGCGCTGTGCTGTTCGACGAGCAACTCAACGTCGTCAAGGCCAGTCCGTCGGCCTACGCTTTCGGGCTGGTCCGGCCCGATCGCGTTCCCCTTCCCGGGCTTGCCGAACTCGCCGCGGCTGTACTCCGGGACGGGCGGATCCGGGAAGCCGAGATCAAGGTGCCACGCTCACGCGGCTCAACCCAACTGCTGCACGTCTCGGCGCGCGTCGCGCCGCTGCGCCCTGGGCTGCTGCTTGCCCTCGTCGAGGACCGGACCCAGGCCATCCGGATCGACGAGGTCCGCCGGGACTTCGTCGCCAACGTCTCCCACGAGCTCAAGACGCCGGTCGGCGCATTGAGCCTGTTGGCCGAGGCGGTGCTAGACGCGAGCGACGACCCTGAGGCCGTGCGCCGGTTCGCCGGGCGGATGCAGCAGGAGAGCGGTCGGCTCACCCGCCTTGTCCAAGAGATCATCGACCTGTCTCGGCTGCAGTACGACGATCCGGTCGAGTCGCCCGAACCGGTCAAGGTCGACGAGATCGTCGCGAGCGCCCTCGACCGCAGCCGCGTTGACGCCGAGAACCGGCACATCCGGCTGGCCTCCGGCGGGCAGCCGGGACTGCAGGTGCTGGGCAACGAGTCTCAGCTCGTCGTCGCGCTCGGCAACCTGGTCGAGAACGCCGTGGCCTACAGCGAGCCACACACCCAGGTCGCCGTCGGGGTACGCACCGCGGGTCAGTTGGTGGAGATCACTGTGACCGACCAAGGCGTCGGCATCGACGAGAGCGACCTGGACCGGATCTTCGAGCGCTTCTACCGCGTGGACCCCGCCCGATCGCGGGCGACGGGAGGGACCGGGCTCGGGCTGTCGATCGTCAAGCACGTCGCCGCGAGTCACGGCGGTGACGTGGCCGTCTGGAGTTCCCGGGGGGCCGGCTCGACGTTCACCCTGCGCCTTCCCCTCCATGCCGAACGTCCCGACACCCCGACGCCGGAGGCCACCTCGTGACCCGGGTGCTCGTCGTCGAGGACGAGGAGTCGTTCAGCGACGCTTTGTCCTACATGCTGCGCAAGGAGGGCTTCGAGGTCGCTGTGGCGCCGAACGGTCATGACGCCCTGGCGGAGTTCGACCGGACCGGCGCCGACTTGGTGCTGCTCGACCTGATGCTGCCCGGGCTGCCGGGCACCGAGGTCTGCAGGCAGCTGCGGTCCCGCTCGAGCGTCCCGGTGATCATGCTGACGGCCAAGGACTCCGAGGTGGACAAGGTTGTGGGGCTCGAGCTCGGCGCCGATGACTACGTCACGAAGCCGTTCTCCTCACGCGAGCTGGTAGCCCGCATCCGCGCGGTACTGCGGCGCGGAGCGGAACCGGCAGAACCGGTACCCGCGGTCCTCGAGGCAGGGCCGGTGCGCATGGATGTCGAGCGGCACGTCGTGTCCGTCGCCGGCGAGCCGGTCCGGCTGCCGCTCAAGGAGTTCGAACTGCTCGAGTTCCTGTTGCGCAATGCCGGTCGGGTGTTGACCCGTGGCCAGCTCATCGACCGGATCTGGGGCGCGGACTACGTCGGCGACACCAAGACTCTCGACGTGCACGTCAAACGGCTGCGGGCCAAGATCGAGCCGGACCCGGCGCAGCCGACCTATCTGCTCACCGTGCGCGGGCTCGGGTACAAGTTCGACGCCTGACGGGGCTCAGAACGCCGTCGGCTCCTCGATGTCGTCCAGCGCGGTGGCGTAATCGCCCTCGGCTCGCTGGACCAGCGCCTGCACCTCGGCCCGTGGAGCCTCCTGAAACACGAACTCGACGTCGACGAACTGACCCGGTCGTGCGCCGGCGCCGAAGACATCGAGGCGGACGTCGTCGGGACCCAGTTGGGCGTATCCGTCCTCGGGAATTTCCAGCGGGCCGCCCGCGGGCGAGGCGATGCGGTCGCCGACACGTACCTCGACGAGCTCATCGGGGGCACCTTCATTCGCGAAGGTCGCAATCAGCGTAGCCACCTCGCCTTCCTCGTCCGCGACAAGTAACACGTTGCGGATGGCGATGTCACCCGTGTCCGTGCTCACGCCGTCAGCTGGCTCGTACCACTCCTGTGTTTGCGCCCGGACGTTTGCGCAGCCGACGGCCGCCAGGCTCAGCACGGAGATCGTGACGAGAGCAGCCAGTTGGCGCCGGAGAACGAGCTTCACCGTGTGCTCCTCGACGGGAACAGGCCGCCCTCGGCGGCGACCAACCGGGCCCAAGACTAGCGACGCCCGCCCGCCGATGGGGTGCAGTCAGCTGATGGCGCTGCGGACGAGGAGGACACCGACGGCCAACGCGCCGATGCCGATGACAGCAGGGAACGAGGCGCGACCCTCGTTGGGCCCGGCTGCCGCAACCAGCACGAGGACACAGCCGGCGCCGAGGGCAATCCACTCCCACGGCTGCGGCACACCAGCTGGCCCGAGGATCAGCAATGCGAGCGCTCCGAGCAGGGCGGTCGCGGTGCCCAGCCGAAGCACGGTCGGGTCGACTCGCTGGGGCAGACCAAGCACGCCGGTGGCTCGGTCTCGGTCGTAGTCCGGCAGCACGTTTGCCCCGTGGGCGCCGACACCCAGCAGAGCGCCCGCCAGGACGAGCCAGGTCGGCGGCAGCCCGTCCTGCGGCGAGACGAGCCAGACGACGACCGGCAACAACGCGAAGGCGACTGCGTATGGCAGCCACGACCAGATCGTGCGTTTGAGGCCGACGTCGTATCCGAGCGCGGCTCCGACGGCGACTAGATGGCACAGACCTGCGGCGATGCCGAGGGACAGTGACAGAGGGACACACGCAGTCCCGGCGGCGGTGGCGCTCACCGCGACAGCCCGCGGGGAAAGCACGTCACTGGCAAGCGGCTTGTCCCGGCGTCCGACCGCCCTGTCACGATCTCGGTCGACGAGATCGTTGACCCACCCGACACAGAGCTGACCGGTCAGCACGGCAGCGGCAACGAGCACGAGTGTGGTTCCACGAACTCCTGCGGCAGCAGCGAGCACAGTGGTCAAGGTCGTGACCGCTGCGGACGGCACTGGATGGCACGCCTTGGCGAGCACCCAGGCGTTCATGCGCACCTCATCCGGCATGCCCGGGTACATCGGGTGTGCGCACTTGGCAAGTATCCGGGTGCCGACGTCCGTTGGCGCAAGCACGCACCACACCTGTTTGTCAAGCCCGAGTTTGCCGTCTGACCAGCGCAAACGTGCCGGATCCTCGATTTCGCCGTGCTATCCTAGTCGTGGGAAAGGGGACACAACCAGATGACTTTCAAGGTCGGCGAGACGGTGGTCTACCCGCACCACGGGGCCGCACTGATCGAGGCAATCGAGTCCCGCGTCATCAAGGGCGAAGAGCGCAAGTACCTGGTCCTGAAGGTTACCCAGGGTGACCTCACCGTCCGCGTCCCCGCGGACAACGTCGATCTCGTCGGCGTACGCGACGTGGTCAACCAGGAGGGCCTCGACCGGGTGTTCGAGGTGCTTCGCGCCCCGCACACGGAGGAGCCGACCAATTGGTCACGCCGGTACAAGGCGAACCTGGAAAAGCTCGCCTCCGGTGACGTGATCAAGGTCGCCGAGGTCGTGCGTGACCTGTGGCGGCGGGAACGCGATCGTGGCCTGTCCGCCGGAGAGAAGCGGATGCTCGCGAAGGCGCGCCAGATCTTGGTCTCCGAACTGGCGCTCGCCGAGCACACCAACGAGGACAAGGCGGAGACCTTGCTGGACGAGGTTCTCGCCAGCTGAGTCGACCGTCCCGGACGGCCCGCACCTCACCGCCAGCGGGGGAGCCGCTCTGTGACGACCGGGTGCATCCTCGTCGCGGCCGGCCGGGGTGAGCGGCTCGGTCCGGGCGCGCCCAAGGCGTTACGACAGCTGGCGGGTCAGCCGCTGGTCGTCCATGCCGCGCGGGCAGCACTCGGGTCCGGTGTAGTCGACGTGCTTGTGGTTGCCGCTCCAACCGATCTCATGGGCGAGGTCGAATCAGCGGTTCGCCCGCTCGGAGGCCGGCTGGTGATTCTCACCGGCGGCGCCACCAGGCGCGAATCCGTTGCGGCCGCACTGACCACGCTGCCTGCTGATGTCGAGATCGTGCTCGTCCACGACGCAGCTCGCTGTCTTGCCCCGGCCCACCTGTTCGGCACCGTCGCTGCCGCGGTCGCTGCCGGCGCCGATGCCGTCGTCCCGGTGCTGGCCATACCCGACACGGTCAAACAGGTTGACGCAGACGTCGTCGTGGCCACGCTGGACCGGTCAGCATTACGGGCGGTGCAGACTCCACAAGGGTTTCGACGGGACGTCCTCGTCCGCGCCCACGTGGCGGTCGGCGCGGACGCAACCGACGACGCGGGCCTGGTCGAGCGCCTTGGCGGCTCCGTACACGTCGTAGCTGGTCACGAGGACGCGTTCAAGGTGACTCGACCATTGGACCTCCTGCTCGCCGAGGCTGTCATCGAGCGGCGTGCGAGCGGCTCCGCATGATCCCCCGGGTCGGCGTCGGTACCGACGTCCACGCGCTGCAGAGCGGTCAGCCGTGCTGGGTGGCGGGCCTGTATTGGCCGGACGAGCCGGCCGGCTGTGTCGGCCACTCCGACGGAGACGTGGCCGCGCATGCCGCATGTGACGCCCTGCTCTCGGCGGCCGGCCTGGGCGACCTGGGTGTGATCTTCGGCACCGATCGGCCGGAATGGTCCGGAGCGTCGGGCACAGGAATGCTGGCCGAGGTGGCCAGACTCGTCATCGCTGCTTCGTTCCGGATCGGGAACGTGACGGTCCAGGTGATCGGGAACCGGCCGCGGATCGGCGCTCGCCGGGCCGAGGCGGAGGAGGCGCTGTCGGCAGCCGTCGGTGCACAGGTCGCAGTAAGTGGAACCACGACCGACGGGCTCGGCCTGCTCGGTTCCGGTTCCGGCCTGGCCGCGGTCGCCGTGGCGCTCGTGGTCCCGGTTGAGCAGCCGGATCAGCCGACCCGGCGGACACGCCCCTCGGCCAGCGCATAGGTGCAGCCGACGACCGCCGACCGACCGGCTTGGAGGGCGTCGGCCAGGCTGGCACATCGCTCCACCAGCAACCTGGCCGTCTGCCGGACGTGCTCGGCTTCGACGCCGTCGACGTCGTCCGCGCCCAGCCGCCGTGCGTTGAGGACTGACGGTGTGACCCGCTCGACGAGGTCCCGCAGGAAGCCCGTCGGCACCAGGCCGCTGTCCAGTGCATCGATCGTGGCGGAAACGGCGCCGCACGAGTCGTGCCCGATCACGACGACCAGCGGCACGTTGAGGACGCGCACGCCGTACTCCACCGAGGCCAGTACGCCGCTGTCGACCACATGGCCCGCCGTGCGGATGACGAACAGCTCGCCCAGGCCGCGGTCAAAAACCAGCTCCGCGGCAACTCGGCTGTCCGAACAGCCGAAGATGAGCGCGAACGGCGACTGACTGTCCGCCATGGCACGCCGCTGGCCGATGTCGACAGAGCTCGTCGGCTCGCCGGCGACGAAGCGTGCGTTGCCGCGTTCGAGCTCGGCCCATGCCTCGGCCGGACCCCGTCGAACGATCACGGACCGAGCATCTCAGACCGTGCATGCTCCGCGGAGGATCCGCGAGTCGGTCGCCCGTGCGCTGCTGGCTAGGCTTGTGCGGTGAGTCTTCGCCTGTACGACACGGCCACGCGGCAGATCCGCGAGTTCGTCCCGCTCCGGCCGGGGCACGTCGGGATCTACCACTGTGGCCTGACCGTGCAAGGGCCGCCGCACATCGGCCACATCCGCAAGGAAGTCGTTTTCGACGTCCTACGTCGCTGGCTCGAGTACACCGGCCACGAAGTCACCGTGGTTGCCAACGTCACCGACATCGACGACAAGATTCTGGCCAAGTCTGACGAGGCAGGGCGGCCGTGGTGGGCGGTGGCTTTCGCCAACGAGCGGGCGCTCGACGACGCCTACGAGATCCTCGGCTGCCGCCTGCCGGCCTACCAGCCGCGCGCGACCGGGCACGTCCCGGAAATGGTCGAGCTGATGTCCGAGCTGGTCGAACGAGGACATGCCTACCCCGCTCCCGATGGGGCGGGGGATGTGTACTTCGACGTGCGGTCCTGGCCGTCCTACGGCGAGCTGTCGCGGCAACGGATCGAAGACATGGAGCCCGCGGCCGACGCGGACCCACGCGGCAAGCGAGACCCGCGCGACTTCGCGCTCTGGAAGGCCCACAAGCCGGACGAGCCTGCGACGGCCTCCTGGCCTACGCCGTACGGGCGCGGCCGCCCGGGCTGGCACCTGGAGTGCTCGGCAATGGCGGCGAAGTATCTCGGCGACGAGTTCGACATCCACGGCGGCGGCCTGGACCTGCGCTTCCCGCACCACGAGAACGAGCTTGCGCAGTCGAAGGCGGCCGGCCAGCGCTTCGCCCGGCTGTGGATGCACAACGCCATGGTCAACCTGAGCGGCGCGAAGATGAGCAAGTCGGTCGGCAACACCCTGCTCGTCTCCGAGGTGGTCAAGCGGGTGCGGCCGGTCGAGCTCCGTTATTACCTGCTCGCGGCGCATTACCGCAGCGTGATCGAGTTCTCCGAGGAGTCACTGGCCTCTGACGCCGCGGCATATCGGCGGCTGGAGGGATACGTCCTGCGTGCCGACGAGGTTGCGCCGGGGGTGGAGCCGTCGTCCGTGCCGGCGGCGTTCGCGGAGGCCATGGACGAGGACCTGGCGGTGCCGCAGGCGTTGGCGGTGCTGTTCGAAGCTGTACACGAGGGCAACGGGCTGCTGGCGGGCGGGGAATCGGCGGCGCTGCGGGAGAACCTGGGTGTGGTTCGCGCCATGCTCGGCGTCCTCGGTGTCGACCCGCTGGCCGAGCCGTGGTCTGCCGGGGGGCGTGAGAGTGGTACCGGTGAGCGACTTCGCGACGTGGTCGGCTCCCTCGTCCAAGCCCTGATCGAGCAGCGTCAGGAGGCCCGGGCCAGGAAGGACTTCGCGACCGCTGACGCCATCCGCGACCGGCTCAAGGCTGCGGGGATCGCCGTGGAGGACACTCCGGCCGGTCCCCGCTGGGAGTTGGCCGACGATGGCCGGTAACTCCGCTCGGCGTGGCGCTACCCGCAAGTCGGGCAGCAAGAAGGGCATGGTCGTCGGTTCCGGTGGCCAGCGGCGCAAAGGGCTCGAGGGCAAAGGTCCGACTCCGCGCGCCGAAGACCGCCCCAGTCATTCGAAGGCGCGGCGGACCAACAGCGCTGCGCGCCGGGGACAGCCGGCGGATCGAGGTGGCCGAGGCAGGCGGTCCGGCCGCGGTCGGCCGGAGGGGACGGAGACCGTGGCCGGGCGCAACGCGGTGGTGGAGGCGCTGCGGGCCGGCGTCCCCGTCAAGGCCCTCCATGTCGCGGAGCGGATCGACCTCGACGACCGAGTTCGTGAGGTTCTGCGTATTGCCGCGGACCGACGCCTGCCGTTGTTGGAGGCGCCGCGATCGGAGCTTGACCGCATCACGATAGGGGCAGTTCATCAGGGCGTTGCACTGACCATTCCGCCCTATCTGTACGCGCATCCGGATGACCTCATCGCGGTTGCGCGCCAGGCCGGCGAGGTGCCACTCGTCGTGGCACTCGACGGAGTGACCGATCCGCGCAACCTCGGGGCGATCATCAGGTCGGCCGCGGCTTTCGGAGCGCACGGAGTCGTCGTTCCCGAGCGGCGCAGCGCCGGCCTGACGGCCGGAGCCTGGAAAGCCTCCGCCGGCGCGGCCGCCCGGGTTCCGGTGGCTCGGGCCACGAATCTGGCTCGGCAGCTGCGCACGTATCGTGACGCCGGACTGTTCGTCGTGGGCTTAGCCGGCGACGGTGACGTCGAGATGAGTGATCTCGATACCGCCACGTCGCCATTGTGTGTCGTGGTCGGTGGCGAGGAAGCCGGGCTGGCTCGGGTTTCCAGGCAGGCGTGCGATCTGGTTGCGCGGATCCCGATTGCGCGCGAGGTTGAATCGCTCAATGCGGGAGTGGCGGCCGGTATCGCGCTCTATGAGATCGCGCGGGCCCGGCGCCCATGAGATTTCTTCGGCAGGATGGTTGTGGTGAGCACGTCGCCCGACGAGCGTGACCTCGCCGATATCGCCGTCGAGCTGTACGCCGTGAAGCCCGACGAGTTCATTGCAGCGCGGGACGAACACGTCCGACGGGCTCGGGAATCGGGCCGGGCGGCGCTGGCCAAGGCTGTGGCCGCGCTGCGCCGACCGAACCAGAGCGCGTGGCTGATCAACCAGCTGGCCCGCGACCAAGCCGAGGCGGTCGACGAGCTGTTCGACCTCGGCGACTCGCTGCGCGCCGCACACCAGCATGGCGACGGTGCCGAGCTCCAGAGGATCTCGGCTGAGCGCCGCAAGGCGGAGGCCGCGCTCATCCGCCGGGCCCGCGCGCTTGGCGCGCAAGCGGGCATCGACGTCACCGCCGATATGGCACGCGAGACCGAGGAGACCTTGGCTGCCGCTCTGGCCAGCCCCGAGGTCGCCGAGGAGGTACGGGCCGGCCGGCTGACCAAGCCGGTGGCCTACTCCGGCTTCGGGACGATGCTGACGAGCGTTCCGGGGCCGTCGGCGCCGAAGAAGAAGCGTCCCGCTGCCAAGCGCGACGCAGCCGCCGACACCGAGGCCCAGCGTCGGGCCAAGGCTGAGCAGGTCGTGAACGATGCGCGCGAGGAGCTGGAAGCAGCCGAGCTCGACCTCGCCGAACGGGAGAACGCCGCGGAGGAGGCGGCTCGGCGAGCGGAAGAGCTCGGCAGCCAGGTCGACCAGCTGCGTGAGCAACTGCGTGCAGTCGAGGGTGAGCTGGTCGCCACCGACCGGGGCGCCCGAATGGAGGAACGACGCCGCGACCGGGCTCGCAAGTCCCGCGACGAGGCTCGGCGGGCCCTGGACCAGGCCGAACGTACGTTGCGCAGTCTTCGATCATGAGACAGGTAGGGCGGTCCGACCGCCACTGGTGTCTCCAGATCGCCAACTGGTGAAGGGACGACGCCGTGCCGGTGGACCGCCTGCTGCCATCGAGTGAGGCCCGTGAGCTGATCGCATTGGTGCGTGAGATCTCCGACGGCGAGCTCGCGCCGCGCGCCGACACCGCCGAAGCCGTGGGCGAGTTCCCACGCGACCTGGTCCGGCTGCTGGGCCGGTCCGGCCTGCTCGGCCTGCCGTACGAGGAAGGTGGCGGCCAGCCGTATGAGGTTTACCTGCAGGTGATCGAAGAGGTCGCGACGCGGTGGCTCACGGTGGCGCTGTCGATGAGCGTGCACACGCTGTCCTGCTGGCCGCTCGCGGTCTTCGGCACTCCTGCGCAACGGGCGCGCTGGCTGCCGGAGATGATCGGCGGCGAGTTGCTGGGTGCCTATTGCTTGTCCGAGGCGCACGCGGGCTCCGACGCCGCCGCGCTGTCGACGCGGGCGGCCCGCGACGGCGACGAGTACGTGCTGACGGGCGCCAAGGCGTGGATCACCCACGCCGGTGTCGCCGACTTCTACACCGTCATGGCACGGACCTCGGACGATGGGCCGCGTGGCATTTCCTGCTTCCTGGTGCCGGCTGATGCCGACGGGCTGTCGTTCGGGGCGCCGGAACGGAAGATGGGACTGTGGGCGTCTCCCACCCGCGTGGTCAACCTCGACGGCGTGCGGGTAGCGGCAGATCGCCGCATCGGTGCCGAGGGTGAAGGTTTCACGATCGCCCTGGCTGCGCTCGACTCCGGCCGGCTCGGCATCTCGGCCTGCGCGACCGGGTTGGCGCAGGCGGCACTGGACGTGGCGACGTCATATGCAAAGCAGCGTGAGCAGTTCGGAAAGCCGATCATCGACCACCAGGGCTTGGGCTTCCTGCTTGCCGACATGACCGCGGCCGTCGAAGCTGCGCGGGCGACCTATCTCACGGCCGCCCGCCGCCGCGATGCGCGGCTGAACTACACCCAGGCGGCGAGCGTGGCCAAGCTCGTCGCCAGCGACAACGCGATGCGCGTCACGACCGACGCGATCCAAGTCCTCGGCGGCGCCGGCTACACCCGGGACTTCCCGGTCGAGCGGTACTTCCGCGAGGCCAAGGTGATGCAGATCTTCGAAGGCACCAACCAGATCCAGCGGCTCGTGATCGCCCGCCAGCTCGCTCGTTCCCGGTGATCAGTCGGTGACCACCGGGATGGACCCGGTCGATGCGACTGTCGGCGGTTCTTCCAGGACAGCTTCCTCGTCGGGCTTGTGCCGGAGCACGTTCTCGACGTAGGACCGGGCGGCGTCCATGGTGCCGACCTCGACGCCGGACTGCTCGGACAGGTACCACCGGTGCTCCAGCACTTCGTGATAGATCTCCGGACCAGTCAGCTTGCCGCGCAGCTCTTTCGGGACGACCCGCAGCACAGGTTCGTAGGCGTCGGTCACCCAGTGGTAGGCGACGATTTCCTCGTCCTCGCCCTGCTGGTCGGTGGCCGCGGAATAAGCATCGAGGTCGTTGAGCATGCGGCGAGCCTGGTTCTCCTGTGCGTCGATGCCGGTCAGCCGTAGGAGTCGCCGGGAGTGGTGTCCGGGGTCGACGACCTTGGGCTGCAGACGCACGGTGCGGCCGCCGATGTCGGTGACGATGTCCAGCTCCGCGACGTCGAAGCCGAGTTCGTTGAGGCGCTCGACGCGCCGGGCGATGCGCCAGCGGTCGTTGACGTCGAATGCCTCCCAGCCGGTCAGCTCCGTCCACAGACTGTCGTACCGTTCGACCACCTTCTCCGCGGTCGCGATGGCGTCGACGCTGTCGTCGAGCAGCCGGCCGGCTTGCAGGTCCATCAGCTCGCCGGCGATGTTGATCTCGGCGTTGGCGAGGTCGTGGCTTCGTTGGCCGCTACTGAGCTTCGGTTGCAGTTCGCCGGTCTCGGCGTCGACGAGATAGGCGGCGAACTCGCCCGCGTCGCGCCGGAACAACGTGTTGGACAGCGAGCAGTCTCCCCAGAAGAAGCCAGCCAGGTGCAGCCGCACCAGCAGGACAACGAGGGCGTCGATCAGCCGGTCGACCGTGTCGCGTCGCATCATCCGGGCGAAGAGGGCCCGGTACGGCAACGAGTAATGCAGATGCCGAGTGATCAGTATCGGGTCGAGCGGCTCACCGTCGGGCGCCTGCCGCCCTCTGACGATGCCGACCACGTCGACTGCGGGAACGTCGAGCCGCTCGAGGTCGCGTAGCAGTCGGTACTCACGTTCGGCGTACGACTCGACGACCTCCTTGAGCGCGTATACCCGCCCGTTCAGCCGGGTGAAGCGGACCACGTGCCGCGAGATGCCGCGCGGCAACGAGATGAGGTACCACTCCGGCCACTCCTCGAGCGGCATGTCCCACGGCAGGTCGAGCATGGCCTGCTGCTCGGCGGGCGCAGCGAGTATGCGCAACTCCACGTGCGCCATCCTCCCATCGGCCCCGGAATGACCACGTTCACCACCCGTGCCTATACATCGCCAGGCATGCAGGCCTGGTGATGTACGGATTCGCCTGGTGATGGACGCCGGACGACACGACGCCCGCCTCCCCGAGATACGCGGAAGGCGGGCGCCAGACCTGCTCAGGTGCTGCCCAGGCGCTCTCCGGTCTTTGATGAGAAGACGTGCTCCCCGCCGGGCCTGATTCGCAGGTGGACGACGTCGCCCTTCTGAGGGGCGCCCCGTGGCTCGACCCGCGCGATGATCTCGGTGTCACTCATCTCGACGGTCGGGTCGTCCACCACCGGACCGACCAGTTCGCCGTAGAGGAACGCGTCCGAGCCGAGCTCCTCCACGACGTCGGCAACCACGTCGAACGCGTTCTCGGTGCCCTCCGGGACGACCTCGAGGGACTCTGGGCGGAACCCGAGGACGACGCTGTCAGAGCCCTCGGCGGCCACCGCGTCGACGATGGACCGAGGTAGCTCGATGTCGTCGCCGCCGAGCGTCGCGTGGCCATTCTTGAGCTGGAACGTGCCGATGTTCATCGCGGGGGAACCGATGAACCCCGCGACGAAGACATTCTTCGGGTTGTCGTAGAGCCCCAGGGGAGTGTCCACCTGCTGCAGAACGCCGTCCTTGAGCACGCATACCCGGTCCCCCATCGTCATGGCCTCGACCTGGTCGTGCGTGACGTAGACGGTGGTGATACCGAGCCGGCGCTGGAGCGAGGCAATCTGGGTGCGGGTCGACACCCGCAGCTTGGCGTCGAGGTTGGACAGCGGCTCGTCCATCAGGAACACCTGTGGCTCGCGCACGATCGCGCGGCCCATGGCCACGCGCTGGCGCTGGCCACCGGACAGGGCCTTTGGCTTGCGCTCCAAGAACTGCTCGAGGTCGAGCAGTTTCGCCGCCTCCTGAACCCGGGTGGCGATCTGGTCCTTCTTGACCCCGGCGATCTTGAGAGCGAACCCCATGTTGTCGGCGACGGTCATGTGTGGGTACAGCGCGTAGTTCTGGAACACCATTGCGATGTCCCGGTCCTTCGGCGGCACGTGCGTGACGTCTCGGTCGCTGATGCGGATGGTCCCGGAGGTGACCTCTTCGAGGCCGGCGAGCATGCGGAGCGCGGTCGACTTGCCACATCCGGAGGGGCCGACCAAGACGAGGAACTCACCGTCGGGGATGTGGAGCTCGAGCTCGTTGACGGCAGGCCTTTCGCTTCCCGGATAGAGCCGTGACGCCTTGTCGTAGGTGACTGTGGCCATGACGATCCCGTTCCTTCCACCGGCAGGTACGTGCCGGACGATCCGAGTGGAGGTTTCGTGATTGTGTCGTAGTGTGGCCCGCGCTGTCACTAGCTGGGCCACTATCTGATCTTCGAATCGGAACTATGGCTTCCGTGCCGGGCCCTATTGACCGTATTTTTGAGCAAGCGATGATTCCTGTTGACTCGGGAGGGGCCCCATGCGTATCTCCGACGTGATCCGAGCCAAGGGGAACGCCGTTGTGACGGTGAAACCCGACATCGACGTCCGTACCCTCCTCGGAGTGCTCGCCGAGTACGGCATCGGCGCCGTCGTCGTATCGACCGACGGAACGTCGGTAAGCGGCATCGTCTCCGAGCGCGACATCGTGCGCGCCTTGGCCGACCGCGGTGCCACCGTAATCTCGGAGCCGGTCTCCGAAATCATGACGAGCGAAGTGCAGACCTGCACGCCGGATACCCCGGTGGTCGAGCTGATGAGCGTCATGACCCACGGCCGGTTCCGCCACGTTCCCGTGGTGATTCAAGATCGGCTCATCGGCATCGTGAGCATTGGTGACATCGTGAAGAACCGCGTCGGCGAGCTGGAGATCGAACGCGACTCGCTGACGAGCTACATCACCACCGCCACGACCTGAGGTTTCACCGGCCGGAAGCGATCTCGACCGGAAGGCGAGTCGCCGTCCGCCAGGCCACGCTGGACAGGACCCGGTCGCTGCCAAGCTCACGCATCTGCATGAGCAGCCGCAGGGCGGCATGCTGGGAACGCACGGGCGGAGCGATCAAACGCTCACGGCGGAACGGGCCAGGTGTCACGTGATCCTCCGTTCCGTAGTTTACGCCTATCCGGCTACGACGGCGGCGAGCGTGACGGCTGCCGCGGCCACCAGAGCGCGGATCTCGGTAGACGCCAACGCCTGGAACGATCCCGGCGGCCCGTCGACCGAGACACAGCCGACGACCCGCGAGCCGAGCGGTGTTTCCTTGATCATCGGACTGGCCAGGACCACGCCATACTTTCCGCGAACCCGCTGGAACTCCGCGTAGGTGAATCCGTAGGTCAGGTCGTCGCCGAGGCTGTCCCACTCGTCCGGCGTTACGCTGGCGAGCTGCTCGTCAAGGGTGGCCAGGTTCTCGACGACGTCCTCACCGCGTTGAATGCACTGCCCGACGACGCCGACGCCCGGCCGCCATACGATTCCCGAAGCGACCTTGATCAGCAACTGCAGCCTCAGTAGCCGCTCCAGGCGGGTCTTGCCGAACGGCCAGATCGGCTTGCGGATCCGGTAGGCCGCCACTCCGAGCTCCCGAGCATTGATCCCGGTTTGCTCTTCCAGCTCGATCAGCAACGGAGCGAGAACGGCGCGGGCCTGCTCACGCAGCTCGGCGACCCGGCCGTGCCGACGTTGGTCGACCGCCGCCTCGGCGGCCGTGACGAATGCGACGAGCACGCCGGCGATCAGCAGCCCTGCCGCCAAGGCGCTGGGAAGGGTCCAGATGCCCATCTCGTGCAGGCCCAGACCGATGCCGACGACGGCGACGATCACCGCTGCCGAGACCCGCCCCCAGAAGCGGGCCATGTCGCTCATCTAATCACCGTACGAGTCAGCGTTCGGGGCGTCCTGGACCGACTCGCTGCGACGTGGGCGTCGGCTTCGGTCGACAGTACGGTTAGGAACAACAGCTGCTTCGGTCGGCGTTTGCCCAGGTGTCCGAGACCGGACTGGCCATCGGTCCCCCAGTTCTGGCGGTCCGACGGGTATCGGCCCTGACAAGCTCCCCCCGCCGAAGTCCCTGGAGTTCACGCACGGATTCGCCAACCAAGACGGAAGAGCTGCATGTGCACCCGGGCCAAATAGGATCGGAACACACTCCGCCGGCGTGGCGCAACTGGCAGCGCACCCGACTTGTAATCGGGCGGTTGGGGGTTCGAGTCCCCCCGCCGGCTCCCCTCTGACCAGGTCATACGTGCCTCGGGACCCTAGCCTTACTCGGCTCGGCAACTCCTCGTGACATCATTCATGACGCGAGTGGGACTAGGATCAGGTCTCGTGACGCCGCCGAGCAGCCGCGAAAAAAGGTCTCGCGGGGCCGTCGACAGGCTTCCCAGCGGGGCGCTACGGGTCCGCGTCTACGCGGGTATCGACCCGGTCACCAAGCGCCGGCATTACCTCACCGAGGTAGTCAAGCCCGGACCGAAGGCTCACAGACTGGCCGAGATAGCCCTCACCCGGCTGCAGAACCAGGTGGACGAGCGCCGCAGTCCCCGCACGAGCGCAACGATCGCCCAACTGTTGGAGCGTCACCTGGCCATGTTGCGGATCGTGCCGAGCACGATGCGTGGCTATCGGACATATGTCGAGCGGCACGTCGTGCCCCTCATCGGTAGCGTCAAAGTCGGTGACCTGGACGCTGACGTGCTCGACTCCCTCTACGCCGAGCTGCGTCGATGCCAGGATCATTGCCGGGGGGATCACGGCGTCGACCATCGCACCCGGGCCGCGCATCGGTGCGACGAGCACGAGGGTGCGCCCTGTTCGCCGCCGGACGCCAACTGCTCGGCATGCCGACGTCGCTGTTCGCCGCACCAGTGTCGGCCGCTGAGCGATTCCACCATCCGACAGATCCACTACCTCCTCAGCGGCGCTTACAAGCGAGCGGTGAGGTGGCGATGGGCGGCGATCAGCCCAATCGCGCAGGTTGAGCCTCCACCGGCCTCGCGCCCTGACCCCCAGCCGCCCTCTGTCGAGGAGGCCGCGCGAATCATCAACGAAGCGTGGCGCGACCCGGACTGGGGCGCATTGGTCTGGCTTGCCGTCACCACCGGTGCCCGACGCGGCGAGTTGTGTGGTCTCCGGTGGATGTCCGTCGACCTTGACCGAGCTGTGCTCACGCTCCGCACAAGCGTTGCCAAGGACGAACGTGGGCGGTGGTATCTCAAGGACACCAAGACCCACCAGCAGCGCCGCGTTGCCCTTGACCCGGAGACGGTCAGCGTTCTGGCCGAGCTTCGATCACGCAGCGAAGCGAGGGCAGGAGCACTGGGCATGACCCTCGACTCAGGGGCGTTCGTGTTTTCGCTCGCTCCTGACGGCACATCGCACCTGCTGCCGACCTCGGTGACCCAGCGGTACAGCAAACTCGCGAGCCGCCTCGGCATCGAAACTCACCTGCATGCCTTGCGTCACTACAGTGCGACAGAGCTGATCGCGGCTGGCGTAGATGTCCGGACGGTCGCGGGTCGGCTCGGTCATTCGGGTGGTGGCACGACGACGTTGAGGGTCTACGCGGCGTGGCGGGACGAAGCCGACCAACGGGCGGCTAGCGGCTTGGGTCTGCGCATGCCCGCTCGGCCGGAAACAGAGACGCCGACAGTGGTTGAGATTGACCCAGCGAGCCGGCACGAAGAGATCGCGATTCTCCTCCGTGACCGCATCATGAGCGGCGACATTGCCCCAGGCTTGGCGATCCCTTCGATGAAGCAGCTGGCTTTGGAGCACGCAGTGAGTGTGTCTACCGCACGGCGTGCGGTCACCTTGCTGGCGGAGTGGGGTCTTGTCGACGTCAGTTCCGGACGCCGCACGCTAGTTCGCCGGCTGTCACCCCAGCAAGCGCCCGCAAGGCATATGCCTGTGCGTGCCTCAATGGTGAGGGTAAGACAGGAGCTTCTTGATCTTGAGTTTCGACGACTCGGACGGGTGGTCAGCAGGCTGACGGCAGCGGCAGATCCGACGGATGCCACTGAACTGCGCCAGCTGCTCCTGGACGCTGTGAGGCGCGCGGGCGGAGAGGCCACCGACGTTGGTGACTACGAGATGGCGATTCACCGCGTCGGCGAACCCGGGATCAGCGCAATCTTCGTCGCGTCAGCGCCGTGACGAGACAGCCGGCCGTATTGTGAGGCGTGGATTCTCACGCAGTCGCGCTGCGCCGACGGGGCGCCTGGGTACACCGACTGCTGAAGGAGGTTCGCGACCTCACGGTAGGAGCGGTCGGCGAGTTCGCTGATCGCGGAGTGATCGGCCGTCGTTGTACCGCTGGACAACAACTGGGTCAGCCGGCTGCTTGAGCCTGGTGGTAGCCAGCGTCCGCGCTGGCCGCGAATTCGGGCGACGGATCGCGTCGTGGACGCGCCGGGTAGGGCTTCGGCTTCGTGTACGAGACCGGATGTCGTGACCGACCGC
>DASSDH010000215.1:0-4906 GCA_035697245.1 Jiangellaceae bacterium
CCGAGCGGACACTGGGTGCTGACCGACCGAGGGAGGAGTGGGTGCTGTGGAGCAGCGGAGACTGGGCCGCCTCGGCCACCAGAGCTCGGTCCTGATCTACGGCGCGGCCGCCCTGTCCGAGGTCGACCAGGGCACCGCCGACGCCTCGGTCCAGCTGGCCCTGGACGCCGGGATCAACCACTTCGACGTGGCCGCCAGCTACGGCGACGCCGAGCTGCGCCTTGGCCCGTGGATGCCCACCATCAGGGACCGGATCTTCCTGGCCACCAAGACCGGGCTGCGCGACCGCGACGCCGCCTGGGCCCAGATCAACCGCAGCCTGGAGCGGCTCCAGACCGACCACCTCGACCTGATCCAGATCCACGCCGTCGGTGACCTGGAGGAGCTGGATCTGGTCACCGGTCCTGGCGGGTCGCTGGGGGCGGTGGTCCGGGCCCGGGAGGAGGGGCTGGCCGGCGCGGTCGGGATCACCGGCCACGGGCACCAGGCCCCGGCGACCCACCGGGAGGCCCTTGGGCGGTTCCCGTTCGACACCGTCCTGTCGCCGCTGAACTACGTGCTCGGCCGAGACCCGGCGTACCTGGCCGACTACCAGGCCCTGGTGGCCGAGGTCCAGGCCCAGGACGCCGCGCTGATGATCATCAAGACGGTGTCGCGGCGGAACTGGCCCGAGGGACCGGTCGAGCACGGCTACAGCACCTGGTACGAGCCGTTCGAAGACCAGGAGCGGATCTCGGCCGCGGTGGCCTGGGTGCTGTCGCACCCGGAGGTGACCGGGATCGCCACCCCCGGCGACGTGCGCCTGCTGCCGCTGGTGATCGAGGCCGAGCGGCGCCTGGCCGAGGCCAGCCTGGCCGACGCCGAGCAGGTGCTGGCCGGCGCCGGCGACTACAGCTCCCCGTTCCTCCGGATCCCGTTCTGACGCCGACAAGGCCACCACGCCGAGGGGAGGCGGCAGCGGTTCGAGTCCTCGCGCTACCGTGAAGGTCTGGACAGATCGAGGATCTTCAAGAGGTCGCGGAAGTCCGTGATCGTGAAGTCGGGCACGCAGTCCAGGTGCGCACTTGCTCCCTGATCCGAATCGAACCTCACGGTCTTCATGCCGACCTCCCGCGCTCCGAAGATGTCACGGTGCATGTCGTTGCCGACGTAGAGGGCGTTCTCGGCCGCCACTCCCATCCCATCGAGGGCGAACTGAAAAAGCCGCCGGTCGGGCTTGCGGTACCCGTAGTCACCGGAAACGATGATCGGGTCGAAGTAGTCGAGCAGACCGACCTTGTGCAGCTCGCCGCGCGCGTACACGCTCTGCGCGTCGGTGACAAGCGCGAGGGGGTAGCGCTCGCGCAGCACATCGAGCACCTCGCGGACGTGCGGGTAGAGACGGAGCCGACAGCGCGAGATGCCGCGGTACATCTCGGCCAGGAACAGTGGCATCTGCTCCAGTTTCTCGGGCGGCAGGGTGCGGGTGAAATCCGTCAGTTGCCCCTGGATGATGGTGCGCCAAATCGCGACGGCGTCGAATTCGGGGTGCTCCTCCGAGCTGGCCTGCTGCTGCTCCTTCATGATCTCGAAATAGAGATCCCGGACCTCGTGTCGGCGCAGGTCGATGCCCTGGTAGGTGAGGAAGTGCGCCACAGACCGGAAGATCTGCTCCATACCGTCCTGGGTCAGGATCCTGACCAAGGTGCCGTTCACGTCGAAGGCGACCGCCCGAATGTCCATGCGTGCTGTCAGCACTCCTTGCTCGACAGGACCAAGCGCAACAAGGTTACGGGCCGTGGCCATCAGGCGGTATCGTGAGCCCGAAGCAGCCTCCTCGCCCGCGCCACGAGCCTTCCGCCGTAGTCTCGGCCGATGTAGTCGTTTCGCGCGATCCGCAGCAGGTTCAGCGCCATGTAGTACGGCGCGCGCGCGGTGATCGACTCGAAGGTCTCCCGGCGATCGGGAAAATGGCCACTGTATTCCCAGAGGAAATGCCCGATGAACGGCTCCGCACGGTGCCAGTCGCCGACGGCCCTCATGAACGCATGTTGGAGCTCGCCGGCGACCCGCCCGACGTCGAACATCCGGTCCCCGCGCTTCATGCGTTCCAGATCGATCGCCGCGACGTCCAGGCCATGACCGAACAGAAAGTTCGCCGGAGTCGCGTCGCCGTGCAGCCAGACCTGCCGGTCCTGCCACATCTGGGGTCGGTCCCGCCAGCGGTCGCGCAACCATGAGAGCTCGTCGACGTCACACTGCCCGATTCGGTCGGCCTTCTTGAGCCTACCGACGACCGTGTCGAAGTACTTGCAGTCGGGATCGAAATCGACAACGGCACCGTTGGCCGTCCGGTTGTGCTGGGTTGCCAGGAAGTAGGCGAGCGCCTTCAGCCGCCAATAGAGGTGCGCGTCGTCCCCGTGCTGTGTCGCCCTCATGATCGCGTGGCTGAACTCCTCACCGGAATAGTATTCAACAGCCAGCACACCGTTGATGTCGGCACAGACCCCCAACGGGCGAATCACATGATGCGGCGACCCGACAAGGTTGTATCGGCGCAGCGTCTTGAGCCCCACGTACTCATGACGGGCCATCGAGGCCGCCTTGTCCCGGTCCCATCCGAACCTCGGGCCGTAGAACTTGCAGATGACCTTGGTCCCGCTGAGCTTCTCCTCGTATCCGTACACCTCGTTGCTACCTGACAGCCGGAAGGCGCGGAAGGCCGGCTGCGGCTCACGCACCCCCATCCGATCGCGAACGATCCTCGACAGGAAGTCGTGGAGCGGGTCTTGACGCGCCACGTATCCGACATAGCTTCCGTTCATCGGGCCACATCCGTTTGCAGCGTCTGGCAGGCGCCGCACGGGCCCACCACACCCTCGACGTACTCCCAGTCACGCAGCGCATCCGACCACTGCGGTTCGTAGCACGCCTCGCACATCCCGGACGGCCACACCTGGTCGGGAACCCCGAACGGGCGAAGCGGCAGCGCGCTCACGGTGTCACCATTGCAGTTGACATATCGTTCGCCCCCCCGAGCGACGCAGTGGACCACCCCCAGCAGACCACTTCCGATGCCCAATCAGCAGTGACACATGGCACTGTTCGATGGTGCTCTCTAACACCCACATAGCTACATCCAGACGAACCGGACACAGGAGGGCTCGTGCCATGGACGAGGCCGCTCGACCCCCAGCCCTGGAGAGCCTGGATGCGATCGTCGGCGCGTGGACCCTGGAGGGGTCGCTCCCTGCCGCACCCGGCGTCGTCGTGCTCGGACGAGTCACGTTCGAGTGGCTGGCGGGAGGGCGCTTCCTGATCGAGCGCTGGGAGGTGGAGCGCCCGGAGTTCCCTGATGGCGTCGCGGTCATCGGCCTGGATCGCGACGGCGAGGCGTTCACCCAGCACTACTTCGACTCGCGTGGCGTCGCCCGCGTGTACGCGATGACCTTTCGCGACGGCGTCTGGACGCTGTTGCGGGACTCCCCGGACCTCTCGCCGCTCGACTTCTGGCAGCGCTTCACCGGAGAGTTCAGCGCCGACGGCCACACCATCAACGGCCGCTGGGAGACATCCAGCGATGGGTCGACCTGGGAGCACGACTTCGACCTGACCTACCAGAAGCTCACGTAACGTGCGGTAGCAGCCTGCCTGACTGAGTTTTGTCAGCCGCGCTGGTACTCGGCCAGCATCCTGAACGCGGTCTTGGGCTCCCAGGCCATGTCGGGGTAGGCCTCGCCGTGGCGGTCTTCGAGAACCTTGACGATGCCGTAGCTGGCCAGGTCCAGGTCCTCGCGAGGGTCTCCGTCGGGGCGGTGCGGGTAGCCGTGGAGCGCGAAGGTGAACACGAAGGCGCTGTCGACACCTCCGGCCTCGAAGACCTCCAGCAACTCGAGCAGGTACCTGGCCTGGCCCTCCTCGTCACGGACGTCCTCGCCGTTCAATCGAACCGGCGCGCCCGTGTCCTTGTCATACTCGACGATCTCCAGGCCGCGAGCGCCCCTGTCGCCCGCGCCGCGGTAGGTGGCGGCGCCGAACTCGGTGATCGCAACCGGCTTGCCCTGCGCGACGAGTGCACGCACGCCTTCGGCGAACCGGTCGGCGACCTCGATCGAGCGGTAGAGATCCACGGACACGATGTCGAAGCGGGTCCAGTCGACGCCCTCGAAATGCTGTATGGCGGCGTAGGTGACCTTGCCGCCGAAACGTTCGCGGACGAGCGCCGCGGCCTTGGCCAGAAACTCGTTGACGCGCGCGGTGACCTCGGGGATCAGCTCGCGCAGGCGATGCGGTTCGTTCAGGAGCTCGAACCGTTCCTCGAAGGTGCCACCGGGCAGGAACCCCTTGTTCATCAGGCTCAGCTCGGCGCCGGTGACGAACACGACCTCGGCCCCTCGCCGCCGGAGCCGCTCTGCGCGCTCGGCGCAGTCCGCGAACAGCGACAACAGCCCGTCGGTGGTCAGCCTCCGGGTCGAAGGGCTCGCGGGCGTTCCGTCCTCTGCTGATGAAGCCGGTGTCGTAGCTGATGCCCTTGCCGCGCATGCCTCGTGCCATCTTTTCCCTCGCATACGGTAGCGCTCGCCGAGACCGGCTACCCGGGGCTAGGTTGGGCTGTTGCCCCTGCTCCGTGCGGCCTGCGTGAACCGCGGCGGCGTCTGGTCCGACAATCAGGCATGAGCGCGAACCCCGATCGGGTGCCGACCGACGCCGAGCTGCTGGCGGCGGTGGCCGAGGGGGACCCGGAGGCGTTCGGGGTCCTGTACGACCAGCACGCCCCGTGGCTGCTGGTGCGGCTGCGCCAGCGCACCGCCAGCTCGGACCTGGCCGACCAGGTCGCCCAGGAGACGTTCCTGGTGGTGTGGCGCGACGCCGGCCGCTTCCGTGGCCGGGGTGAGGTGGGCGCCTGGATCTGGGGGATCGCCATCCG
>DASSDH010000216.1:0-2696 GCA_035697245.1 Jiangellaceae bacterium
ACAGACGCTGGTGGACGGTTCCGGGGCAACCTCCGCGTCGACTCGGGCGAGCGGCGCCACAAGATCCGCAAGCAAGAAGGCGACAGAGTCGGTCAAGCGGGCTGCCCCGAAGAAGAGCTCACCGTCCAAGGGATCGGCGACGACGCCGGACTGATCAACCGGTCGGCTGGCTTCGCTCAGTCGAGGATGAAGGTGACCTCGAGGACAACCTGGTAGGAAGTGATCTCGCCACCGGCGACTTTGACCTTCTGGTCCTTGACCCAGGCGCCGGTGACGTTGCGCAGGGTGGAGTTTGCTCGGTCGATGCCGACGCGTACCGCGTCGTCGAATCCCTCGTCGGAGCGAGCGCTGATCTGGGTGATGCGGGCGACGGAGCCCATCCTGACCTCCTGGCGTGTGATTGGTCGGCACTGATCGTCGTGGAAACGGCGATCAAGCGCCACCGATCGGCCGGAGTTGGCCGGCCGCTCGATCGGTGGACTGCACGGCGAGTTCTGCCCGGCGCATCGCGTCCCGGTAGATCGGTCCCTCCAGCGCGCCCGGCACGAGAGCAACCGCCCGCCGCATCGCCCGTACGGCCAGCGTCGCGGAGAGATCTGTCGTGGGAAGCCCCGGAAGTCCGTACAGGCGACGTGCCCACCGCGGCAAGAGGGTGAATCCGACGGCGGCCAGCGCCAGCCAGCCCACCCGACCGCCGGCAAGGCTGACCCAGCGCGGCATCGGTGGGATGGTCAGAAACCGCGCGACCTCGGCGGTCAGCCGGCTGGCGGCGAGTTCTGGCCGTACCTGCCGGTAGTACGTCTCGACCTCGACGGCCGATGCAGGGACGGTTGCCGGATCGAGCCCTACCAGTTCCGCTGATCGAACCTGCTCGGCGTAGTAGTCGTCGACCTCCGCGGCGGAGAGCGGGGCGCCGGCGCGACGTGCCGTCGTCACGAATGACTCGACCTCTGTTACGTGGATCCAGCGCAGCAAGTCCGGCTCGTCGATCCTAAAATCTCGACCGGTGACGGGATCGGTGGCGCGCAGTCGCTCGTGGATGCGTCGAACCCGGGCGCCGGCTGCTACGGCGTCGGCAGTGGTGCCGAACACGACCGTTCCGACGTAATCGGCTGTGCGTAACAACCTGCCCCATGCATCGCGACGGAAGTCCGAGTGCTGTAAGACGCCGGTGATCGCCCGTGGATGCAACGCCTGCAGGTAGAGCGCGCGCAGCCCGGCCAGCCAGAGAACGGGTTCGGCGTGCACTCGCCAGCTCACACTGTCCGGCCCGAACAGACCAAGGTCTGGACGTTGGTCCATCCCTCGATCGTCGCCAACCTGTCTTCGCAAGACAAATCCGCGGCTGTGATCCGTTCAGAAAACGCGGAATCGAGACTTCGCCATCAGCGATGCACGGCAGTCCGAGGGGCGCGGGTCGGCAGAATCGGAGGGTGCGAGTGCTGGTACTCGGCGGTTCGGTGTTCGTGGGCCGGGCATTCGTGGTCGAGGCAACGCGCCGCGGCTACGACGTCACCACCTTCAACCGAGGCATCACCGGTGTCGACGTCCCGGGGGTGGAGGCGATCCGCGGCGATCGGGAGGTGACCGCCGACCTCATGCGGTTGGTCGACGATCGACACTGGGACGTCGTCGTGGACGTGTGTGGTTTCACCCCCCGGGTGGTGGGCGAATCCGCGGGCATTCTGACCGGTCACGCCGACAGCTACCTGTTCGTCTCCAGCATCTCGGCAATCCGCGACTGGCCGGCCGAGCCAGTCGACGAGAACTCACCGCTGCACGAGTGCCCGCCGGACGCCGGCCCCGATGACGGCGACTACGGCGTGCTGAAGGCCGGTTGCGAAGGTGCGGTCGCCGAGGAGTTCGACGGGCGGGTGTTGATCATCAGCCCCGGCCTGATTCTCGGCCCGCACGAGAACGTCGGGCGGCTGCCATGGTGGCTGCGCCGGATCGCTCGCGGCGGGCAGGTCGTGGCGCCAGGTGACCCAGATCGCCGGTTGCAGGTGATCGACGCCCGGGACATCGCCCGATTCGGACTGACGCAGATCGTCGTCGGGTCGATCGGCCGCTTTCTCGCCAGTGGCGTCCGCGGCAATACCACCTTCGGCCGACTGTTGTCCGACTGCGTCTTCGTGACCGGCTCGGACGCCGAGTTGGTATGGGTAGACGACGAGTTCCTGCTGGACCACGGCGTCGAGGAATGGACTGAGTTGCCGATGTGGACCGCGGGCGGACCCGAGACAGCTGCGATCTGGCTGCCGTCGTCGGAGAAGGCGCTCGCGGCCGGGTTACGGTGCCGGCCGGTCACCGAGACCGTGAGGGACACCTGGGAGTGGGTCGCGTCCGGCGGAGGGGACAGACGCCGGGTCTACCGCGAGACGGTTGAGCACGGCATCGACCTTGCCAAGGAGGCGGCGATTCTGGCGGCGTGGGCTGATCGGCCGGTATCCCCTGGCTAGGGGAGGAACAGGGTCGCGTCGCCGAACTCGTGCCACAAGTAACCGTTGTCGACGGCCGCCTGGTAGGCCGTGTCGACCAATCGTCGGCCGGCAACAGCCTCCAGCAGCAGCAGGTGGCTCGCCTCCGGCGCATGCAGGCCGGTGACAAGGCCAGTAACGGTTCGCGCGGGCCGATCCGCGCCGAGGACGAGATCGGTCCAGCCGCCGGACGGACGGACCGATCCATCGCCCGCGACG
>DASSDH010000217.1:0-5358 GCA_035697245.1 Jiangellaceae bacterium
GCGTCTCGCCTCTCTGGGTGTAGTAGGCCGCCAGCCCGGTGTGACCTTTCTCGGTTGCGTCCAAGGCGGCGACCTGCCGGGTCAGGTAGTCATACCCCGACCCGGCAGTGAGCTTGTGGATGCTCATCGTCACACCCACCCGAAGGGGTACAAGCCGCCAGGGCGGTCAGGCCAACCCGAGCTACTTCCGGCGTGCATGAGGTGTGCTGGCACATCGGATTTTTGAAATCGGCTGGGGGTACGTCAAGCAGGTCGGCATCGTCGGTGGTGACCGCTCAAGTCGTCGGCAGCTGCTTACGGCTCAGTGAAAGGCCGGTGTCGATGAGGGAGATGTGATGAGTCAGCAATCTGTAAGGCAAGCTGCGCGGCGCTCAGCGTTAGATGCCCAGGCAGTACTGCGCAAAGAACGTGCCGACCGGCCCACGCGGCCTATGGGGATTGCATATGCCGCTACCCACCGGCGGCCTCGACTCGGCCATCAGACAAGGCAGATTTACGTCACGGTCCTTTGGACTTCCCCGGCTCTCGCGCCCGCTGGCAAACAGCCGTCCCTGCTCCCGGAGGAGCCGCCGCAGGTCGTCACCGACCGTCACCGGCAACGCGGCCGCGCCGTGGATCGGGATGGCCGTGTCAGTGCGTATACCTGGCTGCTCAAACACGGCGACGATACGCAGCTGTTCACTCACCTCGACGGGGCTCTGCTGGTCGATGTCTGGCCCGACGTCGCCCCACACCTCACCGAGAAGTTCCGGAGCCAATGGGGACCGCTCGTGCTTTCTGCAGGGGAAGGCTGGCTTGATGAGCATCTGATCGCCAGCTTTCAGGCAGGCCGCCCAAAGTCGGTCAGCCGGCAGGCACGAGAAGGCGCCATCCAACGGTTGGCGGATCGGGGCCTCACCGCGGATGAGATTCGGCGGGTACTCCGCCGTCGCTAAGGTCGGTCAATCGGGCCCAAGCTCAAGCTTGCGGCCGGGTCGGCGTGTAGCCCTCGGCCGCCAGCCAACTACGGGCTCGTCCGCGCTGGCGGTCGCCTGAGAACGCGTACCACTGCGTCATCAGGTCGGGCCGATCGAAGAGAACGTCCTTGAACCGGCGGAAGGCTCCGCGCCCGGAGATCGCGCGGGTCAGTCGATCAGCAAGGTTAGGGTCATCAAGCTCCTCAATGAACCAGACCATGTCGTCGTAGGCGCTCCGCGACCCCTCGCAGTCCACCCACAACCACCGATCGGGGTCGTCATCCTCTCCCTCGCCGATCTCCTCGGTGTAGTCCAAGGCGGACTGGGGCCACACCTGCCCGGTGGCCAGGTCGACCCGCCCACCACCCTGGACCGGATCGCCCTCCAGGATCATGGACAGTTCCTCCAGGTCCACCGGCAACGGGCGAAGCAGCGGGGTAGGGCCACTTCCAAGCGCGGCTTCCAGGACCTCCACCAGCTCACGGTCACCATCCCAGCTCCGCTCGAGCAGTGCACTGACACACTCGCGGGCGAGCTCGGCCGATCCGTCGGTGCCGTTACGGACCGCCACCAGTAGGCCTTCACCGATCAGCTGCAGCGAGTCACCTGGCCAACGCTCCTGGCTCAAGGCGGCCACCAGCCCCGCTGCGTCGCCGCGAACTACGAGTGAACGCAACCGCGTCACGGCTTCGCGATCATCCACTTTGCACCCCCGTCAGTCCGTCGCCCGTGCCCGGTCACGCTCTTCGACGAGCTCGCGTCGACGACGGGAAACCAAGAGTCCGGGGTCTCCCACCCGGAGCGAGCCGTAGGTCAGGCGTAGGTCGATCCCCGCCGCACGGATCAGCGACTGGGCTCGGTCGGAGACCGACCCGGTGATGCCGAAGTGGGCGAGCAAGTCCTTGCTGGCCATCGGCGACCGCCAGGCACCGATCGTGCGGTTCGCGGTTCCGATCACCCAGGCAACGGCAGCCGCGCCGCGGCCCGGTGAGCCCTTGCGCCGGAAGAGCGCCGGATCGTTCGTTGCAGCGCGCGCGAGGAAGCGTCGCATGGCAGTGCGGTGTTCTGGGTCGAGAAGCGCGTCGGCGCATGCGTCGCACTCGTCGAGGATCGCCCGCACCGTCGGCCGGATCTCGTCAGGGATGCTGGCCCAGTTGAACTCCTCGTCGGGAAGCGGCTCAGCATCGAGCTTCACCAACGCGTCCACGCCGCCGACCTCGTCGGCGATGTACTCCAGGTGGAGCTCCTCATCGCTTAGGTGCTCGATCCGCTCTGATTCCAGGAGCGCCGAGGCTAGACCCGCCATGGCCCTCTGCCGGTCGCTGTCGATCAGCTGCAGGTAGTCCGGCTCGTAGTGGTCGACCGCGGCCAGGGTCTCAGAGGTCAGGTCGGCGCGGATCCCGTTGCGGTCGTGGCAGTAGCGGATGTAGGCCCGCAGCAAATCGGGGAGCTTCGCCAGGTACGACGGTTCGGCAATGATCTTGCGCGGGAACCGGTCGGCCAGGAGCATCTCCACCGTTACCGGGCTCCACCGCCACGGGTCCCCGGTCGCATAAGTGGTCGCGAACCAGAGCAGGCTGTCCAGCAGGCTCCGCTCGTCCTCGCGGTCGAAGGAAATCCCGAACGGTGAGGCGAAGAACTCGGCGGCGACCGCCGCCATCTCCTCGTCCGACCACTCCCTAGGCCCGGAAGCCACCCCACCCGATGGCAGCATCCGCAGCATCCACTCGACCAGCGGCCGACACATCGGCCAACTGTCGGACTCAAGCGGCGGATACAGGCGCGAGCCGTGGTCGATCGCCGCCTCCATCACCGCCCGGGCGCTCGCGGCGTCCGTGCGTGTGAGTGACTGGTCCGGGTCGTCGATCGTCGTGCCGACCTTGAGCGCAAGGTCCTCCAATGGCCCGGGGACCACGAACGCGTCCTTCACGACCGAGCCGAGGTTGTGGTCGACGTACACCAGCGCCGACAACGCGTGGCCAGACGGCAGCGTCACCCCGATCAGGTAGTCGTCGCCGTCGCCGAGCACGTGGGTCAGGAACCACACGTCAGGCTCGACTCGGGCCTGATCGAGTCCGCTCAGCCAGTCCGGCATCGGGTGCCGCCTCGTGGCTAGCTCGCGGCCGATCCGGGCTGCCAGCACCTCGTCGGCAACCATCGCCCGCGTCGCCGTCAACGCAGCCGTCGTCTCGGCGTACGGCGTCCCGACGAACGACTCCACGAGTTCGGCCAGACTCGTCCGCTGCTCATCGCGGGCGAACGGATCGCGGCTGCGCGGGTCGGTGACCTCAAGGAAACCGCTCACGACCGCGAGCAGGTCCAGCGGTTCGCCCGATCTCAGCGCGCTGCGCAGGCCCTGGAACAGCTGCTGGTCCTGAGCGCCGTGGGCCGGCCGCACTGGGTTGTGTCGTCGCTGCTGCTGCCTTCCCCGGCCCCGACCGTGCTTCTTCTTCGCCACGCACTGGAGCCTATTCGGCGCTCAGCCAGGGCAGTCGCCGACACCGCGTGATTCACGGGGATCCGAGAGGAGTTGAGCTTCGATGACGGACCCAGGCGCCTTCTGGGAGGACCTCGCCCGCGACTTGGCCGACCCCGAGTTCGCGCGCGAGTACGTCGCCGAGTCCGAGCTCATTACCGAGGTCGTCGCGGCGATTGATGCAGAAGCCGCCCCGGCCTACGACGCGCTCGTGGCCGACCCGTCACGCGGAATGACTGCCGACAAACTGCGTACGCGCCTTGCCGAGCGGCGGCGGCCGTCGCGCTGAGGGAATTGACCGGTACGCGTGCACGACGTTGAGGGCCACGGCTTCACGCGCCGCGCCAGTCTCGGCCTCGCCGCTCTCGCCGACCGGCATCACCAGCTTGAATCTGCGCGCCAAGTGCTTCGGCAAGCTTGAGAAGGGTGGGCGTCGTGGGTGCGATCTGGCCACGCTCGATCCGGCTGATGTCCGCCTGCGCGATGCCGCTGAGCTCAGCGAGGTCGGCCTGACGAAGGCCACGAGCCTTCCGCGCGGCGTAGATGACCTGACCGAATGCGTAAGCGGCCCGGAAGATGCGCTCAGCCTCGACTGATCCCGCTGCCGGAGCCAGCTAGGCGGGGACTGATCAACCTCGCCGACGATGTCATCGCCGCCACCAACCAGGCTGTCGCCGCGGCCGCTCAACTCGACCCCAGCGATATGACCCGATCAATCAGGCTCGATCAAGCTGCGTCTCGCGGACACTCAGCCGAGTCCCTTCAGATCATTCGCCCGCAAAGTCCGGCGCCAAGAGGGCCGCGCCGGTGAACTGCTCGTCAACACCAGTTTGTCCGGGAGCCTCACTCGCGCTCGCCGTTGCGCGACTCTTCCAAGCTGTACCCAAACGCCGAAGAAGTGCGGACGCCCACGTTGATCTTCTTAGCCGAGGAGCGACCAGTGACCGCCTGCACCTTCCGCCAGCGCTTACGGCCTGCAAAGAGTCTTTTTATCCACAGGTGATGCGCTCTCCCGCCTCATGGTCGTCGCTTGTGGCTTCATTGGACAACCTTCTTAGCAAAGGAAAGCGGAGTGGGCATAGAGCAGCTGGACGCGAAAGTCGTTGAGACGGTGGCTGGCGTTGCACGGCTACTTCGACGCGCTGCTGAGCTGGCAGGGGCGCAGGCGGATGAAGGTGGTCCCTGGTCATCGCGCCAGCTACTTGCTTTGGGGATCGACTCGGCAGCGGACGAGGCATCAAGCCTGTTGCCACGCCGGGCTCGGCTGGAGGGGCCTACACCGGCTGAGCACTTGCTGCATCAGATCTGTCTCGAGGGCGCACCATCCCGGCTGCTGAGCGTCAGGGCGCTAGTCGGTGAGCTGATCTGGGAGGTGAATACCAGTGCCGGCCCGTGACCGACGCACGGTAGGCGAGCTGCCGGCCGAAAGTGATGCAGTCTCGCGAGAGACGCTCCTCGAAGTCTTGACTAGCCAAGGCCCGGCCACGGCGAGGACCTGGGGCCAGGTCGTCCAGTCAGCGGCTCGACTGTGGGCGGTACCTCTCCCGATATCGCTTGCTCCGACGGCCGGACCGGGTCTGTTGGTGCGTCTGCGCGTGGTCGGGGAGGGCATCGCTCGCAACACGTCGGCTGGGGATTGGCCTGCGTTGATCCCGCTGCCCGAACCGGCTCGCCGTGGACTCGGCAATCTCACCAACGTCGTGATCGCCGCCTGCAACCGGGCAGTCGCCGCAGCAGCGCCGCTCGATCCTTGTGAACCGGCACAACTGAAAAGATCCGGTCCTTCCCGGGCTCTTTGCCGTTCGGGCCAGAGCCGAAAGATGCCTCAGAAGGAGCCCGCTCCAAGAGGACGTCGACGATGAGTCGGGATCATACGGGCAGACTGAGTGCCCAAGAGCCACAGGGACTCGATCCCAAGTGGTACAC
>DASSDH010000218.1:0-3530 GCA_035697245.1 Jiangellaceae bacterium
GGCGTCAGCTGGTCACCGCCCATGTTCAGCGACTGCGCACCCGCTGGGTACGACCCGACCAGGCGCTGGCCGGCGGCACGCGGTGACAGCTGTCTCAGTCGCACCCATCCAGGGCGTCCGTGGCGGAGAGTTCGCCGCGGGGGCCCGGGCGATGGTGCCATGGCTCGCCGGTGTGACGCCGTTCGGGCTGGTGATCGGCGTCAGTGCGGCGCAGGCCGACATTCCGACCCTCGCCGGGTGGCTGACCGGTCCAGCGATCTACGCCGGCAGCTCCCAGATCGCCGCCATCGAGATGCTGGACGCCGGGACCGCCCCGGTCGTCGTCGTCATCACCGCGCTGGTCATCAACCTGCGGCTCATCCTCTACTCGGGAGCGATCGCGACCCACTGGCGGGGAACACCGCGGTGGTGGCGGGCCATGGCGGCATATCTGCTCATCGACCCGTCCTTCGTCGTCGGAATCGACCGCTACCAGCGCCCAGGCGGGCGCAGCGACGCTCACGCGTACTACCTCGGTGGTGCGATCACGCTGTGGGTCGGCTGGCTGCTGGCCATCGGTGCCGGGGCAACGCTCGGCGCACAACTGCCCGCAGCACTCCATCTCGAGTTCGTCATCCCGCTCTACCTGGTGGGCGAGATCGTCCCCAAGCTCGGAGACCGGGCGACCCGACGAGCGGCCCTGACCGCCGCGGTGGTCGCCGTCGTCGCGATCTCCGCGCCACTGCACATCGGAGTCGTGCTCGCGATCGTCGCCGGCCTCGGCGCGGCGCTGACCGTCAGGGAGGACAGCCGATGAACGCCTGGCTCGTCATCGTCGCCGCGGGGCTGGGGAGCTACCTGTTCCGCATCAGCATGGTCGTGCTCGCCGACCGGGTGACGATGCCGGCACTTCTGGAGCGGGCGTCGACCTTCGTGGCTCCGGCGGCCTTCGCCGCACTGGCGGCCGGCGGGATTGCCGCGAACACCGCCGATGTCGACGTCGCCGGATGGACCGCGCCACTCGCGGCCGTTGTCGTGGCCGTGGTCGCCGTGCGCCTCACCGGCCGCCCGTACGCCGCCCTGCTCGCCGGGATGCCGACGTTGTGGATCCTCAGCGCGGTCGTGCCGGCCTGATGTCCGCCTCGAACTCGCGAAGCCCGCCGGGAAGGTTCCGGGAAGGCCACCGACCTAACGTCCGACCTGTCAGAACACCACTACCCAGAAAGGGTCCGAAATGACCACCATCACCACAGAAAGACTGCCTCTCAACGGGGTCGACACACCGACGCTGTTCGCCACGCTCGACGCCGTCAAGGCACAGCCCGACATCGCCAAGTTCCAGTTCCGGGCGAAGAACAGGTGGGTGAGCGGCACCCACAACCGGAGCTCCATGCACGGGTTCTTCGGCGCCGGCCAGGAGATGGAACACCGCCACGAGACCGTCATCGACGCCGACCACCCGGCCGTGCTCACCGGTCAAGACAACGGCCCAGCACCGGTGGAGTACGTGCTGGCCGCGCTCGCGGCGTGCCTCACATCGGGCCTGGCCAACATCGCCGCGGCCCGCGGCATCGAACTGACCGAGGTCGAGTCGACCGTCGAGGGCGACATCAACCTGCTCGGGCTGCTCGGACTGTCCGACGAGGTCCGCAACGGCTACGAGCAGATCCGGGTCAGCTTCAAGGTCAAGGGCAACGCTCCGGCAGAGAAGTTGCGTGCACTCGTCGAGCGCTCCAGGGATCGCTCGGCCGTGTACGACGTCATCACCAACTCCGTGCCGATCGCCATCGACATCACGGTCGACTGACGAAGGCGTCGCGGCCGCCTGGCAACCACCGGGCGGCCGCGCCGCGCAGAGACGAGGACGGGATGCGAACGATCGACACAGTCGTCATCGGGGCCGGACACGCCGGGCTGGCGACCAGCCGCTGCCTGACCGACGCCGGCCGGGACCACGTCGTGCTCGACCGTGGACGGCTGGCGGAGAGCTGGCGCAGCTCGCGCTGGGATTCGCTGCGCCTGCTGACGCCCAACTGGATGACCCGCTTGCCCGGCTGGCGATATCAGGGTTCCGACTCCGAAGGCTTCATGACGGCCGCCGAGGTGACCGGTCATGTCGACGCCTACGCACGCTCGTTCGGCGCTCCCGTCCAGGCCTGGACCGAGGTGACCGACGTCGAGTCGCTCGCCGACGGCTACCGGGTCACCACCACGCAGGGCTCCTGGCTCGCCCGCCACGTGGTCATGGCCACCGGCGCACGTCCCCACCTGCCGGACCTTCACGCCGCTCGTCTTGATCCGAGCATCCGGCAGATCCACACCAACCGGTACCGCAACCCGGACCAGCTGCCGGACGGCGGCGTCCTCGTGGTCGGTGCCTCGGCCTCCGGCGCCCAGATCGCTGCCGAGCTTCGCCAGGCCGGGCGCGAGGTCGTCCTGGCGGTCGGGACGCACACCCGGATGCCGCGCCGGTACCGCGGCATGGACATCATGTGGTGGCTGGAGCAGATCGGTGCAATGAGCCGCACGATCGACCAGGTCCGCGACCCGCGATTGGCCCGCCGGGAACCATCGATCCAGCTCCGCGGGGGAGCGTCCACCGACGAGCTCAACCTGGCGACGCTGAACGAGGCGGGCGTCGTGATCACCGGCCGGCTCACCCACACGGACGGTCACCGGGTGCGGTTCGGCGACGACCTGCCGGTGACGCTCGCCGCCACCGAGGCGCGGCTGGAGCGGACGCTGGCCAAGATCGACCACTTCATCGACTCCGCTGGCCTCGAGGGCGAGGTGCTGCCGAAACGCCCAGTTCGTCCGGTCAGGGTGACCAGCCAGCTGGACGCAATCGACCTGAAAGTGGCTGGCATCTCGACCGTCGTATGGGCCACCGGCTTCCGGCATCGATACCCGTGGCTTCGGGTGCCGGTGTTCGACCGCCACGGCGACGTGCGGCAATACCGGGGCATCACCCCGGCCCCTGGCCTCTACGTCATCGGCCAGCGATTCCTGCACCGGCGCGACTCCAGCTTTATCGACGGCGCCCGCCACGACGCCCGGGCCATCAGCGAGCAGATCGAGACGTCGGACCGGTCGCGTTCGGTCCGACCATCCCTATCCGCACGAGCAGGAGTGTGACAGCCGTGAACCGATCGACCCACGACGTGATCATCGTCGGTGCGCGCTGCGCCGGATCCGCGACGGCGATGCTGCTGGCCCGACGAGGCCTGCGTGTCCTCGTGCTCGACCGCGCCAGGTACGGCAGCGACACAGTCTCGACCCACGCACTCATGCGTGGTGGCGTGCTGCAGTTGCAGCGCTGGGGCCTGCTCGACGAGATCGTCGCCGCTGGCACGCCACCGGTGACCAGGGTCGTCTTCCACTACCCGGACGAGACCACCCCGATAACGCTCAAGCCGGCCGCCGGCGTCCGTGCGCTGTACGCGCCTCGCCGCACCGTCCTGGACCGGGTGCTCGCGGACGCCGCGATCGCGGCCGGGGCCGATGTGCGGTTCGGCGTGACGGTGACCGAGCTGCTCCGCGACGACACCGGC
>DASSDH010000219.1:0-4913 GCA_035697245.1 Jiangellaceae bacterium
GGTCTCACGACATTGGTGACGGGCAGCGTGAGGTTGCGCCCCGAGGTAGCGCAGCCGCGATAGCTATGCGCTGTAGTAGTGCTTCAGGTTGAGATCAATGGCGCAGGATGCGCTTTACGCTGCTCACGCTGATGCCGTACCGCTCAGCCAGTTCTCGTTGTGGTGTACCGGCACGGCTGTCTGTCAGCAGCTCGCGGATGATCTGCTCGCCCAGTCGGTCGACGAGCCGCCAGCGTCGGCGAGCCGAAAGAGGGGAAGCGGCGCTGTAGTGGTCGAGCCTGACATGGGTGACCGCCTTGGCAGCATGCGCCACCATGTCCCGAACATCAGGGTTCGAGTAGAGGCGCACAAGCTCCACCAGTGTTTCCGCAGGTCACAGATCTACAGCGCGATCATGGTCCCAGGTCCGGTGTCCCGCGTGCAGCGTACGTGCAGCCGGATTCCTACCGGGTAAGCCTGGGGGACTTTGGGGTGTAAACCAACGAGGCCGGGCACCATGGAGCGTTGCCGCACTCACATCGGGGCTGACGGCACTGCCCGCGCCGCGCTCGTCGCTGCCTCGCCTGCCCTTCCCCCGCGCGCTGTCGCCGGCTCGGCTGGCCGGCCGGCATCGGCTCCCGGCGAGCCTCGCAGCGCTGAACTCGGCCCGCCGTTGTTGAATCCCGCCCCCCGCCCGCCGCTGACTCCATGGCCGACACTGCGTGGGAAACGGGGCCGACTGCGACTCGATGATCTCGCGGAATCCGGGGCAGCAAGAAGCCGCCCCACCTTGGGGTAGGGCGGCTCTCGGGGGCCTTGCAGTGTCAGCGGACATTCTGAACTCCCCGCTCACGGACAAGTCGGCTCCCCACGGCGGACACTTGGATTCCCCGATGGCGGCATGTCGATCATCAATGTGAGCGATGTGATCGGCGGTGCAGGTCGCCGGTCGTGGTCCGGAATGTCTCCCTGCCGAGGCGGCAACGGGTGCGCGCTCGACAGGACGCCCGCTGTCCACCTGCTGTCGGTGGGCGCACGTAGCCTCGGGCGCATGAGCACGACACTGGGACTGGTCGGTGTTCCCTCCAGCGCGGCGGCGCACTGGCCCGGACAGGAGAAGGCACCGGCGGCCTTACGACAGGCCGGCCTTATCGGACTGCTGCGTGAGGCCGGGCTCATGGTGGAGGACCACGGCGACCGCCCGGTCGCCCGGTGGCGACCGCACCCGACCGAGCGGCAACCGCACAACCTGACACGTGTCCTGGAAGTCTTGTCCGACACCCGAGCGCAGGTGTTTCGGATCTTCGAGGCCGGCCAGATCCCACTTGTAGTCGGTGGGGACTGCACGCTGGCGATCGCGCTCTACAGTGCCGCGGTGGCCCACGACGAGGACATGGCGTTGCTGTACTTCGACGGCGGACAGGACCTGTCCAACGACCCGGACAACCCGGAGAGCGTCCTGGACGGGCTCGGTGTCCGCCACCTGCTCGATCTGCCAGGCACGGCTCCCGTACTTGCGGGCATTGGGCCCCGGCGCCCGCTGCTGAGCCCGGAACGCCTGTGCTTCTTCGGATACGGCGAGCCGGAAGAAGATCGGGACGGTCTGGTCCCGAGCCCTCGGTTCCCCGCGAGCGACGTCAAGGCAGATCCCCGGGTCGGCGCACTCCGGGCACTGAAGGCCCTCGCCGCGGATCGCTTCGTTGTGCACTTCGACGTTGACGTGATCGACTTCTATGACCTTCCCGTCGCCGACGTACCGCTGTATAACAAAGGGCTGACGAAGGCCGAGGCCATGACGGCGCTTTCAGAGTTCGCGGCACAACCGGGTTTCGCCGGCATGACGTTCGCCGAGTTCAATCCCGACCACGGCGAACAGGACGGCTCGACCACCCGCATTCTCACTGAGGCACTGGCCAGAGCCCTGGGACCGTTGGCGGACAGGTAGCACTCGTCCGCCCGACGGGTTCGGAAGTCACAAACTCCTCACCCAGGAGAGAGAGAGACCAACCGACGCGCGACTACCGTGCGTCAAACCATCGCGGGGAAGCCCTCGGAAAATCTCGGTGCCCCGGCAGAACTTCGCCGGGATCCTGACGCCCGGGAAGCCTTCTCGCTTTACCTGCGAGCGAAGGCGCATTACGAGGCGGTCGTTCTCGGAATGGGCTCGACGACCCTGAGAACGACCCCGAGATCCAGCGTGAGGCCTCCGAGTTGCTGGCTTCCATGATGGATGAGTTTCAGGGCAGCGGAGGGATAGGTGGCGTGGAACTACCGCCCCCACAGTCCGCCGCGGAATGGCCAGGTGTGGGTGCGGTTGCGGGCCGGTCGCGGGTATCTGCTGCGCTGTGGCGGGATCAGACCAGTGCCGCGTCGACGGCCACCGGGCCGGTTGAGGATGGCGGATCGGAAGGAGATCTCCTGCGGCCTGGCCGCGGGATGGTCGATCCGGGCGATCGCGTCCGGGTTGGGAATTCGTTCGAATGATCGCCCATAGTTCCTCTCGGTCGGGGGTGTACCGTTCCGCGCGGATCGGCGTGGACCTGACCGGAGGTGAGCGATGACCGACCGAGAGCCCGTCGAGGTGACCAATCTCGACCGCTACGGATCCCCGCCGTTGCCGTGGAGCAGGCCGCATGACCTCCTCGTGGCCAGCCCGGCGCAGCCAGGCACTCCGTACTTCCTCGGGACATCCCGGCCGGACGGCCGCCCCCACGCCGCCAGCGTCGGCGCTGCATGGCTCGACGGCGACATCTACTTCACCAGCGGACCCAGCGCCCGCAAGGCTCGCAACCTGGCGGCGAACCCGGCCTGCACATTCTCCGTCGGGCTGGAGGGCATCGACCTGGTCCTGGAGGGCGAGGCGGCCAGGGTCACCGATCCGCCGACGCTGGAGCGGATGGCCCGCCTGTACCGCGAGGGCGGGTGGCCTGCCGAGGTGGAGGGCGACGCGTTCATCGCGCCGTTCAGCGCCCCGAGCGCCGGACCGCCGCCGTGGCACCTGTACCGCTTCACCTTCCACACCGCGTTCGGGGTCGCCACCGCGGAACCGCACGGCGCGACTCGCTGGCACTTCGAACGCTGACGGGCAGCCTCAGTGAGCCGGTTTTACGACACACCGGAAGCAGACAAGGTGTACAAGCTCGTGAATCGGTTAAGACACAAGGCGGCCGGAGCGTTCCAGGTGGGGTGAACGACCATTTGCGGGGCCGCTGCCACAGCCCCGTCGCGAGCGCTTTGACCGTCTCGACCTGGCCTGACGGGCTCGTAACGTCCGACAAGCTCCACTGACATTTCCGCAGTTCAAGGGCCGTGCTGCCATCTTTGGAGCAGATTTCCACGCCGTCGGAGGGCACCGACGGCGACGCTGGTGCGTCTAGGTGCGCTTGGCCGCGACGTTGCCGGGGGGAGCGACGGGAAGCGCGAGGGCGGTCCGGCAGAGCGCCGCACCGGAACGTGGGTCGAGGGCGCGGCCCTCGGCGTACGCGGCATCGAATGATGACCCGTGCGATGCCGACCGCACCACGTCGTGGATTCGCTCGCTCAGGGGCTGGAGTAATGCCCAGCTGCGTGTTCCTAGAACATCGCGGAGGGCCTGTGCCAGACCCAGCAACCGGGCGGCACCGGTCGTGTTACCGCCGCCGGCCGCGTACGCCGCCACCTCCTCGAGGCAGTAGGCATTCCCTTCGTAGAACGGCCGCAGCTCCACCAAAGCGCAGGCCGACTCGAGCAGCTCGCGAGCTTTGTCACTGCGCCCGGAAGCGAGGTGCAGATCGGCCTCGAACACATGCGACTCCATCTCGGCACCGACGTTGCCAAATTCGCGGCCGAGCTCGCGCGCCGCCGTGAGTTCGCGGATGGCGCCGTCGATGTCACCGCGCAGCGCGAGAACTGTGCCGACGCCGGTATGGGCGTAGGCATCGAGCCAGCCCGTACTGGCGGACTTCTCGGATTCCAACAACTCCACCGACCGTCGGAGCTCCCGCTCGCTGCCGTCGAGGTCTCCTTCCGCCATGGCGATCAAGCCGCGCAGGATCGGCACCGCCCTGACCATGTCGGGATCCCTCGGTGCCGGGACGTCCCGTTCGAGCCGGTCGACGAGTTCGCCGGCCCGGTCGTAGTTGCCAAGGTGATACAGCGCCTGGGTAGCCACCACTACTAGGTCGCCGTGCCGGCGTGGCTGTACCTCGTCGGCGAGCCTGATCGAAGCCTCGACTAGGTCGTATGCCTCGAGCACACGACCGTTGAGCCACAGCGGCACCAGACTCATCGACGCGAGGCACTTCGACTCGGCGTCCTCGCACTTCAGCGCAAGTTCCCAGGCTCGCCGCACGTCCGGCCACACCAGTAGGAACTCGGCCATCACCGCTCGTGGTCAGAGGAGCGGATGCGAGCCGACAGCACTGCCCCCTGCCGCGTCAAGCGCGCGACGTAAGCCGCCTCGGTCTGCTCGCGGGCTGCCTCGTCGAGCAGTTCGGAAGCGTAGGCCCGAACGGTCTCGTACAGACGGAATCGTGGCTCACCAGGAGCATCTGGAGCAGGTACGACCATGTTGTTCTCCACCAGCACGGCGACTTCGTCCAGAACATCGCCAGCAGATTGGTGAGCTACCCCGTCCGCGTCCGAGAGCGTCCACGGCGCTGCGAACACCGACAATCGAGCGAGCAGCGCGCTCTGCGCTGAGGAGAGCAACTGCTCACTCCATGCGAGCGTGTCGCGCAGGGTCCGCTGTCGGGCCGGCAGGTCGGTCGCTCCCGCACCCAAGTCGAGTGCGGTCCCGATCCGGTCGAGCAGGGCGCGGGGTGCGAGGAGGGCGCTGCGCGCAGCGGCCAGTTCGAGCGCCAGCGGGATTCCGTCCAGCCGTCGGCACAGCTCCACGACCGCGTCCGCGTCCCTCCTGTCATCGAGAGAGAAGCCCGGGCGTACGGCCCTGGCCC
>DASSDH010000220.1:0-9211 GCA_035697245.1 Jiangellaceae bacterium
TTGCAACCTTCCCAGGCCATCGGCTATTCCTCGCACGCCGTACGTGACGACGCCCCGGGCGGCGGATCGCCCAGGGCGTCGATCATGTGAGAACTAGTCGCGGTCGTTGCTGACAATCGTCTTCTGGACCTGGAGAAGGAACTCGGCGTTGCTCTTGGTCTTCTTCATGCGGTCCAGGAGGAGCTCCAGGGCCTGCTGCGTCTCGAGGGCGTGCAGCACGCGGCGCAGCTTCCAGGTGATCTGGAGCTCGTCGCGGGCCATAAGGATCTCCTCCTTGCGGGTGCCGGACGGGTCGACGTCCACCGCGGGGAAGATCCGCTTGTCCGCGAGCTTGCGGTCGAGCTTGAGCTCCATGTTGCCGGTGCCCTTGAACTCCTCGAAGATCACCTCGTCCATCCGCGAGCCGGTCTCGACCAGCGCTGTGGAGATGATCGTCAGCGAGCCGCCATGCTCGATGTTCCGGGCGGCTCCGAAGAAGCGCTTCGGCGGGTACAAGGCGCTGGAGTCGACGCCACCGGAGAGGATCCGCCCACTTGCCGGCGCAGCCAGGTTGTAGGCCCGACCGAGCCGGGTGATCGAGTCGAGCAGCACGACGACGTCCCCGCCGAGCTCGACCAGCCGCTTGGCCCGCTCGATGGCCAGCTCGGCCACCGTGGTGTGGTCCTCGGCCGGCCGGTCGAAGGTCGAGGCGATGACCTCTCCCTTCACTGCCCGCTGCATGTCGGTGACCTCCTCCGGTCGCTCGTCGACGAGCACGACCATGAGGTGGGTCTCCGGGTTGTTCGTGGTGATCGCGTTGGCTATTGCTTGCAGGATCAGCGTCTTGCCGGCTTTCGATGGCGAGACGATCAGCCCGCGTTGACCCTTGCCGATCGGAGCGACCAGATCGATGACCCGGGTGGACGCGATGCCGGGCTCGGTCTCCAGCCGGAGCCGGTCCTGCGGGTACAGGGGTGTCAGCTTGGCGAACTCGGGGCGGTGCTGGGCGGTTTCGGTGTCCGCACCGTTAACGGTGTCGACGCGGACCAGAGCGTTGAACTTCTGCTGTTTCTCGCCCTCCCGCGGCTGCCGGACAACACCGGTGACCGCGTCGCCCTTCCGAAGTCCGTTGCGTCGGACCATCGCCAAGGACACGTAGACGTCGTTGGGCCCGGGCAGATAACCGGAGGTCCGCACGAACGCGTAGTTGTCGAGGATGTCCAGTATCCCTGCCACCGGGATGAGCACGTCGTCCTCCGTGACCGAAGGCTCGTCGACCCGGTCACGGTTGCCGCCGCCGGCGGCCCGGCGGTCCCGGTCGCGGTTGCTGCCGCGCCGGTCTCGCCGACGACGGCGGTTGCGGCGGTCGCCGTCCTCGTCGTCGTCGCGCTGGCTCACCTGCTGGCCGGCCGGCCGGCGGTCCCCGCCGCGACCGTCGACGTCGTCGCGGCGCTCGACCGGAACACTGCCGCCGCGACGGTCCTGCTGGTCGGGTTGCTCGCCGCGGGGCTGGCTCTGGCGCCGATCGTCGCCGCCGGCATCGGAACGGTCGTCGGGGCGGATCTCGGCACTGACATGGCCGCGGTCGTCTGTGCGGACCTCCGCGCTCACGTCGGCTCGCTCGCGGTCGTCGCGCTCCACGTCACGGTCGTCAGATCGCGGTGACGACGACGGGCTGGGCGATTGGGTGCTCGTTTGGGGCGAGGGCTGCGGCTCCGTCACGAGTGGCGCTGCCGGCCTGCCGCCGTCGGTCCGGCCGGCTCCGCCGCCCTGGGCCAGGCGAATCGCTTCGACGAGCTGGCTCTTTCGCATGCGGCCGGTTCCGCTTATGCCGAGGCTGCCGGCGAGTTGCTGGAGTTCGGCGAGGACCATCCCGTCGAGTCCGCCAGCACGGCGACGTCGGGGCCGATCCGCGACGTCGTCGGTGGGGGTCTCGGGCGGTTGGCCCGGGACTCCGGTCAGTTCAGTATCTGTCACTCAGGGTCCTTCCTTGGACCGGCGCCGACCAAGAAAGCCGGCGCGTGGGACGCTCCGAGGCAAGAACCCCGGATGCGGGTGTGCACGCGGCGCTGTGGGTTGTCCGTCCCCCTCGGTACGGCCCGACCGTACGTGGTGCGGTGCGAGGTACACAGTGTCCTGCGGCGGGACGAACCCGCGTCAGGAGAGTGGCTACCAGCCCGGAAGGCATCGGTGCGTTCCCGAGAATAACACGCGCAGCGGACGTCAACAGCGTTGACGCCCAACCGGCGCCGAGCAGACGGTCAGATGGACTCGACGACGGCACCGCCATGGTCGATGCCCAAGGCCCGGACCTGCCAATTGCCGGCACCGACGACATCGCGGACCTCGGCGAGGGTGTCCGAGGGGCCGGTGAGCACGAGCACCGACGGTCCCGCGCCGGACACCACCGCGGGCAGCCCACTCGACCGCAGGCGGGTCACCAGCGCCAGCGTCTCGGGCATCGCCTCCGCCCGGTAGTCCTGGTGCAGGTGGTCCTCCGTGGCGTCCAAGAGCAGATCCGGCCGGCTGCGCAGCGCTTCGACCAGGAGTGCGGCCCGGGCCGCGTTGCGGGAAGCGTCCCCGTGCGGCACGACGTCGGGCAGCAGCCCACGGGCTGCCTCGGTGGGCAGCGTCTGCTCGGGAACGCACAGGACCGGCCGCAGGTCCGGGTGGACATCGAGGCGAATTGCCCTCGCCCGCTCACCAGGGTTCCAGGCGAGCGTCAACCCGCCGAGCAGGCACGGGGCGACGTTGTCGGGATGACCCTCCAAGCCGGCCGCGACCGCCAGCACTGCCTCGTCGTCCACCAGGTCCGGCCCTCCCTCGACGAGGGCACGAGCGCCCAACACCCCGGCGACGATCGCGGCGGCCGAAGACCCGAGACCCCGACCAAGGGGGATCTCGTTCACACAGCGCAGGTGGACGGCCGGCGGCTCCTGGCCGGCGAGTTTGAAGATGACGTGCATGGCCTGAACCACGAGATGCGACGCGTCCCGCGGCAGCTTGTCGGCGCCGATCCCCTCGATGGCAACCGTCAGCGTCCCGCCTGGCTCGGCTGGGACGGTGTGGGCCTCGATGACATCGTGCAAGTCGAGCGCCAGGCCCAGCGCATCGAAGCCCGGCCCGATGTTGGCACTCGTCGCGGGGACGGATACACGGACGGCGCGATTCATGCCAAGCCCAACACTGACGCGGCGGCGGCGACGTCGGCAGGTATCACCTCTGGTCGTACGGCGCCGTACGCCGCGCTGGCGACGTCGACGTCTTTGAGACCATGACCGGTCACCGTCACGACGACCACCTGGCCGGTGTCGACCTTGCCCGACGCGGTAGCCGCGACGAGTCCGGCCACACCCGCGGCAGACGCCGGCTCCACGAACAGTCCTTCATGGCTGGACAGCTCCTGCTGAGCGACGAGGATCTGCTCATCGGTCACCTCGTCGATCATCCCGTTGGACTCGTCGCGGGCGGCGACGGCGCGGTCCCACAGCGCGGGGTTGCCGATCCGGATGGCGCTGGCCACAGTCGCGGGCTTGGCGACCGGTTCGCCCCGCACGATCGGTGCGGCTCCGGCGGCCTGGAAACCCCACATCCGGGGGCATCGGGTCGCTGGACCGTTGGCCGCGTACTCCTGATAACCCATCCAGTACGCCGAGATATTCCCGCCGTTTCCCACGGGCAGCACGTGGACCTCGGGCGCATCCCCGAGGTCGTCGACGATTTCGAAGGCAGCGGTCTTCTGACCGGCCAGTCGATGCGGGTTGAGCGAGTTGACCAGCGCCACGGGGAAGTCGCTGGCCAGCGCCCGGGCCAGCTGGAGACAGTCGTCGAACGTCCCGTCCACTGCCACGATCCGGCCGCCGTGAACCACTGCCTGCGCGAGCTTTGGCCCGGCGATCTTGCCATCGGGGATCAGTACGTTCGGGGTCATCCCGGCCCGCACCGCGTACGCTGCCGCCGACGCGCTGGTATTCCCCGTCGACGCGCAGACGACGGCCTTGGCGCCTTCCTCCAACGCTTTGGAGATCGCGACCGTCATCCCGCGGTCCTTGAACGATCCGGTCGGATTCGACCCCTCGACCTTGAGGTGGACCGAACAGCCGGTCAGCCCGGTCAACCATGCGCTCGGGACGAGCGGTGTGCCGCCTTCTCGCAACGTCACCACGGGTGTCTCGTCACTCACCGGCAGCCGGGTGCGGTACTCCTCGATGACACCTCGCCAGAGGTGGGTCATGGCTGGTCTCCCTCCACCCGCATCACCGACAGGACGTCGCGCACCGCGGCCAGCTCGCGCAGACCCGCCACGGTGGCCGTGAGCGCCTCATCGGTCGAGTGGTGCGTCACGATGACGAGTTCGGCGTCGTCAGGTCCATGCATCCGTTGCCGGACGGTCTCGATCGAGACACCGTGAGCGGCGAAGACCGCGGCGACGGCGGCCAGGACGCCCGGTCGGTCGTCGACGTCGAGGCTGATGTGGTAGCGGGTTCTGGTCTGGCCCATGGGGTGCACGGGACGGTCTGCGTACCACGATGCCCCCGGGCCGACGGCGCCGGTCAGCCGGTTTCGCGCGACGGTCACGAGGTCGCCGAGAACAGCACTGGCTGTCGGCGCGCCACCGGCGCCCGGACCGTAGAACATCAGCCGGCCCGCGGCATCGCTCTCGACGAACACGGCGTTGTACGCGCCGCGCACGCTGGCCAGCGGATGTGAGCGCGGCAGCATCGCCGGGTGCACGCGAACCCCGACGGACCCCTCGTCCTCCGAGAGCTCGCAAATGGCGACGAACTTGACGACGGCGTCCATGTCCCGGGCGCTGGCGATGTCGGCGGAGGTAACCTCCGCGATCCCTTCCCGGTGGACATCGGCGGCGACGACTGGCGAGTGGAAGGCTATCGACGCCAGGATGGCGGCCTTGGCAGCGGCGTCGAAACCCTCGATGTCCGCGGTCGGGTCCGCCTCCGCGAAACCGAGTGCCTGGGCGTCCTCCAGCGCCTCGGCGAATCCGGCGCCGGAGCCGTCCATCTTGTCGAGGACGAAGTTCGTCGTCCCGTTGACGATCCCGAGCACTCGGCGGATGCGGTCGCCGGACAGCGACTCGCGTAGTGGTCTGAGCAGCGGTATGGCGCCGCCGACGGCCGCCTCGTAGTACAGGTCCACGCCATGCTTCTCGGCGGCGGCGTGCAACGTCGCGCTGTCTTCGGCCAGCAGCGCCTTGTTGGCGCTGACGACAGACGCGCCGGACTCCATCGCGGAGAGGACGAGCGAGCGCGCCGGCTCGATGCCGCCGATCAACTCGACCACCACGTCGACATCGGGGCGAGTCACCAGCCCGACGGCGTCGGTCGTGAACAACAATGGGTCCAGGCCGCTTGCGCTCCGATCGCGGCCAATGCGGCGTACCGCCACACCGATCAGTTCGAGGCGAGCGCCGATACGGGCCGCCAAGTCGTCGGCGTGATCGGTGAGCAGGCGCGCCACCTCGGAGCCGACGTTGCCGCATCCGAGCAACGCGACACGCACCGTGCTCATTCGACGCCTCTTTCGCCGGTTTCTGGGCCGTTGGCCAGTTTCGGGCACCGGTTCCTGTCCGCCGCCCATCGTCCATGATGCGAGACATGGACTCGGCGCCAGGGCGTGCTCAGCTCAATCGACGTCGAGCCGGAGCAGGTCGTCTTCGGTCTCGCGACGGACGATCACCCGAGCCTGGCCGTCGCGGACCGCCACCACGGGCGGGCGCGGCACGTGGTTGTAGGTGCTCGCCATGCTCCGGGCGTAGGCACCAGTGCCTGGAACGGCCAGCAGATCGCCTGGCCTGACGTCGGCTGGGAGGAACTCGTCCTTCACGACGATGTCGCCGCTTTCGCAGTGCTTGCCGACGACCCGCGCCAACACCGGCGGAGCATCGGAGCGGCGGCCGGCCAGGGTGCAGGAATAGTCCGCGCCGTACAGGGCGGTGCGGATGTTGTCGCTCATCCCGCCGTCGACGGCGACATAGGTGCGGGTCGAGCCGGCGTCGAGCTCGACCGGCTTGACGGTGCCTATCTCGTACAGCGTGAGCGTGCTCGGCCCGGCGATCGCGCGGCCGGGCTCCACGCTGACCCGCGGCACGGCAACGCCGAGCGTCTGGCAGTCCGTTCCGACGATCGCCGCCATTTCGGCTGCCAACTCGTCGGGCGGCTGCGGATCGTCCTGCGTCGTGTACGCCATGCCGAACCCGCCGCCGAGGCCGAGCTCGGGGAGCTCCACACCGTGCTCGTCGCGAATCTGGGCGTGCAGCCCAAGCGTGCGGCGGGCGGCGACCTCGAACGCGGCTGTGTCGAAGATCTGCGAGCCGATGTGCGAGTGCAGTCCGAGCAGCTCGAGGGCGGGATCGGCGAGCACCGCAGAGACAGCGGCACGAGCGGATCCGCCGGCCAGCGAGAACCCGAATTTCTGGTCCTCATGAGCAGTGGCGATGTACTCGTGGGTGTGCGCTTCAACTCCCACGGTGATGCGCACCATCACCTTTGCGCGTGTGCCCAGGTCGCGGGCCAGGCGCGACAACCGGTCGATCTCCACAGCAGAATCAACGACGATCCGGCCAACGCCCGCCGCCAGGGCGCGGGCGAGCTCCGTCTCGGACTTGTTGTTGCCGTGCATTCCGATTCGATCCGGCGGGAATCCCGCCCGCAGCGCAACCGCGAGCTCGCCGCCGGTGCACACGTCGAGGCTCAGGCCCTCGTCCGCGATCCACCGAGCGATGGCGAGGTTCATGAACGCCTTACCCGCGTAGAACGTCTCCGCTCCGGTGCCGAAGGTCGCGAAGGCCTTGTCGAAGGCGACCTTGAAATCTCGCGCGCGCGACCTGAGGTCGTTTTCGTCGACCACGTACGCCGGCGTCCCGAAGCTTTCTGCGATCACGTCGACGCCGACGCCCCCCACGCACAGCACGCCGCCAGCGGCCCGCTCGACGGTACGCGGCCACAGCCTCGGCACCAGGGAGTTGATGTCGGCGGGCACACGGAGCCACAGCGGGCCGCGGGAGCCGGCGTCCGCGTGCAGCGCGCCGGCCTCGTGCGAGGCCATCGGTTACATCCGCTCCGGCGCCGTCACGCCGAGCAGACGCAGCCCGTTCGCGATGACGATCCGGGTCGCTTCGACCAGCCAGAGCCGGGCCCGGTGCACGTCCGTCGTCTCCTCGTCACCCATCGGCAGCACGCGGCAGTCGTCGTAGAACTTGTGGAAGGCGGCGGCGAGGTCCTCCAGATAACGGGCAACTCGATGCGGCTCGCGGAGTTCGGCGGCCGTCGTCACGATGCGAGGAAACTCCCCGAGGGCGCCGAGCAGAGCAGACTCCCGCTCGTGATCCAGCAACTCCGGCTTGAGGTCTCCGCGTTCGACCCCGAGCTCGTCGGCGTTGCGAAAGATCGACGCCAGCCGGGCGTGCGCGTACTGGACGTAGTAGACCGGATTGTCGTTGGTGTGTTGCGCCCACAAGTCGAGATCAAGGTCGATCGTGGAATCCGGCGAGAAGCGGGCCAGTGCGTACCGGGCGGCGTCCACGCCGATGGCATCCACAAGATCCTCGAGAGTGATGACCGCGCCCGCGCGCTTGCTCATCTTGACCGGCGTGCCGTCGCGGACGAGGTTGACCATCTGGCCGATGAGGATCTCCAGGTTGCGACCCGGCTCGTCGCCGAACGCCCGGCACATGGCCATCATCCGGCCGACGTAGCCGTGGTGGTCGGCGCCCAGCATGATGACGATCCGGTCAAAGCCCCGCTCGCGCTTGTTCAAGTAGTACGCGAGGTCGGCAGAAATGTATGCCGGCCGGCCATTGCTGCGGATGACCGGACGATCCTTGTCGTCACCGAAGGCAGTGGACCGCAGCCACAGTGCGCCGTCCTTCTCGTAGAGGTGCCCTAGATCACGCAGCCGATCGACGGCATGCGCCACTGCACCGCTCTGGTGCAATGAGTCCTCGTGAAAGTAGACGTCGAAGTCGACCCCGAACTCGTGCAGGGACTTCTTGATGTCGGGGAACATCAGCTCGACGCCCTCGCGGCGAAAGACTTCGCGAGCGTCGGATTCCGGCAGGCCGAGTGCCTCCGGGTGCTTCTCGACGATCTCCGCGGCGATCTCACCGATGTAGTCCCCGCCATAGCCGTCGGCAGGTGTCTGCTCGCCCCGAGCAGCCGCGAGCAACGACTGGGTGTACCGGTCGATCTGGGCGCCATGGTCGTTGAAGTAGTACTCCCTGGTGACATCCGCACCGCATGCCGTGAAGATCCGGCCCAGGGCGTCACCGACCGCCGCCCAGCGGGTCCCGCCCAGATGGATGGGGCCGGTCGGGTTGGCTGAGACGAACTCCAGGTTCACCCGCTCCCCGGTCATCAGGTCGCCGCGCCCGAACTGGTCCCCGGCCTCGACGATGGTCCGGGCCAGCTCACCCTGAGCTGCCGTTGAAACCGTGATGTTGAGGAAGCCCGGGCCGGCGACCTCGACCATCTCGATGCCGTCAAGCATCCGCAACCGGGTCGCCAACAGCTCGGCGAGGTGCCTTGGGGTGGTTCCAGCATTCTTGGCCAGCTGCATGGCCACATTCGTCGCGTAATCGCCGTGGTCACGGTTCCGCGGCCGTTCGACGACGACGTGCTCGGGGATGCCGTCAGGCAGCGTCACCTCGCCAGTCGCGACCGCCCCCGCAAGCACGTCGCGAATCGCTGCGGTGAGGTGTTCAGGTGTCACCGGCCAAGAGTAGCCAGCCGGGCTCGGTTCAGCGCCCGAGCTCCCCGCGTCCCGCCCGCTTGAGCCGACGGCGTTGCGACGGGTCGAGCATCAGGTAACCCGCGACAGGCACGCCGACGATCAGCAGGAGTGCAATAAAATTGGGCAGCAGGACCCACGCAACGATCGCGAGCGCTGCATAGCCGAGCAAGTACTTGGTTCCCGTGGACATTCGGTCATCACCTTCCGACCGGGCGGAGGCCCGGATATGTCCATTGTGAGGCATCACGGTGTCATCCACGTCCGGGTCATCCCTGAGCGAACCCGGACTTTCGAGCGGCCCAAGACCGTCGTCGGACCCCTGGTATCGTCGTTTCTCTGCCCCGGCCCCCGTAGCTCAGGGGATAGAGCACCGCCCTCCGGAGGCGGGAGCGCAGGTTCGAATCCTGCCGGGGGCGCTGACAAAGATCCGGTAGGTGAGTGTGTTCCGTGTGGGGCGATGAGGTGCCCGCCGCCCTGAACGTCC
>DASSDH010000221.1:0-2608 GCA_035697245.1 Jiangellaceae bacterium
CCAGTACCTGGCCATCCGCTACACCGACACCCTCACCGCCGCCGGCGCGGTCGCCTCAGTCGGCACCGTCGGAGACTCCTACGACAACGCGCTGGCCGAATCGACCATCGGGCAGATCAAGGCCGAACTGATCACCCGCCACGGGCCGTGGCGAACCCTCGACCAGCTCGAGTTCGCGCTCTTCGAGTACATCGACTGGTGGAACCACCGCCGCCTGCACGGCCAGATCGGCATGAAACCACCGGTCGAAGCCGAAGCCGAGTACTACCGTCAACACCGGCCGCGCGTAACGGCCGGTTCCCAATGAACCGAGTCCCTACCGATCCCAGGACGGTTCAAACCGGGACCGGGAGGTGTGGACGGCGTGGAGGGCTTGGTCAACTCGGTCGCCGTGTTCCTGGAGAGCCTCTAATACGGGTCGGTTTGCGACGTCGTAGTAGCAGCCTGTCCCCGTGTCCACGCCTATACCCAACCGGCGTCCGTCCGCGTCCTGGTCCCACTCCCAACGGACGGCCGGGCGGTCGGTGACCTGGACCGTGGCGGCCGTCAGGCTCCGAAGCCCGTGCGGGAACCGCTGAGTCGGCGGGAAGTGCACGATGGACAGGATCACTGGGTAGTCGCCCGGCGGGACCTCGGCGAGCACACAGTCGCCGTCTTCCGGGAAGAACAACCAGCTGGGGTCTATAGCGGCGATCTGACCGGTGGGAGCCGCCAGCCGGCAGACCTCGACCACCTCGAGTGTGGACTCCTTGCCGTCCGGCCATTGGTGGCGAGCGCCATCCCGGAGAAGGTCCTCCGGCTCTAACCAGCCGTCCGCGTCTGCGCCCATCGACGTCCTTTCCGAGGCCTTCCAGACCGTGCAGAATTGCCGGCGAGCACCGCAACCTGAACCCGGCCAACGTACTGGCCGACAGACTGGAGCGGGGTACGACGAGCTTGCACCGCAGCCGCGTCGTGATCGACCCACGTTGCCGGCCATTGGGGCGGCTGTTTGGGCGGCGGGCGACGCGGTCGGCTATGTCTACTTCGACGGAGAACCCGACACCGATCTTCTGATCGACTTGTTCGGGTATCCCGTCTACCTCGCCGACGGCCAGCCGTTGGGCGACGGCTGTTGGTACGTACGCCGACTGACGAACCTGAACGAACGAGCGTCACAGACGCCCAATCGCGCTGGTGCCGGCAGCTCGGCCGTTATCCGCACATGCCGCTCCCGGTGCGCCTTCCGGCGTTGGCGAGACCAGTGGACCGTGGCGGAGATGACGTCCATTCTGTTGCCGGTCGTGACCGGCGAGCCCTCGTCCTCGGATCCGCTGCAGCTAGCGGTGGCCGCGCATCTGGCCCGTTACCGTGGCCTGTCCCGGGAGCACACCGCCTCGGACCTACGGGTGTTCCTCTGCTGGTGCGCCGAGCGCAGCCTGGACCCGCTCGCAGCACAGCGGGCACAGTTGGAGCCGTACGTGCGCTGGTGCCAGGAGGTCCGCCGGTTCAAGCCGTCGACGGTGTCGCGGCGCACCTCCGTCGTATGCGGCTTCTACCGGACCTGCGTCATCGACGGCATCCTCGAGCACTCCCCGGCCGAGTGGCTCCGGCGCCCAACGGTCTCTCCCGAGTCCCCAACGCTCGGGTTGACGCATCCGAAGTTCGAGGCCCTGCTCACCACGGCCCGCGAGTCGTCCAACAGCTTCGACTTCGCCTTGGTTGCCATGCTGGGCCTGCTCGGGCTGCGCATCCTCGAAGCCTGCGGAGCGAATGTGGAGGACCTCGGGGAGGAGCATGGCCACCGGGTGCTGGGGGTGGTCGGCAAAGGCACAAAGGTCGTCCTCGTCCCCCCTCCCACCGGCAGTCGGCCGCGCCATCGATCGGGCCGTGGACGACCGCGAGTCAGGACCGCTCTTGCGGAACCAGCGGGGCGGGCGGATGGACCGGCACGCCGCCACCCGACGCCTCCGACGACTCGCCGACACCGCTGGCGTGCACCTGCCGCGGATGCACCCGCACATGCTCCGGCACACCTTCGTCACCACCATGCTCGACGCCGGCGTGGACCTTCGCGACGTACAGATCGCCGCCCGCCACGCCGACCCCCGCACGACCATGCGCTACGACCGCGCACGGAAGCACCTCGACCGGCATCCCAACTACATTCTCGCCTCCTACATGGCCGCGGGCACCTGAGCCGCTTGCGGGACGCACATAGTTCCTGTCGTGCCGATGAGCGGCGGGGTCGAAGTGGCACGACTGGCGGCCGGTCGGGCACCTGGACCGTCGCTGGTTTCCGGCCCCGTGGCCACCTGAGTCCTCGGCCCTTTTGTTTCTAGGGGCGCATCTGCAGACTGCGATCATGCCGTCTCGTACTCGGCTTACCTTGCTGGCCGCCTCCATAGCGGCGGCTGTCTACGCCCGCTATGTGCGTCCCTGGCAACTCACCTGGGGCGCCACGCCAGACGAGGTGTCACGTGCACTGCCCGGCGACGATCTGGTGACGCGTCCGACGTTCAACGCCACCCGGGCGATCACCATTGCCGCACCGCCTGAGGAGATCTGGCCGTGGCTGATCCAGGTCGGGCTCACGCGGGCCGGCTGGTACAGCCACGACATCCTCGGC
>DASSDH010000222.1:0-4904 GCA_035697245.1 Jiangellaceae bacterium
CCATGACACCTGGACGCTCACGGTCGGCCTGGTCGACTCGCCGCCCCAAGTCGAGCTGGACACGTCGTCGGTCACCGCCCGGCTCCAGACCGAAACCGCCCAGGCCGACCGGGCCAGGCTGGTCCAGCGGGGCCTGGAGAACATCATGCGGAACCTGGCGACTGACCCCGTGGTCGCCTCTGTCGAGTGGGCGGCATGACGATGTCAGTCAGCCGCAAGGCGGTCCTCCGGCAGACGGCAGCGTCCTACGGCTCGCAGGCGAAGCCACCTCCGAAGCGCCAGGTGCGCAGGGCGGTGAAGCGTCGAGACCCTCACCTGCGCCCGCGAGGCCTGCCAGCTGCCGTCCTCGCCGCGTGAAGCAGAGCAGAGGGACGTGGCCGTACCTCTCCGCTGTACGCGTACCCACCGGACGATCAAGCCACCGCGCACGGCTCACGACGGGCAGTCGGGTCCCCGTTCGGTCCTGGTCTGGCTCGTGGTGCGGCGACGCGCCAGAACGACGACCAGGTGCTTGCCGTGATGTGTCGGACTGAACCGTCTACCGACGGTGATGCGGTTGGCGGATGGCGTTGCTCACAGCTCGATGCCCAGGCCACGTTCGAGCCGATGATCCAGGTGCGGCTCGTTGATTCGCCGCATCATCTCGATCGTCTTCACGGTTGTGTTCCATTCTTGGTACTGAGTGCCATCGGTGGGCGGATGGCGTATGTCTTCCGGCCCGATGCCCCAATGCTCTCGGTAGGTCTCCACGCGACCTGCGAGCCGGCACCAGCGCTCCCGGCCGGCGTCGTCCTGCGGTACGGGCCGGATGAGTTGGACGAGATGGTCTGGCTGGGTGGCTACGGCAGCGGCGGCGAGTGCGCCGAGCCGGTCGGCCACCTGGGCGGCGACGTGGCCGCGGTAGCCGAAGGTGTCAGCGTGTTGCTCGAGCCAAGCGGCGCGTCGATCTGCCATCGCTTCGAGTTCGCGTTGGCGTTCGTCGAGACCTTGGAACCGTCGGCGGTCGCCTCGGCGAGACCGGGTCAGCACGCCGGGCCGGGTGTGCCGCTCGATGCGTTGGCGGTGCGCTGCGAGTCGCTGTAGCTCGATGGTCGGGTCGGGTGGCGTCTCGCGGGCGATCCACGCGTCGAGGTTGGCCAGCCGGGGCGCCAGCACGGCGAGCGACTCCGAGGCAGCGAGCGTCGTCCGCAGGGCGTCGAGCGCGGGGCATGGCACGAAGGATGCGCTCCGCCGTTCACCCGCGTGTTCACCTCGCTGTCCTCCGAACGGGGACGCGATGCGGGCACGGTCACCTGTGTGTTCACCTCGTCGTCCCCCGACGCCCGCTGGGTCGCCGACCGTTCCCGCCGGCGTTCACCTCGCCGTCCCCCGACGCGCGCTGGGTCGCCGACCGTTCCCGCCGGCGTTCACCTCGTTGTCCTCCGGGCCTGATCACTCGTAACCCGAGCTGGTGGCCGTTCATCTCGTCGTCCTCCGGCCCCTGGCTGCTCGCCACCCGAGACGGCGGCCGTTCACTTTGTCGTCCGCGGCCCCGCGAAGGTCGCCACGACGAACCCGGAGCGAGCGGTGGGAGGCGCTGGGGGGCCTAGTGGTGCATGGAACCGCCCGAGGTGCTGGCCATCCACGCGGTGCCCCACCCCAACCCCAAGGTGCGGCGGGTCGGGTTCGCGCTCGATGACCCCTACGTCGAGCTGGTTTGGGTCGGAGTCATAGGGCCGTCCGCGCTGCTGGTCCTGCGGCGCCTGCCCGTGCTGTGGCGCGAGCGCGAACCAGCCCTGGTTGACCTGAGTGAGCTCGGCCAGTCGCTCGGCTTGGGCCCGTCGCTCGCACGTAGCGGGCGCACGTGGCGCACCATCGAACGACTCGTCGGCTTCGGCATGGCCCACTGGCTGCCCGGCGACGAGCTCGGCGTGCGCACCGAGGTGGCGCCGCTCAGCGGCCGCCAGCTCGCACGGGTGCCCGAGTGGACCCGCCAGGTCCACGACCGGCTGCTCGGCATGCACCTCGACCGGCTCACCCTCGCCCACACCGACCGGACCCTCGACCCCGACCGGTTCCTCGACACCGCCCGCATCACCGCCCGCCTCGACCACCTCCAGTACCGCCGCCCCGCCATCACCCGCGGCCTCGGCCTCCAACCATGACCCTCCCCCCGGTCCCCCGACGCCGCCCGGTCCTGGTCCCCCGCGGGTCCCCCACCGTCGTCCCCAACCCACAGACCCAGCGCGCACACCCTTGCAGGTGCCCCTGCGGGGCACCTGCACACCGTCCCCCGAGCGTCACCGGTGAGGTTCACCATCACCCCGCTGGGCGTGCCGGCCGGGCCGTGACCAGGATCGTCGATGCCATCGTCCGTTACTTCCGACCCTGCACCCGCGAATCGGCGTGGCCGGCGCCATAGAGGCCATGGGTCTCTGAAGCGAGACGCGACAGAGAGATGCTCTCGACCGAATCGGGCCTAGTTGTAGCGAGCACACCACGATCGCAGCGAGGAAGGCCGTGGACGAGCATTCAGTTCTAACCGTCAGCGAGGCGGCAAGCGTTCTGCGTCTGTCTCGGGCGTTCACCTACGACCTCGTTGCCCGCGGCGAGCTTCCCTCGGTCCACTTCGGTCGGCGGATCATGATCCCCCGGGCCGCGATTGAGCGCATCCTCGACGATTCCCTGCCCACCTCCCGCCCCCGGCGTGACCCGACCTCACGGGGCGCTGACGCATCACACGTCTCCACGCCTGGCGTTACTGCTACCCCACGGCGTTCCGCTGGTGACGCTGACCAGAAGGAGTAGGCCGGCTTCGTCGAACACGCGAGCCTCGTGGCGACGCAGAACAGCCGAGCTCAGCCGGCCATCGCTGCCGACTACGGGACAGCCGGCGGTTCGTTCGCTCGGTGATCCAGACCGTGGACGACCTGCCCGAGGTGCTCTGCCGCTTTCCGATCCGCGGAGGGACGGGATCGGGCGTAGTGCTTGACCAGAACCTGGGGTCCATGGCCTTGGCGTTGCGCCACCATGCTGATGTTGAACCCAGCGTCGAGCAGCTCAGACGATGTGAACTTTCGGAGCGCGACGATCGACCCGTCGAAGAAATCGACAGCACCCCGCTGCGCTGCCGCCTCGCGGCGCTCCGCAGCTGCCACCGCCTCGAGCGCCCATCTCGTGCTCCGGCCCAGCCGACGGCCGATCTCCTCATAGGTCATGCCGCCCCGCAGCTCCGGGCCCGTCTTACCCTTGGGTCGACGCTTGCCTGGTTGCCGGAAGAGGCGTAGCGCCTCGTCCTCTCTCGCCACGACCTCGGGCCGCTTGTTCGCGATGCCGAGGTACTCCTTGAGGACGGCCACCCTCTTGGTGAGGTAGTCGGCGGACATCGGCAGCGAGCAGTCAGGCTCCAAGCTGAACGCGAACGCATCAGGTGCGACCTTGACGCCGCAGGCAGCCGCCCGCTCGTCCATGGACACGCAATGGCGCAGCAGCATCGCCATCGTCTCGGGATCGACCGCCACGTCACGGACCTTGCGCGTCTTCGTGGACTTGATCCGGCGGTTGTCGCTCGCGGCGTCGACGGTGATCTTGCCCTGGTTCGGAAACAAACGTGACCTCCGCAAGCCCACCAGCTCGCCACGACGCATACCCGTGACGGCACCGAGCACCAGAGCCGGCGCCGCGTCCGGGACCACTTCGAGCGCGGCCTGCAGGTACATGCAAAGCTGATCGACCTCGGGCGGCGTGTGCTCGGTGGCGACGTGGCTGCTGGTCGGCAGCTCGAAGTCGGCCATGGGACTGCGGCGGATGATCCCCCGGCGCTTCGCCCAGCGGAAGAACGGCTGGTACAGGTTGCGGGCGTCGTGCAACCGCGACGCGCTCAAGCCGGCCTTGCGCATCCGTCCGAAGATCCGGTCGATCGCTGCCTCGTCGACATCGGCCACACGCCGACCGCCGATCTCGGGCGAGAACCACTTGGCGTGCACACCTCGGTAGTTCAGGACCGTGCGGAGATCACGACCCTTCTCCCTCGAGAGGTATTCGGTCAGGAACCGTTCGATCGCCTCGTCGATGGTGATGTCGCGGTCCGTCTTCTTGTCCGGCAGCCCGGAGTTGTGCACCTCGGTGACGAACTCGGCCAGCAACCGCGCCGACTCGGCCGCTGTGCCCGCCCGCACCGTGCGGTGCAGCCGGCGCACCGATCCATCGTCAAAGCGACCCGCGCTGACGCTCAGCTTCCACACGCCAGGCCGGACCTCGACCTTCGAGCCGCCCCCTCGCGACCGGCTGCGCCTGGGGGCGCCACGACGCCTGCTCGTCGTTCGCCGAAGGGAGAGATGCTCGATCCGCACGCACGCCCTGTCGTCGGGGCAGGCAAGCACCTCGCTGCCTGGTGGCAGTGGCCCGTGCACGACCTCCCAGGCGACGCGCTGCGCCGTGACGGCCTTGCCGTCGACCTTTAACTTGCCAGCGCCGTCGGTCTTCTTGGAGCCCGTCCACAGGTGGTGCTCGCCCGAGCGATCCACCTTGGCCTCGAACCGATCCCTGAGAGCGGGCATCCACGCCCCTCCACTCGTGTCCGTCGGCGCACTAGGCCCACGAACAACCGTGAGGTTCCGGAACGATGTCGACGACCGACGCCCCGGAGCGATCCACCCGCCGCGACGAGAGAAGGTGTACCAGCAGGTGTACCAAGAGGTGTACTGCACCTGGGGGGACACTTGCAAGTGCGCTGGTACACCTCGAGGTGGCGTAGCTACAAGTACCTCACCAGCACTTTCGTGGTGCCCCCGGCAGGACTCGAACCTGCGGCCTACCGCTTAGGAGGCGGTCGCTCTATCCACCTGAGCTACGAGGGCATGGCGAGAAAGGTAGACAAGGCTGGGTAGCCGCCTTGCATCGGGCAATACCCCTACGAGTGAAAC
>DASSDH010000223.1:0-10292 GCA_035697245.1 Jiangellaceae bacterium
CTGGGGCAGTGGTGGCGCCTCGACGCATCGCACGGGTCGGTGCTCGCTCGTAGTGGGCTGGCGCTGTTCGCCCTCTGAACTGCGATCGTTCGCCCTCTGATAACGACAAGGGGAAGGTCAGGTGGCCAGCCAGGCGGCGGCGTCGGTCGGCAGCTGCCCGTCCACGAGAGGAACGCTGGTGACCAGCACCCGGGAGTGGTCGGGCAGTTCGATCGGAACCGAGCCGAGGTTGACCACACAGGCGAACTCGGGCTCCCGGCTGAAGGCGAGCACATCGCCTCCGGCGGGGGAGAGCCAGTGCAACTCGCCCTCACCGAGTGCCGGGAGCTCGCGGCGCATCCGGAGCAGCCGGCCGTAGAGCTCGAGCATCGAGTCCGGGTCGTTCCGCTGCGCCAGAACCGAGTAGTCGCCCCATCCGGGCGGCTGGGGCAGCCATGATCCGTTGACCCCGAAGCCGACCGATGGTCCGCGCACGGTCCATGGGATCGGCACCCGGCAGCCGTCCCGCCCCCGTCGGGTATGCCCGGACCGCTTCCAGATGGGGTCCCGCAGGGCCGATTCCGGGAGGTCCAGCACCTGGGGGAGCCCGAGTTCCTCGCCTTGGTACAGGTACGCACCTCCCGGCAGCGCCAGGGTGAGCATCACGGCCGCACGGGCACGCCTCGTACCGAGAGCCAGATCGACCTGGGCCGGATCGGCCGGCGGGTCTTCGAGCAGGCTTCCGGCGGTCATCTTGCGGCCGAACCGGGTGAGATGACGCTCCACGTCATGGTTCGAGAGCACCCACGTGTTGTGAGAGCCCACCGATCCGATCGTCCGGCGCGAGGAGTCGATGATCGCTCGCAGCTTCGGCCCGGACCACGGCGCCTGGAGGTAGGCGAAGTCGAAGGCGGAATGCAGCTGGCCGGGGCTGACATACGGGGCGAGCCGGTCCGGCGTGTCGACCCAGGCCTCGGCGACGAAGATCCGGTCGCCGTCATAGGAATCGGCGACGGTGCGCCATTCTCGATAGATCTCGCGCAAGCCGTCCCGATCGTTGTACGGGTGATGACCGGGCGGATGCCCGACCGCGAACGGTTCCCCGTTGTCGGCATAGACGAGGTCCGGCAACGCCGGGTCCTTGACCAGGCCGTGCGCGACGTCGATTCGGAAGCCGTCGATACCGCGATCGAACCAGAACCGCAGAACGTCGACGAACTCGTCTCGAACGTCGCGGTTGGACCAGTCGAGATCTGGTTGAGTCACATCGAACAGGTGCAGATACCACTCGCCGGGGGTGCCGTCACGCTCGGTCACGCGGGTCCAACCGGGACCACCGAACAGGCTGCGCCAGTTGTTGGGCGGCAGGTCGCCCGACGGTCCGCGGCCGGGCCGAAACAGGTAGCGCGCCCGCTCCCGAGAGCCCGGTCCAGCAGCGAGGGCCGCTGCGAACCACCGATGCCGGTGTGACGTGTGGTTGGGAACGATGTCGATGATCACCCGAATCCCAAGGGCGTGCGCATCACGGATTAGTGCGTCCGCGCTCGCCAGCGTCCCGAACTCGGCCGCGATGTCGCGGTAGTCGGCCACGTCGTAGCCGCCGTCGTTCATGGGCGACGGGTACCACGGGGTGATCCAGATCGCGTCGACGCCGAGGTCACGGAGGTATGGCAGCCGCGACCGGATCCCGGCGATGTCACCGACGCCGTCTCCAGTTCCGTCGGCGAAGGAACGGATGTACACCTGGTAGATGACAGCGTCGCGCCACCATTGGGGTCCCTGAGCCATCGGGCGAGCCTACGGACTGTCCTCGAGGCGCGCGTCACGCAGGTGCAGATCCTGGCCGCGACGACGACGTGATCAGTCCTCGAACGTGTTGACCATCGAGTACGCGGCGCGGTTCAGGTAGTCCCACAGGACGGCGTGCTGGGCTTCGGGCAGTTCGAGTGATTCTACGGCGATGCGCATGTGGTGCAGCCAGCGGTCCCGCGCCGGTGGGTTGATCTTGAACGGAGCGTGCCGCATCCGCAGCCGCGGATGTCCGCGCTGCATTGAGTAGGTCGTCGGCCCACCCCAGTACTGCTCCAGAAACATCCGCAGCCGCTCTTCGGCGGAGCGGAGGTCATCGCCGGGATAAAGCGGCCGCAGGACCGGATCGTCGGCGACGCCCTGGTAGAACCGGTGGACCAAGCGGTGGAAGGTCTCGTGCCCACCGACGGCGTCGTAAAAGGTCCCAGCTTCAGCCCTCGCCTGCTCGCTCACCCACCCATTCTCGCAACCGCGGCAGCCGAACGGCAGGATGGGCGGATCCGGCCGTTCAACCTTGGAGGAACGCATGGCCACCACCCGCACCGCTACGACCCATTGGCAAGGCTCGTTGTTAGAGGGTTCCGGCGAGGCGACGCTCGAGTCGTCGAAGCTGGGCACGTACGACGTCACCTGGGCGTCTCGTGCAGAGGAGCCTGCCGGGCGCACTTCCCCGGAGGAGCTCCTCGCTGCGGCGCATTCGTCCTGTTTCTCCATGGCCCTGTCCGGTGTCTTGGCCAAGGCGGGCACTCCGCCGACGTCGCTTCAGACCACTGCCGACGTCACGTTCCAGCCGGGCACCGGCATCACCGGGATTCACATCACCGTTCGCGGCGACGTGCCGGGTATGAGCGCCGATGACTTCCAGGCCGCGGCAGAGGACGCCAAGCAGAACTGCCCGGTCAGCAAGGCGGTCACCGGGACGGCGATCACCCTCGACGCATCGCTCGTCTGACCACCCACGTCAGCGCGCTGGGTGCTGGGCAGGCGTCGGAAGCAGAGCTCGACAAATCCTGCTAATGAAGATCGGCTACTCGGGCTTGGCGCTCGAAATCTCCACGCCCTCGACGGTGAACGTGCGCATGATGCGCTCGCGGAGCTCCCGGGCGACGGGCCACTGCTGCAGCGGTTCGGTCTTGACGACCAGGCGGAGCAGGTAAGCGTCGGCCTGGACGTCCTCGACGCCCCAGACCTCGGGCGCCTCGAGCACGTGCTCGCTCCACTCCGGGTCGGCGGCGAGCTCGGCTGCCACCTGCTCGACGAGTGCCCGCGCCCGCTCGCTGTCCTGGCCATAGGCGACCGGTACGTCGAGCACCGCCCTGGCCCAGCCGTGGCTGGAGTTCCCCACCCGGACGACTTCACCGTTGCGCACGTACCAGACCGTTCCGTCGATGGCCCGCATCCGGGTGACCCGAAGCCCGACGCCCTCGACGGTTCCGCTCGCAGGCCCCATGTCGATGACGTCGCCGACTCCGTACTGGTCCTCGAGGAGCATGAAGATGCCGCTGAGGAAGTCCTTGACCAGATTCTGTGCGCCGAAGCCGAGCGCGACGCCGAGAATTCCGGCTGACGCGATGAGCGGACCAATCGGATACCCGAGGATCTCCATGGCCATGACGACCACGATCACGCCGATGACAGCGGTGACGATGCTCTTCAGCAGCGATCCCAGCGTGGCTGCCCGCAACGCCCGCCGCTCGGAGTACACCCCCGTGCCGCCGAGTACCACCCGGGCAGCGCGCCGCGAACCGAGCAGCCGATCCGGCGGCTCCGTAGCTGCCGCTCGGGCGACGCCCCGGTCGATGAGTCGGTGCAACAGGTAGCGCGTCAGGAGGGCGATCAGCAGCAAGCCGGCGAGCTTGAGCGGGTTGTCGACCAGGACGTCGGCCCACCAGTCCTCGCTGAAGCGCTCGGGCTCGTTCACCGTGCGCACGTTAGCCCAGCTGTGCCGCCAGGAAGGCAAACTGGTCGGCAGCCAGTTCGACGGTGCGCGAGACCGCGCGCGCGCCGTGCCCTACCTCGCCTTCGGCCCGGATCAGAATCGGCCGGTCGGCGGGATCGGCGGCGGTGGCGGCCTGTAAGGCGGCACACATCTTCCGGGCATGCATGGTGTCCACCCGGGTGTCTCCGTCGAACACCGTGAACAGCACCGCGGGGTAGGCCACCCCGGCGCGGACGTGGTGATAGGGCGAGTAGGACAGCAGCCAGCTGAGCTCCGTGGGGTCGTCGGCGCTGCCGTACTCGTCGTTCCAGCTGGCGCCGAGGCCGAACCGTTCGTATCGCACCATGTCCAGCAGCGGCGCGGAGCAGACCACTGCCCGGTAAAGCTCCGGACGCTGGGTCATTGCGGTACCCACGAGCAGCCCGCCGTTCGAGCCGCCGGAAATCCCGAGCTGCTCCGGAGTGGTCCACCCGGCCTCCACGAGGTACTCAGCAGCGGCGTGGAAGTCCGCGAAGACGTTCTGTTTGCGTTCACGCATCCCTGCGCGGTGCCAGGTCTCTCCCTCCTCGCCTCCGCCGCGTAGACCCGCCGCCGCCCAAACCCCGCCCGTCTCGACCCAGGCCAGGATGCTGGCGGAGTACGCAGGAGTCAGCGCGAGCCCGAATCCGCCGTACCCGTAGAGAACCGTCGGCCGCGGCTGGTCTGGGCCGTCGGCGGCAGTGCCGGGGGAGAGGATGACCATCCGGACCTCGGTCCCGTCGGCCGACCGGTAGCTGACCTGCCTGGACCTAACACTCGGAACGGCAACCGAACCAGGGCTCTCTGCCCACGTCATCAGCTCGCCACTGGTCGCGTCGTACCGCAGGACGACGACGGGCGTCGTGTGGTCGGTGTAGGCGAACCATGCCTCGTGGCCGCCCTCCGGCCGCTCTGACAGCCCTCCGACACTGCCCAGGCCGGGCAGGTCCACGGCAGCGATACGGTCCCCGCTGCCGAGATCGTGCAGAGAAACCCCGGACAGGCCGTGCCGAGTCCAGCTCGCCAGCAGTGCCGGTCGGTCGAGGTCGTCGAGGATCGCGTAGTCCTCGAACACAGCCTCAGGGTCTTCGGGCAGCAGATCCTGCCACGTCTCCGGGTCGGGGCGCGTTGGGTCGGCGACGGCCAGCCGCCTACGCGAGGCGTCCCGGTCAGTCCACACATAGAGCCTCCCGTCCCGCCCGACGTGCGGGAATGCCCTGGCGTCGACGCCGACCTGGACCGGCCGAAGTTCCGGCGCGGCGGGATCGGACGCGGACAGATCCGCCAGCCAGGCGTCGTTGCGAGGAGCGGTTCCCTCCGCAGCAGTGACCATTAACCATCGGCCGTCGCGGCTAACGGACACGCCGTAATAGTTCGTCTTCGGGAGTCCGGCGCCGAACAGCTCGACATCTTGCCCGGGGTCGGTGCCCAGCCGGTGCAGGTATACGCGCCGGTGGAACTGCTCCTCTCCCGCAGGGACGACGTCCGCCGGGAGGCGGCGCACGTAGTAGAACGCCTCGCCGTCGGGCAGCCAGGCAATGGGGGAGTAGCGCGCCCGGTCGATCGGCCCGTCGACGTCCTGCCCGGTTGACACGTCGAGCATGCGGAGCACCGACTCCTCGGTGCCGCCTACGGACAGTTGGTAGGCGAGTAGATCGCCCTGCTGTGACGGCTGCCATGCGTCGAGCGTTGTCGCCCCGCTGGGGTCGACGACGACCGGGTCGACCAGCGTGCGCTCGGTCCCGTCCGGGTCGATGGTCAACAAGACGGCGTGCTCCTGATCCGCGGTCCGTCGGGTGAAGAACGCCCGCCCGTATCGCCACGCCGGAGTGCTCACCGATCCCGCTCCGAGCAGCTCGGCGAGCCGCTCACGAAAGCGGCCCCGCTCTTTCCAGCCGGCGCGGTGCTCCGCCAGCAGGTCGGCTTGCGCGCGTGACCACTCGATCGTCGCCGAGTTGGTGGGATCCTCCAGGCGACGGTACGGATCCGGGACCGTGACGCCGTGCAGGACGTCGGAATCGTCCCCGCGGGGCGCCGGCGGATACGTCACGTCGGTGACTCTAACGGCGGGGCTGCGACCCCCAGCTCGGTCAGCATGGCAACGCCGCTGTCTCGCTCGGCCCCGCCGGCCAGCACGAGTGTGCGCGCCTGTTGATACGGGCATGCGGCGGCGCCGAACGCTGCAGATGTGGTCAGCAGGGCGTCACGGTCGTTCTCGAGAAGGGCGCTGGCGCGGTCCACGATGGCAGTGGCGATCGGATTGTCGGTCGCGATCGTTTGGGCCCGGACGAGGCGTTCGCCAGCATCATCTTGGCCGATGAGGACGGCCGCCTCGGCTTTGAGCGCGGCATACCACTGTCTCCAGAGCCCGCTGATCCACCGTCGCAGATCCTCCGGCTCGGCAGCCAGCCGGTCGTAGGCCTCATCAGGGCTACCGCGGTGCAGGAGCAGGATTGCGTCGAACGTGGCGCCGTAGCCGGCCAGTCGCTCGGTCGAAACGCCGAGGGCGTCGATGATCGACAGCCAGGTTGCCCGCCCGTCATCGTCCCCTGCCAGACCGAACGCCATCGCGATGGCGGCGGGGGGCCGGCCCAGATAGGGCGCCCGCGGTCGGCCGGCTCGCTCCCACCCCTCGCGGAACCGCTCGCTGGCCACGCGAACATCAGTGACGTGTCCGGCGACGGCGTCGACCACGATCACCTGTGCCGTCGCCAGATGTCCTTCCTCGACGACCATGGGCAGATCGCGGAGGCGCAGTGCCGCCGCGCGCGCCGCATGCAGGTCGCCGGCACCTACGCTGTATTCACAGGCCATGTTCAGGGCGTCCAGCAACTCGTATCCGACGGTGACATCCATCGGGAGCCGTGCGAGCACCTCGAGCCGGCGACGCGCTGCTCTAGCGGCCTCAGCGACCTGGCCCAGTCCGGCATATGCACCGGTCAGCGAGTCCAGAGCACCGCTCTCCATCAACGGCTCACTCAGCTGCCGGGCCCGCCGCGCCGCGCTCTCCGCCCGCGAGACGTCCGCCGGCTCGATGACGGTGGTGCTGGCCCGCGAGGCCTCGGCCACCAGGATCGCCGCTTCGGCGACCGTACCTTCGTCAGCACAGTCGTGGGCAGCGGCGATGAGTTTTTCCGCCTCGTCCCGGGACGGCACCGGGGACATGATCCCCGGGGCACGAAGGATCACGGCAGCAGACTCGGCGAGGTAGAAAGCGGCACTCGGTTTGTCGCCTGCTTCGAGTGCAACCCGAGCTGCGGCGCGCCTCAACCGATAAGCATCGGTTCCGGCGAACCGGCACATTGCCGTTGCGGCTGCGTACCACAACGCCGACGCCTGCCGTGCTGAGTCGCCTGCAACCCCCGCGGCCTGCTCGTAGCGCTGTTGGGACTCGCGGAGGAGCCCGCGATCAAATGTCAACCGGGCCAGCACGATGGCCAGCTCGTACGCCTCGCCTCGGTGCCCGCGGCTTTCCGTCGCCCAGGTCAGGGCTGCCCGCAGGTCGTCGGCGAGATGGTCGAAACGAGCACGCCACCGCGCGCGATCGAGTTGCCCGTCACCTTCCAATGCCGACGCCCCGGTGAGGCACCACCGGAGATGGCGCCCCCGGGCCTCGTCAAGGTCCCCGGCCTCGGTCAGCCGTTCCAGGCCGTATTGCCTGATCGTCTCCAGAGCGCGGTACCGGGTACCGGTTGCCGTTGGCATGACGCTGAGCAAGCTCTGCTCGGCCAGGTGAGCCAAACCGTCGTGCACGGCATTCGCGTCGAGGGGAGGGAATCCTGCTACCTGCGCCGCCGCGTCTGGTGTGAACGGCGCAGCGAAGAGCGCCGCCCGTCGGAGCAGGGTCTGCTCCGCGTCGTGGAGTAGAGCGTGACTCCAGTCCAGCATGTCCCGGACCGATGAGTGCCGGTCGTGCGCGCGATGGCCGCCAGCGAGCAGCCGAAGCTGGTTGGACATTCCAGCGTGCAGACCGTCGAGCCCGAGAACCGGGAGGCGAGCCACGGCCAGCTCAATGGCCAATGCGACACCGTCAAGCGCTCTGCACACTTCGATGACTCGGTCACGGTCTGCCGCGTCCACCGGCCAGCCGGCAGCAACCGAGCGCTCGGTGAACAGGGCGACTGCGTCGGACTTGCCCTCGTCGTCGGGGAGAGACAGCGGCGGCACCGGGAAGACCCACTCGAACGGCACCATGAGCCTGGCTCGGCTGGTGGCCAGAACCGTCAGCTGCGGGCACTCGGTCAGCAGTCGCTCCACCAGAGGCGCGACGCCATCGACCACGTGCTCACAGTTGTCGAGGGCAAGCAACGTCTTGCCCGTGCCCAATGTCGCGCTGATGGCTGCCTCGACCGATTGCTCATGCCGGTCACCGATGCCGAGTGCGGCGGCGATGGTGGCACCCACCATCTCGGGTTCGCCGACGGTTACGAGATCGACGAACCACGCCCCGCCAGGGAACTCGTCGGCCAGATCGGCGACAACTGCGAGCGCAAGTCGGGTCTTACCAACCCCGCCCGGTCCCACGGCGGTGACATGCCGATGCGCCTGCAGGGCGTCGGCTAGCGCACGGCGCTCCTCGTCTCGGCCGACGAAGGTGGTCAACGGTGACGGAAGCGGCGGCGCCGTCGGCAGCCCCTCCGCCTGCCCCATCCGCGCCGCCATGTCGGCCAGCTCGCGCCGGTCGCTGGCGCGGAGCTTGCGCAGCAGCGACGACACGTGGCTCTCGACGGTGCGCACCGAGATGAACAGGCGGGCGCCGATCTCGGCGTTGCTCAGATGCTCGCCGAGCGCGGCAAGCACCTCCGCCTCCCGTGCCGAGATGCCCGATTGTGGCAGCGGCCCGGGCTGGGACATGCGGTCATTGTGCCGCTCGAGAGGCACGGCGCCGTCTCCGTGGTCGATTCCGTGGCGCGATCAGTGGTGGGCACGGATGTGCGAATGCGTCGACGTGATGAGGCTTGCAGTCAAGAGCAGAACACACCGTGAGGAGCAAGTCATGCATCCCGATATCGCCTACAAAATGATGGGTCAGCGTCACAACGAGCTCGTCGCCGAGGCTGCACACAAGCGGCTTGTCCGCGAGTCCAGGCAGGCCGGTGGCTTGACTGGCCGGCATCACACCACCCGCCGCTGGTGGTGGGCTCTGCAGCCGCGGCACGCCTAGCGTCGGAGTGAGGTCGATGCCACGGAACGTGAAGTAGCCGCGGAAACGGGGAACCGCGGCTGCTTCGCGTCGCGGGTAGGCCTGGCGGCATCCTAGGACCATGAGCCAGCCGCAGATGCGAGTGTCGATGCCCGACGAGCAGGTCCCCGGTGTATTCGCGGACTTCGTGAGCGTCTGGCACACCAACGACGTCTTCACGTTCGACTTCGCGGCGCTGGCTCGCCCGCCGACGCTGGTGGAGGGAGACGACGGCACGAAGGTCACCACTGCTCAGGCGCAGATCGTTGCCCGGGTCCGGGTGCCCCCGAGCCAGGTGTTCGAGATCATGAAGGCACTCGAGCGTCAGCTCACCGCCTGGGAGCAGGCAACCGGACGGCGACAGAAGCAGTCGCCGCCGGAAAGCTAGCCGCCGTCTCGACGAGTCACCACCCTACGCAGCGTCACACGTTCGCCAACGGTCCACGCGGAGCTGGCGACCAGATAGATCCCCGCGGCCAGCGGCACGAATGCCGCTATCAGCAGCGTCCCGAACGGCAGCCACCGGACCAGTCCGGCTCCCGGAGAGTCGAGCCTTGGTGTGATCTGCTGGGTCGCCCAGGCAACCAGTCCGAGCAGGCCGAAGAGTGCCGCGAACACCAGGACGTGCGGGTCGCCGGCAACGTCGGCGAGGTGAGCCCCGAGCGGCACTCCGGCCAACTCATGGCCTAGCAGGGCGTTAGCCTCTCCTTCGACCTCGCGGACGAGGAACAGTCCATAGAGCACCGTGAAGACAGGCGCTTGAGCGACGGCAGGTAAGCAGCCGGCCAGCGGAGTGGTCTGCTCGCGAGAGTAGAGCGCGGCGAGCTCACGGCGCATCCGCTCGGGGTTGTTTTTGTACTTGCGCTGGATCTCCCGAACCTTCGGCCCGAGCCGGGTACGGGTTTGTTCCGCGCGGACCTGGGCGTAGCCCAAGGGGATGAGCAGGGTGCGGATGACGACGACGAGCAGCACGATCGCGGTCGCAGCGCTGACCGCACCGAGAAACGGGTCGAGTATCGAAACAAGGCCGGTGACCACTGTGTGCAACGCACCGATCGCGGCCGCGATGGGAGGAAAGTAGTACATGGTCAGCCTCTCGTCGGATGGGAAACGGTCGACGAGACGGCGCGGGTGGGGTGGTGACAGCCCTACCCGGCCGTTGGCTGGGCCGCGGGTGCTCGTGGCTGCGGTCGCCCGGCGGCGTCCGGATCGCGCAACCGGAGGAAAACCGTCTGCTCAGACCGCTGACGGGTAACCGAACGAAGGGCCGACCAGGACAGTCGGGGGGGTTGTGCGGCTCGCGCTGCGACAGTGAGTAGGGCGGAAATGGTCGCCAGGGCGACGAGGGCCAGGGTGGAGGTGGTG
>DASSDH010000224.1:0-3299 GCA_035697245.1 Jiangellaceae bacterium
ATACCGGGGGGCTGGCTGCATTCGGCATCACGCTGCGGGGGCAGTCCCTGGACCTAGGTACGTGCCCAGGATGAGCCAGACGCCGATGACGGCACGGACGAGGATCTCGAATGGAGCCACCGTCGTCCCCCGACGACGGCATCGTTTGCCACCCGGGCGGCCAGGGCGGGTCTGGACCCGCGGTGCCTGGCTGCGGTCGAACGCGCACCCGTGGACCCCGAGGTGGGCGCCGAGATCACGCGGGCCTTCGACGAATTCGCAGTCGACCTGAACTTCGATTCGGGGTGGGACTGGGGGCAGCACCGCCCTGCTACGTCACCGCCGCCCGCACTCTTGAGCCGATGGGTAGCGGCGTGGCATGGTTCGTGGCATGAAATGACGTCGACTATGGCCCACTGGTGCGGCTGGTGGGGGACGTTGTGGGGGCATAGTCGCAGGTAGAGGCCACAGTGGCTGCTATGCTGCACCCTTAAATCCGCCCAGTGTGGGTTCGACCCCCACCGAAGGCACGCCGTTCACCGACGTTGCTCCCACGCCCCTGTCCTGGTGTATCACTCCTGGCCGCAGGGGCCCTGGGTGGCGAACGGCAGGTTGGCGTAGCCGGAGATGTCGTACGTGCTCAGCGAACCATCGGCTGCCGCCGTGAGTACCGCCAACGTCGGGATCCGGAAGAGGTTTTCGAGCTGGCCGTTGCTCTTCTGGCCGACCGACCGCACCTCGTAGAAGATCGCCCCCTGCGTAGGCGTTTGCATCACCGGCTGCTCGCCGACGGGAGCGGTTCCACCCATGAGCATCCGGCTCAGCGCAGCGTTGGTGATGTCAATGATCGGGTAATGCGCCACGTTGGCCAACCCGTACTGGTCCAGAGCGTCGACGCTCACCATCGCCATCTGCCGGTTGGTCAACCACTGCAGCTCGGTCATCCGCGCCGGGTCGATCGATCGGGCACCGATCTGGAACTGGTTGAGGTCATTCGTGCCGTTGACGATGGGCGCCTGTCCCATGTGGTGGAGGTCGAGGGCCAGCTGCGGTGCAACGTCCCGCCACAACTTCCAGAAGGCGATGGACTCGGGCTGGGCGAAGTTCTCCCAGTCCCGGTTGAGGTCGATCCGGTTCGGGGTCGTGCTCTGCCGGATGTTGGCTTCCGAACCGTCGGGGTTGTACATGGGGATGACCACGACGGTGAGGTTCTCGCGAATCAACCTGGCAGTCGGGTTGTCGGAGTCCAGCAGGTCGAGGATCTGCAGCGCCGCCTCGGTGCTGTGCAGCTCGTTGCCGTGGATTCGGGCCTGCAGCCAGAAGGTGGTCGGGCCGGAGCCGACGGTCGCGTACAGCAATTCCCGTCCCTCGCCGGACTGCCCGGCCGACGCTACGGTGACCAACCCGTCGCTCGTCCGCTCGATCCGATCAAGCGCCTGGACGACGTCGTCATAGCCGGCGACGCTCGCGAGGCTGACGTCCTGGTCCGGCTGTAAGCACGGACCACCGGGATTGTGGGCTGGATCCGCCGTAGCGATCGTGGCGGAGCCAAGACCAGTGGCGAGCAGACCTACTGTGGCAAGCGCGGTGCGCGTCCTGCGCATCGGATGCTCCTTCGGGTCGGGTCGCGGCTGGTCTCCTTTCTATACCGAATCTCCGGATTCGCAAGGCCATACGCCGCTGACCTGGGCAAACACCAACACGCCACGCTGGGGCAGTGAAGCCATGGGCCCGCGTGGTGGCAGACCGAGCATGACCGGGGCGGATCCCTCGAACGGTCGGCTGCACTCCGCGAACGTGCGGATCGGACTGGCGCGCTGTGCGAAAGCGAAGAGACGGTCCCTCTCGGAGTCATGTGCCACATGGGCACTTGCCAGCGACTCACGTATCGGGTTTTGTGGTGTGACGCAGGCCACGCACGTAGCCGCGAGGAGGCCGTCATGATCCGAACCGCTCGATCGAGTCGAGTTGTGGCCATGGCAGCAATCGCAGGCATGCTGATCGTCCCGGCGGTGGCTGCTGCCGCCGGGCCTGGGGCCGGATCTCTTCAGGCCGAGACCCTGGCGTCCTCTCCAGAGCTCACCGAGACCTCGCGGCTCGCGGACCGGCGCTCACTGGTGGTCGGGGACCGGGCCTACGCCATGAGCACCGCCGACACGCTCTACCCAGCTGCCGGCTGGCACATCCGTGGCGAGATGGGTGGCGTGTGGACACCTCCTATCAAGCTCGTCGACGGCATCTGGGTTCGCGTCGCCGACGAGTGGCTCGGTGACCCCGACGGCGCGCCGGCCACCAAGACGACCGTCGGATGGGGCTACACGCGCACGGCCTATGCGTCGGTGGACCAGGTAGCGGTGGGGCGCACTGACTTCGTGCCCGACGGCACGCGCGCCACGCTGGTCGGGTTGACCCTTACATCCCCACAGCCGCGGACCGTTCCGGTGGCCCTCGACGCGCACTCCGAGCTCATGTCCGCCTATCCGTGGGGCTGGACCACCCCGAACGCAGGCACGTTCAACCTCCAGGACACTGGGGCTTACGACCAGGGCGCATTGCTGTTCCGGGAGACCGGCACACCTCCCGTCCCCAACGCTTCGGAACACGACTGGGCCGCCCTCGTGGCCGGCAGCCGCACGCCGCAGTCCCATGAGCTCGGACCGAACCACCGCGGCCCGCAGGACCCGGCCGTCGTCTGCCCCGCCGACGGCCCGGCGCCGCCCACGTGCGATGACGGTGCTTTCGGCAAGGGCACCGGCGGGCAGCTGCGCTGGCAAGTCCAGCTCGTCCGGAACCAGCCGACCACGCTGTGGTTCGCCGTGGCCGGCTCGGATCAGGGGGTCCAGGCTGCCCGGGCCGAGCTCACGAAGGCGCTAGCCGACCCGGAGGCCGCGCTGGCGCAAAAGGTCGCGTCCCGCCAGCAGATCGCCGCGAACACCCAGGTCGACCTGCCCGGCGACCCGCTGTTGGAAAGCAGCATCGCGTGGAGCAAGCAGAATCTTGCCGACTCGGTGCAGGAGGTGCACAACCTGCAGCTGCGGCCGGTCGAGGAAGGCCGCGTGTACCCCGCCCCGGAGGGCACGCTGGACACTGCGCGCTGGCTGGGCGCGGGTTGGCCCGACTACCCATGGTTGTTCGGCACTGACGGCGAGTACACCGCGTTCGCCAGCGTGGCGATGGGGCAGTTCGCCGAGATCAAGTCGCACCTGCGGGCCCTTCGTGACGTCAGCGAGGTCGTCAACGGCGACAGCGGCAAAGTGGTCCACGAGGTGATGCCGGACGGCTCGATCTACTACGGCACGCTCGACTCCGCCGGCAACACC
>DASSDH010000225.1:0-14577 GCA_035697245.1 Jiangellaceae bacterium
GCGGCGGGCTCGGCTACGAGAAGCACATCCGGATGCTGCGCGACGCATATTTCATGTCGATCGCGGATCGATCCATCCTGTCCTGCTGGGGTGTCCGCGGCGGCCGGGCCGGCCGGCCGTTCTCGGTCACAATCGACCCCGATGGTCCCGCCGAGCGGGATGTGGACGCGCTGGCCGACGCCGAACCGGTGCGAGCTGGGGAGGTCATCCGGATCCGCACGACCGGAGGCGGTGGCTGGGGCGACCCGCTCGACCGGCCGTACGCCGACGTGCTGCGCGACCTTCATTGGCGGAAGGTGTCCGTAGAGGGAGCCGCTGCCGACTACGGCGTGGTCGTGACGGGCGAGATTGACGACGTCGTTGTCGACGAACCAACAAGTGATGCGCTGCGGGCCCGGTCGCGGTCGGCTCGAACCGGTGACGAGCCGTTCTTCGACCGGGGACCGGGTTATGCCCGGCTGGCGGGAGGAGCGCCCGCCGCGCCGGTCGACTGGCTGTGAGAATCGGCTCCAGGCAGGGAGGCACCGACGCGGGCCTACCTGAGGACCCGGAGCTAAGCGCCATCAGTCGAGCAACACGACGGCCTCGGCGGGGTCATGGGCCGCCGTCGGGGCGCCGTCGATTCGGTAGTCCGCCCGTTCCCGGGTGCCCTCGGCGGCGAACAGGCTGTCCTCCTGACGGGCCCAGCGTTCCCAGTGGGGCCGGAATTTCTCACCGTCGCGGGCGATCCCGCGGTCGAAGCGAACGGCCCGGGGTGCCTCCACCCAGAGCAGCAGGGAGAGATAGGGCGCGACGATCCGCGATCCGCAGGCACAGCCTTCGAGCGCCAGCACGGGCGCGGCCGGAACGTCGACGAGATCTGCGTACTCGTGCCGGATCCAGTCGTAGCGGCGGTACCGCGCCGGACGGCCCAGCGCGAGGGGCTCGAGCACACTCCGTACCACCAGCGCAGCTGCCTCGGCTAACCCGTCCCAGCCGGGATAGATGTCATCCATGGTGAGAACGGGAGCGTCGAGGCGGGCCGCCAACCTGGCCGCCAATGTCGACTTGCCCGATCCGGCCGGGCCGTCGACGGCCAATACCCTGGTCGCCCCCGCGCAAGCGGGTGCGTGCCGGACCTGGCTGACCAGGGCGTCGAACGCCAGCAGCGTCACAGGAACGACTTGCCCTCGCCGCGGTAGGTCGTGGCAGTTCCTACCCGACGTTCACCGCGGACCAGATACATGAGCTCGAACCGTTCCCCGAGCTCGCCGGCCTTGGCGTGCCGGAACCACACCCAGTCGCCGATGGCCAGCCCGTCCGCGGCCGCTCCAAGTAGCGGGGTCTGCGCTTCGCCGGCGCCTTCTGCCGGATCGAGGCGCAAACCCTCCGGAAGCCACGGGACGGGCAACCGGTCCGGCCCGGCCGCACCGCTCGCGACATAACCGCCGCCCAGGACCGTGACGACCCGAGCGGCGGGGCGGCGAACCACCGGGAGCGCAAAGAACGACGCGGGCTGCGGGCTGAAACTTCGGTAGCGGTCGAACAGCCGCGGTGCGAGCAGACCCGATCCTGCTGCCACCTCGGTGATGACGTCCTCCCCGGCCGTCCGGTCGAGCGAACCCGTTCCACCTCCGTTGACGAACTCGATGTCCGCGACAGTGCGCACAGCCTCGACAGCGGCCGCGCGGCGTTTGCGCAGCTCACGCGCCGACCGGCGCTTCATCCAGCGGACGATCTGTCCATAGGTCGTACGCCCGGGAAACTGGTCCGGCACCCCAGCGATCTGAGACTCGTAGGCCATGATCCCGACCAGTCGAAACCCAGCCCGGTCGGTCACGATCGTGGCCAACTGGCCGAGAGACTCGGGTGTGCGCAGTGGAGAACGCCGAGCCCCGATGCGCAGCGGGCCGTTGGCCGGCCGCCACGAGCAGTCGAGCTCGATACAAACCCGCACGGTCTCGCGCCGGTGTGGCGGTGACACAGCGTCGATCAGGTCGAGTTGCGCGACGTCGTCCACCATGATCGTCACGGTCGCCGCCAGCTGCTCGTCCTGCACCAGCCGGAAGAGCGCGCCGCGGTCCGCGGTGGGGTAGCCCACCAGGACGTCGTCGGTCACGTCGGTACCGACGAGCCACAGTGCCTCCGGCAACGTCAGGGCGAGCACGCCGGAGAAACCCTCGCGCTTGAGCACGTCTCGGATGAGTTCTCGACTGCGAAGAGATTTGCTCGCCACCCGGATTGGCACACCGTTCGCTCGTCGTACCAGGTCCGCGGCGTTGGCGTCCCACGCGTCCATCTCGATCACAGCAAGCGGTGCGTCGTATGCCTTCGTCGCCGCTTCAAGTCGGTGCCGGAGGTCGGCACGGGAACCGCCCGCGGTCCGCGGGACGTCACCAGGTGTGGGGGACTCCACATCCGCATCATTACCAGATCAGGCAGCGGTCTCCGTCACCGGTGGGATCACCCTGTCGGGCCATGCCTAGGCTTCCGGACATGTCGGATCACAACGCCCGCGGGCCCCTCCATGGATACCTGGTCATCGACCTCACCAGGGCGCTGGCCGGTCCGCACGCTGGGATGATGCTGGGGGACCTCGGCGCCCGCGTCGTCAAGGTCGAAACGCCTGAAGGCGGCGACGACTCCCGGGGATGGGGACCGCCGTTCGTCGGCCCGCAAGACAACCCGATCTCGACCTATTTCCTTTCGTGCAACCGGAACAAGGAATCCGTGACGGCGGACCTCAAGACCACGGAGGGTCGTGACGTGTTCACGGGTTTGGTGCGGCGAGCCGATGTGCTGCTCGAGAACTTCCGCCCTGGGGTCCTGGATCGGCTGGGCTTTGATCTTCGGCATCTGCAGGAGCTCAACCCCAGGCTGGTCATTCTGTCGATCACCGGATTCGGACACGACGGCCCGGAAGCCGCGCGGGCGGGATACGACCAGATCGCCCAGGGCGAGGCGGGACTGATGTCCGTGACCGGACCGCCTGGAGAGCCCACTCGGGTCGGGTTGCCGATAGGGGACCTGTTGGCCGGGATGTACGGCGCATTCGGTGTCCTGGCAGCGCTGCTCGACCGGGAGCGCACCGGGAGAGGGACCGTCGTGCGGACGTCGCTGCTGGCTGCGATCGTGGGTGTGCACTCCTTTCAGGGCACTCGCTGGACGGTCGCGCACCAGGTGCCCGAAGGGCCGGGCAACCACCATCCATCGATCGCGCCGTATGGCTTGTTCCACGCGGCCGACGGTCCGATCCAGATCGCGGTCGGTAGCGAGGCGCAGTGGCGCGTCCTGGCACCGGCGGTGGGGCTGGACCCGGCCGATCCCCGCTACGCAACCAACCGCGACCGGGTGGCCCACCGCGAACCGTTGCTGGCGGCGATCGACTCGGCACTGGCTGCCGAATCCAGCGCTACGTGGCTCGAGCGCCTGGACAGGCTGGGCATTCCCGCAGGTCGAGTGCGCTCGCTCGACCAGGTGTACGGCTGGGAGCAGACCCGGTCGCAGGGATTGGTGATCACCGTCGATCATCCCGTCCTAGGTCGCATCGAGTTGCCAGGGCCACCGCTGCGGTTCGACGATCAATTATCCGCGGGTGGACGAGGAACGCATCTGCCCCCACCGACGCTCGGTCAACACGACGATGTTGTACGTGCCTGGCTCGCCAGGCCCGAGTGACGTCAACCCAGCTGGCCTAAGCTCGCGGGCGTGCGCGTACTGATTGCCTTGGGGGGCAACGCCATGACGGCGCCCGGCGGCGGGGCGCGGCCAGAAGACCAGATCGCCGCCATCGGCATGGCCGCCGGGCGGATTGCCGAGGTCGTCGCCGCTGGTCACGACGTGGTGATCACGCATGGCAACGGCCCACAGGTCGGCAACATCCTGGTCAAGAACGAGATCGCTGCCTCGGTGGTGCCACCGGTTCCGCTGGACTGGTGCGGTGCCCAAACCCAGGGAACCGTCGGGTTCGTCCTGTTGAACGCGCTGGAGCGCAGCCTCGCTGACCGCGGCGTGGACAAGCCGACCGCCGCAGTGGTCACCCGGACATTGGTCGACGTCAGCGACCCGGCCTTCGCTCAGCCGACCAAGCCGATCGGTCGTTACCTTCCCGCTGAAGAAGCGCGGGTGATGATCGAGCACGGGCAGTCGTGGCAGGACCGCGGTGAGCGCGGCTGGCGGCGCGTGGTGGCATCTCCTGAGCCGCTCGCTGTGCTCGACGCGCCGGTGATCGCTGGGCTGCTGAGAGCGGGTTTCGTCGTCGTCGGTGCCGGAGGCGGTGGCGTGCCAGTCGTCCGGGACAGCGACGGGACGCTGCGCGGCGTCGAGGCGGTCATCGACAAGGACCTTGCGGCAGCACTGCTCGGCCGGACGCTCGATGTCGACCTCCTCGTGATCGCGACCGACGTCGACCACGTGGTGCTCGGGTTCGGGTCACCGACCGAACATCCCCTCCATCGGGTCGGTGTCGAGGAGCTACGGAAGTACGCGGAGGAGGGGCACTTCGGCAGCGGCAGTATGGGCCCGAAGGTCGAGGCGGCGTGCCGGTTCGTCGAGACCGGCGGAGCCCGTACGGTGATCACGTCGCTTCAACGGATCGCGGATGCCGTCGCGGGGACCGCCGGCACCATCGTCGACCCGTAGCTCGATCGGAGGTAGCAGTGCCCGAACCGGTCGAGGTGCGCAAGGTTCCGATCCAGAACGTCAGCGATGCGTCCGGGCTTGCCCGGCTGATCGACGAAGGAGTCGTCGATGCTGACCGAGTCGTGGCGATCATCGGCAAGACCGAGGGCAACGGGGGGGTGAACGACTACACGCGGATCATTGCCGATCGGGCATTCCGCGAGGTGTTGGTGGAAAAGGGGACGCGCACGCCGAGGCAGGCGCGGCAAGTTCCCATCGTGTGGTCCGGCGGGACCGACGGCGTGATCAGCCCGCACGCGACGATATTCGCCACCGTGCCCGCGGATGTGGCCGAGAGGAGTGACCAGCCACGCGTCGCGGTGGGTTATGCCATGAGCGAGCCGATCCGGCCGGAGGAGATCGGCCGGCGCGGAATGATCGAGAAGGTGGCGACCGCAGTTCGCGCTGCCATGGACAAAGCCGGCATCACCGATTCAGCTGACGTGCACTACGTCCAGACCAAGACGCCACTGCTGACGATCCACACGATCCGCGACGCGAAGGCCCGTGGCCAGACCGTGTGGACCGAGCACACGCACGAGTCGATGGACCTCTCGAACGGCTGCACCGGGCTCGGTGTCGCGGTCGCTCTCGGCGAGATCGAGATGCCCGACGACTCGGCCGTGATGCACGATCGCAGCCTGTACTCGGCGGTGGCGTCGTGCTCGTCGGGCGTCGAGCTGGACCAAGCACAGGTCGTGGTTGTCGGCAACGTCCGAGGAATCGGCGGCCGTTACCGCATCGGCCACGCCGTGATGAGTGACGCACTCGACGCGGACGGGATCTGGGCTGCGATCAGGGATGCCGGCCTGAGCCTGCCCGAGCGGCCGCACTGGACCGACTTGGGCGGACGGCTGGTCAACGTCTTTCTCAAGTGCGAGGCGAGCCAGGACGGCACCGTCCGTGGGCGCCGCAACGCGATGCTGGACGACTCCGACGTGCACTGGCACCGGCAGATCAAGAGTTGTGTCGGCGGTATCGCGGCCGCGGAAACCGGTGACCCGGCGGTCTTCGTCTCAGTCTCTGCCGCCCACCAGGGACCGGAGGGTGGCGGGCCGGTCGCCGCCATCGTCGACCTCGGCACCAACGACGCGCCGACCGGATACACCTGGCGGGGCAATGCATGAGTCATCGGAAGAGCCGGACCTGGGCGCCGCCGATCCGGCGGTCGTGGCCGCGCTGGCGGGATATCGCGACCGGACGATTGGGGCTGCGTCGGTACTGGCAGCGCTTGCAAAGAGCCGACTTCTCGTGCCGGTCGTCGCTGTGCTTGACCAGGCGGAGACCACCGCCGGTGGCGCCAGTATCGAGAAGTCCTCCCACATGGCTACCGTCTCGACCACGGGCCGGGACGGCCGACGCGGACTGCTGGCGTTCACCTCGCTCGAATCGCTCCAACGATGGAGCCCGGATGCCCGGCCGGTGCCGGCGCCGGCTCCGGCTGTAGCGGCTGCCGCTCTCGACGAGGGTGCGGACGCGGTCGTCGTGGATCTGGCCGGGCCGGTTCAGTTCGCCATCGAGAGCCGTGACTTGCAGGCGCTCCGCGAGCGCTGGACCGGGTCTGAGTAGCCCAGGTTCGCGGCTGTCTCCGCACCGGACTCGGTGTTATCCTGGCGCACTGACCGACTCGTCGGGTTTCCCTGAACCGGGCGAGGCGCAAGTGGAGTCTCTCCCACCCGCACCGGCCCTGCTCGGCCGTCGGGTTCTCGGTCCGGCGTCGGTGCGACCGATGCCGAGTCGATGGGATGGCCCCGCGTGCGCGTGTCGCGGAGGCCTCTTTCGTTGGGTCACCGCTACCACGCGGTCGAACGAGCCCACGACCACGAGGAGGACAGCTATCAGCGTCGAGCCCCGCATCAACGACCGGATCCGTGTCCGCGAGGTCCGGCTCGTCGGTCCGAACGGCGAGCAGGTCGGAATCGTCAGCACCGAAGACGCACTCCGGCTCGCTCAGGAGGCAGATCTCGATCTGGTTGAAGTTGCCCCGTCGGCGCAGCCGCCGGTGGCCAAGCTCATGGACTTCGGCAAGTTCAAGTACGAGTCCGCGATGAAGGCGCGCGAGGCCCGTCGGAACCAGTCACATGTCCTGATCAAGGAGCAGAAACTCCGCCCCAAGATCGACAAGCACGACTATGAAACGAAGAGACGCAACGTTGAGCGGTTCCTGGCCGACGGCGACAAGGTCAAGGTCACCATCATGTTCCGCGGGCGGGAGCAATCCCGGCCTGAGCTCGGCTTCCGGCTGTTGCAGCGGCTCGCGGCCGACGTGACCAGCCTCGGCTTCGTCGAATCGTCGCCGAAGCAGGACGGCCGCAACATGATCATGGTACTGGGACCGAACCGGAAGAAGGCCGATGCTCGGGCTGAACGCGACGCCGAACGGGTGCGGCGAGCGGCCCAGCGCGAGGCCGATGAGAAGGCAGAGCGCGAAGAGCGGGCAGCGAGCCGAGCGGCCGCCGCGGCGCAGCGAGCCGCGAACGAGAAGCAGGCCGACGCCGGCTAGTACACACACGATGACAAGGGAGATCCGGCAGCCATGCCGAAGATGAAGACGCACAGCGGGTCCAGCAAGCGGTTCCGCATCACTGGCAGTGGCAAGATCATGCGCCAGAAGGCGAACCGTCGGCACAACTTCGAGCACAAGCCGACGACCCGTACCCGCCGCCTGGCCGGCCGCACCGAGGTCTCGGCCGCTGACCGCAAACGGATCAAGAGCCTGCTCGGCAAGTGACGACGATACGTCGGGCCGGAGGGCCCGCCTCAGCAAGGAGTTCCAGTGGCACGCGTGAAAAGGGCGGCCAACGCCCACAAGAAGCGCCGTGAGGTCCTCGAGCGGGCCAGCGGCTACCGAGGGCAGCGTTCGCGGCTTTACCGCAAGGCGAAGGAGCAGGTCACGCACTCCCTCGTCTACTCCTACCGCGACCGTAAGCAGCGCAAGGGCGACTTCCGACAGCTGTGGATCACTCGCATCAACGCCGCGGCTCGGTCCAACGGCATGACATACAACCGGTTCATCCAGGGCCTTCGGCTGGCCGAGGTCGACGTCGACCGCAAGATCTTGGCCGATCTTGCTGTCAACGACCCGGTGGCGTTCGCGTCGCTAGTGGAGACGGCGCGGTCTGCTCTACCCGTCGACCGCAACGCTCCGGTCGCCTGAGCGGGTCCCAGCGGGCGCCACGTCGGGAGTCGGCTCTAACAGTCACGCGGGGGTTGCCACCGCCACGACCCTGCAGGCAGGAATGACCACGTTCACCACCCTTGCCTATACATCACCAGGCTTGCAGGCCTGGTGATGTACCAACAAGCCTGGTGGTGGACCAACAAGCCTGGTGGACCGACAAGCTTGGCGGACGTGATCATTGTGCCGCTGCAACGGGCCTCCCGATGCTGACGGTTCGTTCGCGGCGGGTGCGCGAGGCGCGGGCATTACGGCGGCGCGCGACGAGGGACAAGCGCGGCCAGTTTCTCGCCGAGGGCCCGCAGGTAGTGCGAGAGGCAATCACCAGATCGGAGCTGTTGGTCGAGGTATTCACGACACCGGATGCCGCGGAGCGCAACGCCGACCTGCTAGCAGCTTCGTCGGGTCCGGTCCATGTTGCCGACGACGCTTCCCTGGCCAGCCTGTCGGAGACCGTGACACCGCAAGGCCTGGTCGCCGTGTGTCGGCTGCTCACCGTGCCGCTCGCGGAGGGGCTTGGGCCGACGCCGAGACTTGTCGCCGTTCTTGTGGACGCTCGCGACCCCGGCAACGCCGGAACGGTGATCCGCAGTGCTGACGCCGCGGGTGCGGACACCGTGATCCTCGCCGGCGACTCAGTAGATCCGCACAGCGGCAAGTGCGTTCGCGCTACAGCGGGCAGCCTTTTCCACGTGCCGGTCGTCAGCGACGTCACCGTGTCTGATGTCGTGAGCACGTTGCGAGAGCGAGGTGTGACGGTGCTCGCGGCCGACGGTGCTGCGGACACGGACCTCGACGACGCGGCCGATGCCGGCTTGTTCGCCGGTCCCGCCGCGTGGTTGTTCGGCAACGAGGCGCGCGGATTGCCCGAGACCGTTGTCGATCAGGCGGACCATGCCATTCGGGTGCCGATCTACGGACGAGCCGAGAGCCTCAATCTCGCGACGGCAGCCGCCGTCTGCCTCTACGCATCGGCCCGTGCCCACCGCGCTCGCCGATGACAACTGTCACCGGCGCGGCGGGCGGGTCATGCAATCTGTGGCCAGTCGGTCCTGCCCGATGCCGTGCCAGCGACGGACCCAACGTCGTTCCTCCTAGACTCGGGCCGTGCCAGCGCCCAGCGATTATGACCCGGTCGAGGTCACCCCACTTCATCCGGACGAGGTGGCCCGCATGCGCGCGGAGGGGCTCGCCGCAATAGCAGGGGCAACCGACCTCGATGGGCTCAAAGAGGTCCGGCTTGCCCACACCGGGGACCGCTCGCCGCTTGCGCTGGCCAACCGGGAGATCGGGGCGTTGCCGCCGCAGGCCCGCAAGGAAGCCGGCCAGCGGGTAGGGGCGGCGCGTCGCGATCTGATCGACGCCATCGCCCACCGGCAAGCCGTACTCGAAGCCGAGCGCGACGAGCGGGTTCTGGTCGAGGAGGCCGTCGACGTCACACTGCCAGGGGACCGTCAGCGGCAAGGAGCCCGGCATCCACTCACCACAATCCAGGAGCGCATCGCCGACGTCTTCGTCGCCATGGGCTGGGAGGTCGCCGAGGGCCCGGAGGTCGAGGCCGAGTGGCTCAACTTCGACGCTCTCAACATCGGCCCGGATCACCCGGCCCGTACCATGCAGGACACGTTCTTCGTGGAGAGCGAGGACTCCGGCCTGGTCCTGCGCACCCACACCTCGCCAGTCCAGGCCCGCACAATGCTCGAACGAAAGCCCCCGATCTACATCATCTGTCCGGGCCGAACCTTCCGCACCGACGAACTCGACGCCACCCACACGCCGGTGTTCAGCCAGGTCGAGGGCCTCGCTGTCGACGAGGGCATCACGATGGCTCATCTCAAAGGCACGCTCGACCATTTTGCCGAGGCGATGTTCGGTGAGGGGATCACCACTCGGCTGCGTCCGTCCTACTTTCCCTTCACCGAACCGAGCGCAGAGATGGACCTGCAATGCTTCGTCTGCCGGGGCGAATCGGTCGGCAACCCGGATCGGCCGTGCCGTACCTGCTCGTCCGAGGGGTGGATCGAGTGGGGCGGCTGCGGCATGGTCAATCCGCGTGTGCTTGTCGCCTGCGGCATCGACCCCCACCGGTACACAGGCTTCGCGTTCGGGATGGGTCTGGAGCGCACGTTGATGTTCAGGCACGGCATCGAGGACATGCGCGATCTTGTCGAGGGCGACGTGCGTTTCGCGGCCGCATTCGGGATGGCCATCTGATGCGGGTTCCCATGTCCTGGCTGCGCGAGTACGTCGACCTCGCGCCGGGCGAGAGCGGTCGCGAAGTCGCGGCACGCCTGATCCGGGTTGGTCTCGAGGTCGAGACTGTCGACTTGGCCGGCGACGAGGTGAGCGGCCCGCTCGTCGTTGGGCGGGTGCTTGCGTTCGATGCCGAGACGCACTCCAACGGCAAGACCATCCGGTGGTGCCAGGTCGACGTCGGTGAGGCCGAGCCGCGGGGGATCGTCTGCGGCGCGCACAACTTCACCGACGGAGACCTCGTCGTCGTCGCGTTGCCCGGAGGGGTGCTCTCCGATGGGGTCGAGATCACGGCACGACGGACGTATGGCCATGTGTCCGACGGGATGATCTGCTCCGCCCGCGAACTGGGACTCGGTGAGGACCACACCGGGATCCTCGTGCTGCGGCCCGACGAAGGTTCCTCCGGTGACGACGCCACCGGCGTGCTGCACCTGAGAGACGAGGTCCTCGACATCGCCGTCACGCCGGACCGCGGCTACTGCCTGTCGATGCGCGGCGTCGCTCGCGAGGTGGCTACCGCATACGGCGTCCCGATGCGGGATCCGGGGGTTGCCGAGCCACAACTCGATGGCTCGGGGGGATACCCGGTCAAGATCGACGACCCAGACCGCTGCGCCGTCTATGTCGCCCGGACTGTCATAGATCTGGACGTGGATGCGGCCAGCCCACGGTGGCTGCAACGTCGCATTCAATTGGCCGGCATGCGGCCGATCTCGCTGGCGGTCGACGTCACGAACTACGTCATGCTCGAGCTGGGCCAGCCGATCCACGGGTTCGACCGGGATGCTCTCGTCGGGCCGATCGTCGTCCGGCGAGCCGCTGCGGGGGAGAAACTCACGACGCTCGACGGCGCCGTGCGTGACCTCGACCCCGACGACCTGCTGATCACCGACGACACCGGCCCGATCGGCCTTGCGGGGGTGATGGGCGGCGAGAGCACTGAGATGGGACCGTCGACACGAACGATCGTGATCGAGGCGGCCAACTTCGAGGCGACCGGTATAGCCCGCACGGCTCGACGTCACAAGCTGCCCAGCGAGGCATCCCGACGCTTCGAGCGGGGCGTGGACCCAGCGCTGCCGCTGGTGGCCGCAACACGCGTGGTCGAGCTGCTGGTCGACCTCGGCGGTGCAACTGCCGAGCCGGGCGCCACGGTTGTCGGGTCGCCTCCGGACCCGCTGGCGATCGAGATCGAAACCGATCTGCCGAGCCGGGTCGTGGGCGTCGACTACCCGCCGGAACAGGTGGCCGGCCTGCTCGCGGCTGTGGGCGGCCGGGTCACGCCGCTCGATACCAACCGGCTCAGCGTCGTCCCGCCGAGCTGGCGCCCCGATCTGGTGGAACCGTTCGACCTGGTCGAAGAGGTGGCCCGGCTGCGCGGATACGACGCCATCCCGTCGGTGCTCCCGGTCGCGCCACCGGGACGCGGTATCACGTTCGAGCAGCGGCTGCGCCGGCGCATCGAGCAGGCAGTCGCGTCGGCCGGCTACGTCGAGACGCCGAACTATCCGTTCATCGGGCCCAAGGACCTCGACGCACTCGGGCTTCCTCTCGACGATCCACGCCGCCGGGTTCTCCCGCTCGCCAACCCACTGTCCGACGAAGAGCCCTATCTGCGCACAACGTTGCTGCCCGGATTGCTGGCGACGTTGAGGCGCAATGTGGGCCGGGGTTTCCCCGACGTAGCCGTGTTCGAGTCGGGCCTGGTGTTCCGCCCCGCCCCCGGACCTCTTGTGCCCGCGCCACGGCTACGGGTGGACCGACGGCCCACCGACGAGGAGATCACGGCACTCATCTCGGCCGTGCCGCCCCAACCACATCGGGTCGCTGTCGCGGCTGCTGGCAACTGGGAGCCTGCAGGCTGGTGGGGTCCGGGCCGGCCGGTCTCGTGGGCCGACGCGATACAAGCCGCCCGAGTCGTGGCGACGGCGGCCAAGGTCGACCTGGACGTTCGGGCGGACGTCCATGCGCCGATGCATCCCGGCCGGTGCGCCGCGCTTTTCGTCGGCGACACGCTGGTGGGTCACGCGGGAGAGTTGCACCCGCGGGTCATTCACGTGCTCGGGCTGCCGGAACGGACAGTGGTTATGGAGCTGGAGATCGGCCTCCTCGGCGCTACCGACACGCCGGTCCCGGCCCCTGCTGTGGCAACCTTCCCGGTGGCCACCCAGGACGTGGCGCTGGTGGTGCCCGCCAACATCCCAGCCGCTGCCGTCGAGGCTGCGCTGCGCTCCGGAGCGGGTGAACTGTTGGAGTCGGTGCGGCTGTTCGACCTGTACGAGGGGCCACAGGTCGGCGAAGAGCGCAAGTCGCTGGCCTTTACGCTGCGCTTCCGAGCACCGGATCGCACCCTCACCGTCGACGAGACAACGGCCGCGCGCGACGCCGCCATCGCCGAAGCGCAGCGCCGCACCGGCGCAGCACAGCGCAGCTGAGAACTCGGCAGTCAACGCAAGTTGCATGACATTGCAATACTCAGCATAATCATGCGTCGTGGGACTGACGATGGCGGTCGCCGGGGCGAGCGGATACGCGGGCGGCGAGGTGCTCCGGCTCGCCCTTCAGCACCCCGAACTCGAGATCGGCGCTGTGACCGCCCACGCGAGCGCTGGTAGCCGGCTCGGCGAGGTCCACGGGCATCTGCTCGAGCTGGCCGATCGTCAATTCGATCCGACGACGGCCGAAACCCTGGACGGATATGACGTCGTCGTCCTGGCACTCCCACACGGCGAATCCGGTCGACTCGCCGCGGAGCTGGAGTCGGCAACGCTCGTGGTTGATTGTGGCGCCGACCACCGGTTGACCGACGCCGCGGCGTGGCTGTCGTTCTACGGGACAGAGCACGCAGGCAGCTGGCCGTACGGCCTCCCCGAGCTGATCACGCCGGCGGGCAAGCAGCGCGGCGCACTCACGGGCGTCCGACGCGTCGCTGTTGCGGGCTGCAACGTGACGGCAGTCACCCTCGCGCTCGCGCCTGGGCTGGCGGCCGGAGTGATCGAGCCGACGGACCTGGTGGCGGTGCTGGCCTGCGGGACGTCGGGAGCCGGACGGGCGCTCAAGCCGCAGCTGCTGGCCAGCGAGATCATGGGCGCCGCGACGCCCTATGCCGTCGGCGGCGTCCATCGGCACATCCCGGAGATCGAGCAGAATCTGAGCGCTGCGGCCGGTGCACCGGTCAGCCTGTCGTTTACGCCGACCCTGGTGCCGATGTCGCGCGGGATTCTGGCGACGGCAACCGCCCGCCTGGTGGCTGAGGCGAATCCAGAAGAGGTGCGTGGCGTGTGGGCGCAGGCGTACGCCGAGGAGCCGTTCGTCCGGCTTCTGCCGGAGGGCATCTGGCCGTCCACAGCAGCGGTGCTTGGAGCGAACACCGCGCACATCCAGGTCGCAGCAGACCAGCGCGCCGGGCGACTGGTGGCCGTCGCGGCCATCGACAACCTCACGAAGGGGACCGCCGGCGCGGCTATCCAGTGCATCAATGCAGCCCTCGGATTACCGGAGACCATGGGCCTGCCGACCGCAGGAGTGGCGCCGTGAGCGTTACCGCCGCGGCCGGATTCCGGGCCGCCGGAGCGACGGCCGGTCTCAAGCCGAGCGGCCGGCCTGACGTCGCCGTCGTCGTCAACGACGGCCCAGAGCACGCCGCCGCCGCGGTATTTACCTCGAACCGGTGCAAGGCGAACCCAGTGCTGTGGACCGAGCAAGCGTCAGCAGACGGCCGGTTGGCCGCCGTCGTCCTCAACTCCGGCGGCGCCAACTGCTACACCGGACCGGCTGGGTTCCAGACCACGCACGCCAGCGCCGAGCTCGCCGCCGATCTTCTCGGCATCGGCGCGATCGACGTCGCCGTCTGCTCCACCGGACTGATCGGCGAGGTGCTCGACCGGCCGAAGCTCGAGGACGGCATCCGCAAGGCCGTCGCAGAGCTGGACAGTGACGGCGGCGCCGACGCGGCCGCCGCGATCCTGACCACCGACACGCACGCCAAGCAGGCGGTGGTTCGGCGCGATGGCTGGGTTGTCGGGGGAATGGCGAAGGGCGCGGGCATGCTTGCGCCCTCCCTTGCCACCATGCTCGTCACCCTGACGACCGATGCGGTTGCCGACGCCACCACGCTGGATCGCGCCCTGCGATCCGCGAGCCGTCGGACGTTCGACCGGCTTGACACGGATGGGTGCATGTCCACCAACGACACCGTCTTGCTGCTCGCCAGCGGAGCCTCCGGCGTCGAGCCCACTGAAGCCGCGCTGACCGCCGCCGTCACCGAGCTGTGCAACGACCTCGCCGGCCAGCTCTGGGCCGACGCCGAGGGAGCGCACCACCAGATCGCGATCGATGTCGTGCGGGCCGCGACCGAGCCCGAGGCGCTGGCTGTGGGGCGATCAGTCGCCCGCAGCAACCTGTTCAAGTGTGCGATCTTCGGCGGCGATCCGAACTGGGGACGGGTGCTCGCGGCGATCGGCACCACCGACGCGACGTTCAAC
>DASSDH010000226.1:0-3087 GCA_035697245.1 Jiangellaceae bacterium
CGTGTGCACCACACACGAGGCGTTCCACCTGATGTTCGGCACCGAGGTCAGCTTCACCTACCCCGAGGCCGAGCCGGCGATCGGTGATATCGGCGAGCGGATCTCGGTCGGCTCGATCTTCGACGGCTGGGGCTATGTGCATCTGTTCGCCCGGAACGCGGACAACACCCTCACCGAGTTGGACACCTTCGCGATCCCGGAGGCGCACGATCCGGACTTCGCGTTCGGGTTCGGCGACCTGACCGTGCACGAGGTCGCCACCGATCCAACGGACCCGGATCTGGCGTACCTGTCGTACTACTCGGCGGGGTTGCGCGCGATCCAGATCGTGAACGGTGAGCTGGTCGAGGTCGGTGGCTACATCGACCCTGATGGAGGGAACAACTTCTGGGGCGTCGAGGTCTGGACGCACCCGGAGACCGGTGAGGAGTACATCCTCGCCAGTGACCGCGACAGCGGGCTGTACATCTTCCAGGACCCGTGACAGGTCTGATCAGCCCGGCAGCGTTGGAGACGGCGGCAAAGTCCGCCGTCTCCGACCCTTTTTCGGTTCGGTCTGACGAGCGCGTGGGCCCAGCCTGACCTGTAGGCGCCGAAAGGAGGCGAGACCTCGACGATACGATCGTCTCCGTGGTGAGACGTCTCGGCGAGCTCGAATCGGCCGTGATGGATCGGCTCTGGGCATGGGATAGGCCGACATCGGTGCGGGAGGTGTTCGAAGATCTTCATCTGCTCCGTTCGGTGGCATACACCACGGTGATGACGGTCATGGACAACCTCCACAAGAAGGGTGTCTTGAGTCGTGAGATGTCCGGCCGGGCCTACATATACCGTCCGGCGAGAACCCGCGAGGAGTACGTCGGCGATCTTCTGGAGGATGCCCTCGGCGAATCCAGCGACCGGACCGCGGCTCTGCTCGGTTTCGTCGAGCGGCTGAGCCCGGATGAGATGACGAAACTTCGCGACGCGCTCGAATGACCAGCAGCCTCTTGCTCGGTTATGCGGCGATCCTCGCCGTACCGGTCGCATGGCTCCTGCGCCGTGCCGCCTGGATGACTCGGGCGCCCGCGCTCGGCGTGATCGCCTGGCACGTCTTGTCTGCGAGTGTGCTGGTCGCGATCTTGTTCGGCGCGTTCGCTGCGATCCCATCCGCAGGCGGTGATCATGACCAGCACAACCATCTCGCGGTCGTGGATGCGTGCTTCGTTGCGGTGGTGTTCCTGGCCACCGTCGGGTCCATCCTCGGAAGAGCGCTTGTCTCGTCTGTTCGCGAGGGCCGCGCGCAGCGCCGGCGGCACCGGCAACTGCTCGACCTCGTCGGCCGCGCGGATCCGCAGCTCGACGCGGTACTGGTCGACCATGCCAGCGCGGCCGCCTACTGCGTGCCCGGACGGAGTAGCCGTGTCGTCCTGACGACTGCCGCCCTCACCATGCTCGACGAGGCTCAACTCGCTGCGGTGCTCGCGCACGAGCAGGCGCATCTGCGTGGACGCCACCATTTGGCGCTCGCGGCCGGACGGGTCCTGCGCCTGGCGTTCCCCTGGGTGCCCGCTTTCCGGTGGGCGCACGATGAGGTGGCCCAGCTGGTGGAGTTGATCGCCGACGACGCCGCCGCCCGACACTGCGATCGGCGAGATCTTGCCGGCGCGCTCGTCGTTCTCGCCGCGGACTCCCGGTCGGTGGTGCCGGCGACGGCGTTCGCTGCCGGCGGTCCTGCTGTGGCCGTGCGGGTGAAGCGGTTGCTCGGGTCGGAACAACCGCTCCGCCTGCGTGCTTTGGCCGGGTGGCTGTTGGCATTCCTCCTGCTGCTTGCCGTGCCACTGTTTGCTGTGTCACCTGCGCTCGCCGGCGCCGGCGATGTGCTCAGTCATTGCCCGTTCGTCTGATGCGTGCGAGGACGGCCTCGCCGCCGACGCGCTGCTACCGGCAGCCGCCACCCGACGGGACCGACGATGACGCCTGCACCCACGCCCAGCCGACCGGCGCGGCGGTCGCTCCGGGCACCCGTGCTGTGGGGCGTCGTCTTCGGCGCCATCCAGGCCGCGTCACCGCTGGGCTTCTCGTGGCTGGATCCGGCGACCGTCTACGCGCTCTCGCTGACCCTGATCGCGGCGGTCTATATCGGCTTCGCCGTGGCGGACGGCCGGCCGGCCGTGATCGCCGTCGAGGCGGGGATCGCCGGAGTCTTTGTCGTGGTTGCCGCGGGGGGCGTCACCGGACCGGCGTGGCTGCTGGTGCTCGGCCTCACCGGCCATGGGTTCAAAGATCTGTGGCAGCACCGCCGTCAGTATGTTGCCAACACTCGCTGGTGGCCGCCGTTCTGCCTCGTCGTCGACTGGGTGGTCGCTGCCATCCTCGTTGTGCTGATCGCCGCCGGCGTCGACTTCCACCACTAGAACGAAAACGACTGACCAGCCACAGCACCGATCACTCCATCCTTCCGCTCGGCCTCTGCGTCTTACGAGCTAACCCTCATGGGGCTTGCCCAGCGCGCCGGCGGCGCGCACGCCAGGGCGAGGGCTGCCACCATCCGCGCTCACCTGATCGGCGTGCCCGCCCGTGTTGGGGTTGAACGGCGGGTTCATCCGTCGAGGTCATGTGCAGTGTTTGAACCAGGCGGCATGTGACTGTGGCGGAAACTGCAACCGGATTAGCCCGGTCGGGCACGGGCAGGCGGCGTGGCATGGTTGGTGGCATGAAATGACGTCACCCATGGCCCATGGGTGGGGCTGGTGGGGGACGCGGTGTGGGCATAGTCGCAGGCAGAGGCCACAGTGGCCGCGATGCTGCGTCCTTATAATCCGCGGGTTGTGGGTTCGAGCCCCACGGGCCCACTCAACTGACCTTCGGAAATGTCCACCCAATGCCTGCAAGCTGTACGGGCGTGGCATCGTTCATGGCATGAACGGCGCGTAGGGCGCCGCCGGTATGTCACGCCGCGTCGGCGTGACATCAAACGTGGTGCGAACTTGTGTCGGCTGAAGGTGATGTTGATGTCACGGAGGGAGGGGTTGAGGGCAAGTCGCACGTAGAGGCTCTAGGAGGCACCTCGGCGGGTTCTCGTAATGCATAGCCCGGCCCCGCGGC
>DASSDH010000227.1:0-20256 GCA_035697245.1 Jiangellaceae bacterium
GCCGAGCGGCCGCCGGTGGTCGTCGTCACCAGCAACCGCACCCGGGAGGTCCACGACGCACTCAAGCGTCGCTGTCTCTACCACTGGCTCGACCACCCGGACTTCGACCGCGAGGTCGCAGTGATCCGCCGCCGAATCCCGAGCGCGGACGACGGACTGGTGGCCGACGTCGCCCGTGCCGCCCAGGGCCTGCGTGACATGGACCTGCTCAAGCCGCCGGGCTTGGCGGAGTCGATCGACTGGGCTGCTGCCCTCGCCACACTCGGGGCTCGGTCGCTGGACCGTGACCTCGCCGCCCGCACCCTGGGTGCTGCCGTGAAGTACCGGGAGGACCAGGAACGCGTCCTGGCCGCGACTGCAGACAGCTGGCCGTGATGACCGGGTCCGTCCCGGCACTGGTCGGGTTCGCCCGGATGCTGCGGGCAGCCGGCGTGCCCGCGGGGCCTGCCCGGGTGCACGCTTGGGCGCGTGCGCTCGGTTACCTGGACGCCGGGCGGACTGCGGACGTGTACTGGGCCGGACGGCTCACCCTGTGCGCTGGGCCGGACGAGGTGGCCGCCTACGACGCCGCGTTTGCCGCGTATTTCGGTGACCTGCCGCCCGGTGTGTTGCGTACAGTGCGCCGACCGAACGTGACCGTCTCCCTTCCCGTCGCGGTATCCGACGGGAACCGTCCGGATGGTGAACCGACCCAGACAGGCGACCACCACGTGGCAATGACGGCCAGCCGGGTGGAGGTCTTGCGGCACCGCGATCTGGCCGAGTTGACGGATACAGAGCGCAGCGAGGTCGACCGGTTGCTGTCCGCTGTCCGCCCGTCCGGTCCGGCTCGCCGCACCCGTAGGCGGCGACCGTCGCATCGAGGCGCATTGAACCCCCGCCGGACCGTCCGGGCAATGCTGCGCCGCGGCGGCGAACCTGCTCGGCTCCACCGCCACACCCGGTCGGACCGCCCACGTCGGATGGTGCTGCTCGTCGACGTCAGCGGCTCGATGTCGGCCTATTCCGACGGACTGCTCCGGTTTGCGCACGCTGCGTGCCGACGGCGCCTGTCGACCGAAGTCTTCACGATCGGTACCCGGCTGACGAGGGTCAGCCGGGAGCTGCGCGGGCTGAATCCAGACGCAGCGCTGGCCGCTGCATGTTCCGCGGTACCGGACTGGAGTGGGGGGACTCGGCTCGGCGAACAGCTCAAGGCGTTTCTGGACCGGTGGGGACAGCGCGGCATGGCGCGGGGAGCAGTCGTCGTCGTCGCAAGCGACGGTTGGGAGCGCGGTGATGTCGCGCAGCTCGGCGAGCAGATGCAGCGACTGAACCGGCTCGCTTACCGGGTGGTCTGGGTCAGTCCGCACGCCGGAAAGGGCGGCTTCGCTCCGGCCACCGCCGGGTTGCGCGCGGCGCTGCCGTCGATCGACATTCTGCTCCCTGGCCACAACGTGCAGGCGCTGGCCCGGCTGGCCGCTCTGCTCTCGCAGGAGGACCTCGATGCGTGACGTCATGGACCGATTGGCCGGTTGGTGGGCCGACGGCCACCGAGTCGCCGTTGGCACCGTCATTCAGACGTGGAGCTCGGCGCCGCGTGCCCCGGGAGCCGCGATGCTGGTCGGCCCGGATGGCGAGGCTGTTGGCAGTGTCTCGGGCGGATGCGTCGAGGGCGCGGTGTACGCAGTGGCCGAACGTGTCCTGGCCGGTGACCCGCCCAGCCTCGAGCATTACGGCGTCAGCGACGACGAGGCGTTCGCCGTGGGGCTGACCTGTGGCGGGACGATCGAGGTCTTCGTCGAGGCTGTCGACCGCGACTCGTTCCCGGCCCTGAAGGCGATTGCCGACGACGTGGCCGAACGGAGGCCGGTCGCGATCGCCACAGTGGTCGACGGGCCCGGCCGGCTGGCCGAGCATCTGGTCATCCGGCCGGGCAGCCGGGACGGCTCGTTGGGCAGCGAGCGCCTCGACGATGCCGTGACAGACGATGCTCGCGGGATGCTCGACCAGGGGATGACCGGGCTGCGGCGCTACGGTCCGCACGGGGAACGGCGCGGCGACGAGCTCGGCATATTCGTCCAGTCGTTCACCCCGCCGCCCCGGATGCTCGTCTTCGGGGCAATCGACTTTGCATCGGCGGTGGCGCGCGTCGGGGCCTTCCTCGGCTATCACGTCACGGTGTGCGACGCCCGTCCGGTGTTCGCCACCAGAGCCAGGTTCCCGGACGCGGACGAGGTCGTCGTCCGGTGGCCACATGAATACCTCGCGGAGACGACGGTCGACGAGCGCACCGTCATCTGTGTGCTGACCCATGACCCGAAGTTCGACATTCCGTTGCTGGAGATCGCGCTGCGTACCCCCGCGGCGTACATCGGCGCGATGGGGTCCCGCCGCACGCACGGCGACCGGATTGCGCGGCTGCGGGAGCGGGGCATGACCGAGGACGAGCTGGCCCGGCTCTCCGCCCCCATCGGGTTGGACATCGGCGCACGGACGCCGGAAGAGACGGCCGTATCGGTGGCCGCCGAGATCGTGTCCGCACGGTGGGGAGGCAGTGGCCGTCCACTGTCCCGGGTTGCCGGACCGATTCACCGTGAGCACCCCACGTGACGGTCGCGGGGCTCGTCCTGGCGGCGGGGGCCGGGCGCCGGTTCGGCGGTCCCAAGGCGCTGGTCGAACTCGACGGAGAGCGGCTGGTCGACCGCATGGTCCGGGTGCTCGGCGCGGGAGGTTGCCAGCCGCTCGTCGTCGTCGCCGGCGCCGCGCCGCTCGCGGTACCCGGCGCCACCGTGGTCGACAACCCAGACTGGCGAACCGGCATAGGCTCGTCGCTGCGGAGCGGCCTCGCCGCCCTGCCGGATCAGGCGTCGGCAGCCGTTGTCGTCCTGGTCGACACCCCCTGGATTGGCCCGGAGGCCGTCGGCAGGCTCGTTCAGGCGCATGCGACCGGCGCTGCACTCGCTGTTGCCATCTATGCCGGAGTACGCGGGCATCCGGTTCTGCTCGGGCGCACGCACTGGCATGGTGCCGCGGCATCCGCGGTCGGCGACAGCGGCGCCCGGACCTACCTGGCAAGCAACCCAGCAGACGTCGTCGAGGTCGACTGCACGGGCACGGGCGACCCGCGCGACGTCGATCACCCCTCCCAGATTGGCGGGCGCTCTCGTGGATCTTGAGGTAGATGCGGCGGTCCGACCGCCGCTCCGCGGATCGTGAGCGCCGTTACGATCCAGCGGTGGTCTCCGCGCTGACGGCCGGACTGATGCTTCTCGTCGCCGCGTACGGCACCGCTGCGCTGGTCCTGACGGCGATGGGCCGGGCTCCGCGGGAGTATCTGGTGATCGCCTCGATGGTGCTCAGCGCTCTGGTCGTCGTGATGGTCGTGATCGCTGCCGGACTGCTAGTAGCGGGTGAGCGTCCTGACGAGTTGGGCACCTTCGTCGGGTACCTGGTCGTGGCGGTGATCCTGCTACCCCTCGGCACGCTGTGGGCACTGACCGAGCGCTCGCGGTGGGGCACCGGCGTGCTGGCCGTCGCCTGTTTCACCCTGCTGGTGGTCATGGTCCGACTTCAGGACCTGTGGAGCACGACCGGTGGGTGAGCCGAGACCAACGTATTCCGGGCCCGGCCGGATCCTGGTCGCGGTCTACGCCGTGTTCGCGCTCGCGGCGACGGCTCGCGCTGGCGTTCAGATAGCGACCCGTTTCGACGAGGCGCCGGTTGCGTACCTGCTCTCGGCCTTCGCCGCAGTCGTCTACATTGTCGCGACCATTGCGCTCGCCCGCTCCGGGCCGGCAGCTCGCCGAGTCGCTCTGGTTGCCTGCTCGGTCGAACTGATCGGGGTCGTCGTGGTGGGCACGGTCAGTCTGGCAATGCCCGAGGCCTTCCCCGACGAGACCGTCTGGTCCGGTTTTGGCCGAGGGTATGGTTTCGTCCCGCTCGTACTGCCGGTTCTCGGCCTGCTCTGGCTGCGGAGGTCAGCCGGCGACGAACGGGTCGGGCGCCGCCTCCGCTAACGCCGCCAGCGCCTGGACAAAACATTCCGCGGGTGGCTTGACCAACCCCGCACCGACCTGTCCGGTGCCGGCAACCTTGCCGGCCATACCGGTGTTGATCTGCGGGAGGACGCCGGTCTTGACGACTGCGACGACGTCGATGCCGGTGGGTGCGCCGCGGAAGTCCAGGATCGGCAGGGAGAACGCCGGATTCTCACCGACGGTGATCTCGTACATCGACTTCGTGGTGCGGATCGCGTCCGGCACGCTCCCGCCGACGAACTGCACGATCGCCGGTGCCGAAGCCATGACGAAGCCGCCAAGGCCCATCGTCTCGGCGATCGCGGAGTCGCCGATGTCCGGGTTGGCGTCGTCGGGTCCGTACGTACCGAGGAACAATCCCTCCGGGACCTGAGCAGACCCCGTAAACCACCGCTCGCCGAGCCCGGAGACCTGGATCCCGAAGTCGGTGCCGTTCCGGGCCATCGTGGTCACGACGCTGCTGCCCTCGATGCCGGCAGCCGCCGATGTCTGCAGCTTGCCCGCGGGCATCACCAGGTTGAGGAAGAAGTGGTCATTGCTGGCCACGAAGCGCACGACGGCGCCGAGCGTCTCGGCAAGCGCGGTGTCGACCAGGTCGGGCAGCAGCTCACGAAGCAGCAGGAGCGTGCCGGCCCGGTTGCGGTTGTGTCCTTCGTCGCCCATCTGGACCATCTGGGCAATGATCGACTTGACGTCGACCGGGCCGTGTTGGCGTACGGCTGCCCGAAGCGCCGGGCCCAGAACCGTGTTCATCCAGCGCAGGCGCTCGATGACGTCGGGGGAGTAGGCGCCGTAGCGCAGCACCTTGCCCAGCCCCTCGTTGAGCGGGCAGAAGGCCGTGCCGCCGTTCGCCGGGTCGTGCAGTTCGAACACCCACATCGATGATGAGATGACGCCAGCCATCGGCCCAACGGCGCCCCGGTGATGGCACGGTTCAAGCTCGACATGACCCGCCGACAAGGCGGCTTCGGCCTCCTCCGAGCCGGTGACGAGACCCTCGAGGAGCATGGCACCGATCAGCGCACCACGAAGCGGACCCGAGGCGCGCTCCCAGCTGATAGGTGGGCCCGCGTGCAGGAACTCTCCCGGTTTGAGACCCAGCGCCTCGCTCGCCGGGCGAATGTCGACGAGCATGGCGCCGGCGCTCAGCATCGCCGCGAGCGCCTGCTCGTTGGCCGCTCGACGCCGCGGATCAGCCAGAACTCGGATCAGTGCGTCCCCGTCGAGCGGAGGCCGCCAGTCGATCCGCCGAACTTCGACGGCCTGGGCGGCGAGGGCGTCGGCGAGGATGTCGACACCCATGGCGACGACCCGCGGCTCGGCGCTGAGATCCATGCCTCACCCCGCTACCAGATCGGCAGCTGTGCGTGCGGCGTCCGCGTTGGAGAGGTGGATCGACGCGCCGGCCGCCTGCAGCGCCGCGACCTGCCGATCCAGACCCTGCGGGTCGGCCGCAGTTCCGGTGAGCGACACCACGACCGCGAGGTCACGGTCACCGCGCGCAGCGTTCTCGCGCGCTGTTGCCAGCGCCGGGGCGAGCTCGGCAGCCGGGTTCGGGTGGGCGCCGTGGCCGAGGACCACATCGACAAGCAGAACCGCGCACGCCGGATCGCTGCCTTCGTCCAGAATGCGGTCGACCCGGAGGGTGTTGTCGATCATGGGATGGGGACGCCCCCGAGTGAGCACGTCGTCACCGAAATCGATCACCAGATGGCCGTCGGAGCGCAGGTCGTCGGGCAACGCCGAGGCGGCGTCGGAGGCAATGTTGGAGCGGACCGCACCTAGTCGTTCAGAAACCACGAACCCGGCCTCGGCGCAGAGGGTTCCTCCGGAGAACAGGCCTCGCAGCGCGCCGGGGCGCCGTTGACGAATGGCCGGCGCTGACCATTGACGTGGAGCCGTCCATCGACGTCCGGCCGCCCGGACCACTCGTTCCGCGACGTCGGTGAGCGTCGGCCGGCCTGGCCCGAGCAGCGCAAGATCGATCGGGAGGTCCAGGTCGGCAATCCGAGCCCGGACGGCGTCGGCCACTGCCGGTGCCGGCGGTTTGGAGACTACGACGACCCGCTCGGTCGCGGCGTCGCTCGCGAGCAGGTCCAGCGCTGCCAGGGTGGAGCGCCCGCCGACCTCCTCGGACAAGTCGCGGCCGCCGACGCCCAGACAGTGGCTGATGCCCAGGCCGGCCGCGTCGAACAGGCACATCAGCTGCTGAGCGCCGGTTCCCGACGCCGCGACGAGCCCGATCGGGCCGGGCCGGACGACGTTGGCGAAGCCCAGCCCGACCCCGCCGAGGACGGCAGTTCCGCAATCCGGGCCCATGACCAGCCGGCCCCGGATGGCCGCGGCTCGCTTGAGGGCGATCTCGGGACCGACCGGCACGTTGTCGCTGAACAGCATCACGTCCAGCCCGGCGTCGAGCGCCTCGAAGGCGTCGGCTGCCGCATACTGCCCAGGCGTCGAGATCAGGGCAAGGGTTGCACCGGCTGCCGCTGCCCGAATCGTGCGAGGCAGGGGATCGGGGAACGCCTGACCCTCGCCGTCGATTCGGCGCTGCGCGAGAAGCTCGTCGAGTGTCGCGACGGCGCCTGCGAGCTGCTCCTCGCCGTCGGCCTCGACCGCGACGACCATGTCATTCGCCGACGCGCCGGCGGGCGCGTGAAAGCCCATTCCGACCAGCAGCTCGATGTTGAGCTCGGTGGCCATGGCGACCAGCGCCGACCGGACGCCGGGTTCTGCGCCGATGCGCCGGCTCGCCTGCATCAGGCTGACGGAGTCCCGGTAAACGCCGGCGCGAACCTCGAGGTGCCGCCTCACCCCGAGGCCCGGGTACACGTCGCCACGGCCAGCAGCACGCCGTGCGCCAAGGACGTGCCCGAGCTGTGCCCGACCGCCGCGAGCCGCCGCATCGCTGCTCGGACGTCGCCACGCCCATCCAAGGCGGCGATCAGACCGGCCAGCTCGGGAACACACTCGCCGCGGCTCGCGTGAACGAGCAACGCAGCCGATACGTGCGTCGTTTGGGTGGCGGCAACCTGCCCGATCGCCCGCGCCAACCGGTCCGACCGCGGGTCGCGCATGGCGCGCAGGGTGACCAAGACGCCGCAGAGCAAGTCGTCCCCTGCCGGCGTGAGGCCGCCACCGCGACCCACCAGCGCCGCGACCGCCCCCGGGACTGTTCGCCCGGCCAGCCAACCGGCGAACGCCGGCACCGCATCGGCCACTGCCGGTTCCAGCGGCTGAAGGTGACGGAACGCCAGCTGGGTCCGGCTCACGACCTCCGGCCCCACGTCGAGTACGGGCCGCAACGGACGCCACCACCGCCCGACGCCGACGAACGTCTCACCGATTTCGACTCCGCCGGCGCCTACCAGCGCTCGGCCGAGATGTGTCGGCAGCGGGCCGGGCAGCACCAGCGAAGGTGGCAGCCGGACCGCTTCGGGTATGCAGATACAGACCAGGGGGACACGTTCGTCGTCGGCGACGATGTGCACGGCGGTGCCGAGCGTGCCGACGACCCGTGCGGACCTGGCCGGCCCTTCCAGCAGCGGGGCCAGCACGGTGGAGGCCGCGGCCAGCCGGGTGATGCTCGGCGCGCGGTTAGCGGTGAGCGTGCGTCCTCCCAACCGTCCCCCCTGCGATGGTTTCCCCCTCAAAGATGATTCGGACGTTAACCACACCCGGTACCGTCATCGCATGGGCAATGTTGCCGATCCGGTGGCCTCCAGTTACCAGGACTTGCCAGCCGGCCAGGCTCCGGCGGACCTGGCGGCCGGTGTCACCGTGCGTGAAGTCCTGGAGATGCCGGCGATGAGCGGTGCCCGACTGCTGGCCGGCGGTTCGGGCCTTGACCGCGTGGTGCGTCGGCTCAACGTCATGGAGGTTCCCGACGTCTTGCCCTGGGTGAAGCCGCACGAGCTGCTCCTGACGACGGGATACCCCGTGCGCGCCACGCCCGACGGCGTACCGGCGCTGCTGGCCGCGCTGGACGACCGTGGGCTGGCCGCGGTGGGCATCAAGCTCAACCGCTACCTCGATGCGCTGCCCGAGCAGGCGCTCCGGGTCGCGGACGACCGCGGTTTCCCCCTCGTGCAGCTTCCCGACGGCATCGGGTTCGACGACATCCTCAACCAGGTGCTCACCGAAGTGCTCAACCGGCAGGCGTCCCTGCTCGAGCGCAGCGAGGAGGTGCACCGGGCGCTCGTCGCGGTCTTGCTGGACGGCGGCGGCCTCGATGAGTTGGTCGCGGAAATGGCGGTCGTGCTCGGCGGGCCCGTTTTCGTCACGACCGCTGACGGCAGAGTGCTGGGCGAGGGCGGTGACGCCGACGAGCTCACCTCGTTGCGGTCGACCCCGTGCTTCGATCCGTCCGGTCGATTTCTCACCGAACGCGAGCGGCCCGGCGCGCGATATGACGCGACGGTGGGCTGGCGGGCCGTGGTTCCAGTGGTTGCGGGCAAGTTCGATCACGGCCGGATCGTCACGTTCTCACGCGAACGGCCGTTGCGAGACGCCGACCTGCATGTCCTCGACCGCGCGGCCACCGTGGCTGCGCTGGCGGTCACCAAACAACTGGCGGTGCGTGCGGTCGAGGGCAAGTACCGAGGCGACTTCCTCCGCGACGTCTTGTCCGGCCGAGCCGGCGACCGGGACGCCGTGGTTGCCCATTGCCGGGCGCTCGGCTGGGACGTCGACCGGCCGCTCGTGGCCGTCGTCGCCGAGCTGGATCCGGTGGCGGACCCGGTAAAGCGGCTCGGACCGGAGCTGCGTCCGGTGCAGGAGCGGTTCTCCGCGGCCTGGGAAGGAGCAGTCCGGATGCATGACCGGACCGCACCGGTCGTCGGCTTCGCGCAGGAGGTGGTCGCGCTTCTACCGGTGCCGCCCGACGGCGATCCCGACCGGGTGGTCCGCGCGGTGGTCCGCGCCGTCTCCGGGGACGGGGGAGGTGGCCGGCGCTCGTTCGCGACGGGCGTCAGCCGGGTCGTCGACGGTCCCGAACAGATTCCTGAGGTCTACGAGCAGGCTCGCCGGGCGGTCCACGTGGGCCGCAGGCTGCACGGCAGCGGCGCCGTCGCACATTTCGACGCATTGGGGTCGTTCCGGCTGCTGAGTCTGGTGCGCGAGCCCGAGGAACTGCGCAGGTTCGTGACCGAGACGCTCGGCGAACTGGCCGCCAACGGCGAACCCGAGTCGGCCGAGTTGTTACACACCCTGCAGGTGTTGCTGGACACCAACCTCAACGTTGCCGAGGCGGCTCGGCGGTTGTTCGTCCACTACAACACGCTGCGCTACCGCATCGGGAAGCTCGAACGAGTGCTCGGGCCGTTCCCAACCGATCCCGACCTCCGGCTGGACCTCGCCCTGGCGCTGAAGGTCCTGCAGATGCAGGGCATCGACTAGACCCTCACGGCGTTCCTTCGGACGAACGAGTCGACGACGTCGGCGAGGAGCGTCGCGACGATCGGTTGCACGTCTGCGAGGATCGGCCCGTGAAGCCGTCGTCGTTCGTATACCACCGGCCGACGACGATCGAGGACGCTCTCGACCTGCTCGCCGAGATCGGGTCGGACGGCAAGGTCCTGGCCGGCGGGCAGAGTCTGGTGCCGCTGATGTCGATGCGGTTGGCTGCGCCTGCCCACCTGGTCGACGTGAACCGGATCGACGGCCTGGCCGGCATCCAGACCGATGTCGGCGGCGTGCGCGTGGGCGCGACGGCCCGACATGCCGACGTGGAGCATCACGAGGCCGCGTACGCCGCTGTGCCGCTCCTGCGCCAGGCAGTCAAACATGTCGCTCACCCGACCATCCGCAATCGTGGGACGACGGTCGGGAGCCTGGCGCATGCCGACCCGTCCGGGGAGATGACCGCGGTGCTCGCACTCCTGGGTGGCACCGTCACGCTGCGACGCCGGGGGGGCGAGCGTCGCCTAGCGGCGGCGGAATTCTTTGTCGGGCCGCTGGAGTCGGCCGTCCGGCCGGACGAGTTGGCCGTCGAGGCGTTCTTCCCGAGACCGGCCCCCCGCAGCGGGACGGCCTGGGCGGAGGTGTCGCGCCGGCACGGCGACTACGCGGTCTGCGGAGTCGGCGCGGTCGTGACCCTCGGCGAAGACCGGCGCGTCGGGGCGGCCAAGGTCGGATTGATATCGGTGGGCCCGACACCCGTGGTGGTTGACGTAACCGACGCCGTCGTGGGTCAGTCGGCTGATGCGGTCGAGGCAGAGCGAGCCGGCCGGCTGGTGATGGACACGGTGGACCCGGACGCGGACATCCACGCCACGGCGGAGTATCGACGCCACCTGGCCGGAATCTTGGCGGCGCGAGCGCTCACCGAGGCTGCCGCGCGGGCATCGGAGCGCGCGGCATGACCGACGTACATGAGCTCGAGCTGACCGTCAACGGTGTGCCGCGTACCCTGCGTGTGCCGCCCCGTCGGCTGCTCTCCGACGCCCTGCGGCACGATCTCGGCCTCACCGGTACCCATGTGGGCTGCGAGCACGGCGTCTGCGGAGCCTGCACCGTGCTGCTCGACGGTCGAGCGGTCCGCTCATGCCTGCTGTTTGCGGTCAGCGTCGACGGATCGTCGGTCACGACCGTCGAAGGCTGCTGCGAGCCCGACGGGTCGCTCGGCCCGGTCCAGCAGGCGTTCTGGGACTGCCACGGGTTGCAATGCGGCTTCTGCACGCCGGGGTTCGTCACGACGATCACCGCATATCTCGACGAAAACCCGGAGCCGACCGCGGAGCAAGCCCGCGAGGCGATCGCGGGAAACCTGTGCCGCTGCACGGGGTACCAGAACATCGTCGCCTCGGTACTGCGAGCCGCCGAGATCCGTCGCGAGGCGCGGACATGAGCACCCGCACGATGGGCGAGCCGATCGCCCGCCGCGAAGACCCCCGACTGCTCTCCGGCCAAGGTCACTACCTCGACGACATCGGGCACACGGCACTCGCCGCCGCGTTCGTCCGCAGCCCGCACGCCCACGCCCAGATCGTCGACATCGACGTCACCGACGCGCTCGACGTCGATGGGCTGATGGCGATCTACACCCACGACGACCTGCCCGACCGCCTGGCGGAGCCGCTACCGCTACTGATCCCGCACCCGAGCCTGACCCACGGCCGGACGCCCTACGCGCTCGCCAAGGACGAGGTGAACCACGTCGGCGAGGCCATCGTCATGGTGGTCGCCGCTGACCGGTACCTGGCCGAAGATGCCTGCGACCGCATCCAGGTCGAGTACGAGGTGTTGCCGCCGGTCGTCGGCATCGCAGCGGCGCGGGAGGCGTCCCAGCTCGTCCACGAGGACGTTCCGGGCAACATCGCGGCCACGATGGTGCAGGAGAACGGGGATGCGGCGGCGGCGGTCGCCGCGTCACCGCGGGTGCTGGAGCTCGACCTCGAGGTGGAGCGCAGCGCCTCGACACCGCTGGAGGGGAAGGGTGTCTACGCGCGGTGGGACCCGGCCGATGCGAGTCTGCGCGTCTACAGCTCTACCCAGGCATCGACCAGCGTCCGGGCCGCCCTCGCTGCCAAGCTCGGACTGCCGCCCAACCGGGTCGAGGTGGTCGCCCCGGACGTCGGCGGCGGATTCGGGGTCAAGATCGTCCATCCGTGGCCAGAAGAGGTCCTGGTCTCGTGGGCGGCCATCACCCTGGGTCGCGAGGTCAAATGGACCGAGGACCGGCGCGAGCACTTCGTCTCCAGCGCCCACGAACGCGGCCAGGTCCACCACGTCCGAGTGGGTTTCGACGACGACGGCCACCTGCTCGGGCTCGAGGTCTCGTTCTGGCATGACAACGGCGCCTACACGCCATACGGGATCATCGTGCCGATCGTGACCGCCACCCAGCTGTTGGGGCCGTACAAACCGACCGCCTATCGGGTGGAGTTCCAGAGCCTGTACACCAACACCGTCCTGGTCACTCCCTACCGCGGCGCCGGGCGACCGCAGGGCTGCTTCGTGATGGAGCGGGTCATCGACGCGATCGCCGCCGAACTAGGACTTGACCGGGCCGAGGTCCGGGAGCGCAACTTCATCCAGCCCGACGAGATGCCCTATGACCACGGCCTGATCTTCCAGGACGGCCGCCCCCTCATCTATGACTCCGGCGACTACCCTGCCACTCTGCGGAAGCTGAAGAAGCTGGTCGGTTGGGACGAGTTCGGGGTCTATCGCGAGCAGGCTCGGGCGGAGGGCCGTCGGGTCGGCATCGGCATCGCGTGCTATGTCGAGGGCACCGGCGTCGGGCCGTACGAGGGCGGCTGGGTCAAGGTCGAGACCGACGGATCCGTTGTGGTCGCCACCGGCCTGACCACGCAGGGCCAGGGTCACCAGACGGCATTCGCCCAGGTCGCCGCCGACATCCTCGGGGTGCAGCTGGATCGGGTGAGCGTCGTCACCGGCGACACCAGGCGGTTCGGGTACGCCGTCGGAACCTTCGCCTCACGGGCTCTGGTGATGAGTGGAAACGCAATCGCGGCCGCGGCGCGCACAGTGCGCGACAAGGCGCTGCGGATCGCAGGCGACGCCCTCGAGGCCGACCCCCGCGACCTGGAGATCATCGATGGCGTCGTCCAGGTGCGCGGGGTGCCGACGTCGGCGATCCCGCTTTCGACGGTCGCCGTGCTGTCCAACCCGCTGCGGTACGCCTTCGACGCCGAGTCGGTACGGGCCACCCAGTTCGCCCTGCCCGCCGACCCGGACAAACCGCCGGTTCCAGAAGGCGAGCAGCCTGGTTTGGAGGCCACCGGCTACTACTCACCGCCCAGGGCGACATTTGCCAACGGTATGCACGCGGTGGTCGTCGAGACCGATCCGGACACTGCCGAGATCAGGATCGTGCGGTACTGCGTGGTCCACGACTGCGGAACACTCGTCAATCCGCGGATCGTCGAGGGACAGGTCCACGGCGGCGTGGCCCAGGGCGTCGGTGGCGCTCTCTACGAGCGGATGGTCTACGACGACGACGGCCAGCTCCTCAACGCGTCGTTCATGGACTTTCTGATGCCGTACTCGACCGAGGTTCCCACCATCGAGACCGACCATCTCGAGACGCCTTCCCCGCTGAACCCGCTGGGCATCAAGGGTGCCGGCGAGGCCGGTGTGATCCCGGGGATGGCCGTGTTCGCGTCGGCGATCTCCGATGCCGAGGGGTTCCCGATCACCCGAATGCCGATCTCGCCGAGCGAGTTGTTCCACCTGCGCCGCGCCCACGAGGAGGGCAATGCCCGATGAACGTCTCCGGATCCGCCGTACTGCATGCGCCCCGCGAGCGGGTGTGGGCCGCGTTGCAGGATCCCGCCGTGCTGGTTCGAACAATCCCGGGGTGCCAACAGCTCGAGCAGGTCGGCCCGGACACCTACCGGGCGACCGTGATGGCCGGTGTCGCGTCGATCAAGGGCACCTACTCCGGCGACGTGCGGCTGACCGACCAGGCAGAACCGGACTCGTTCGTCCTGCACGCCTCCGGTGCCGGGGCCCCGGGCACGGTGAACGCCGACGTCCGGGTGACCCTCGCCGACGCCGACGGCGGAGCGACCCGGCTGGCCTACGACGCCGACGCCGTCGTCGGTGGCGTGATCGGCGGGGTGGGACAGCGCATGATCGTCGGTGTCGCGAAGAAGACCGCCGGTGAGTTCTTCGCCGCAGTCGACGACGTCCTCACCGGCCGCGAAGAGCGCATTCTGCGCGAACCGTCCGTGGCGACAGGCACGGCGGCTCCCGCGGTCTTCACCGCGCCGTCCCGGCAACGAGCGCCCATGTCTGCCGCCGATATGTCGACCGCGGCCTTCACCGGAGCACTGATCGCCTTGGCCGGAGTCGTGCTGGGCTGGCTGATCACCCGCCGAGCACAGGCGCGTCCTCGCTGATGTGCTGATCTGCCCGGTCCACCGGCAAGCTGAGCCGCACTGATGTCACGCCGCCTCCTGGGTGAGTGAGGTCGAGCGATCCCTCGAGCGTTCTCACCCGGTCGCCGACGTCGCCCAAATTGTCGAGATCACCCTCGATTGTTGCCTCCACATCGAGCCGGCCGCCCTTGTTGACCGCTTCCACCGTGGTGCGACCGCCGCTCTCCGACACCCGAGCGACCAGCAGATAGGCGGTCGACTCGACGACTGCGGGAAGCCGCTCGGTCGGAGCGGATTCGACTCGAATATGTCGAGACTCTGCGAGGGCGGACAGAGCCGCGGCCAGACCCTGGTCCCTGAGGACCACCGGGTAGAGGCCGCGGGCCAGTTGCCGCAGTTCGGTGATCGCTTGCTGGAGCTCGCCGTCGGCCGCTTCCAGCTCCGGGGTATTCGTGGGTACCCGCGACCGGAGCAGGCGAAGCGCCAGCGACAGGCCGACCAACCGCTGCTGCGCGCCGTCGTGCAGGTCGCGCTCCAGCCGGCGGCGCTCTTCGTCCCCCTCGGCCACGATGCGGACGCCTGATGACCGGAGATCAGCCAGCTGCGCCAAGGCCTCGGCGTGCAGGCGTTCGTTCTCGAGAGCGAGATGCACGGCGGACACCAGGTCGTCGACCATCTCGGGACTGTCGAGCAACCCCGGTCGGTGCACCAGGACGGCCTCGTCGATGCCTCCGTACCGCAATGGCGTCATGGACCGATCACGAGGTGGAGGTATCTCGACTTCCCGTGCCGTCGCGTCCACAAAGCGGCTGCCCTCGATGGGGTAGGCGATCACAAGGTCAGGGTCCCCGAGCCGAGCGGCCATCGCTGCACGTAGATGGCCCATCTCGGTGGCCCTCGCGAGGTCGACGACCAGCCTGGTCAGTGCGCGGTGATTGAGCCGGGCTCTGGCCAGGTCGGTGATAACCGCAACCGAAAGCAAGACCAGAGCGACGGCCTGAACCAGCCACAGTTGTGCATCCCGCGTGTTGCCGCCGAGGAACCCCCGGTCGAGGCTGCCGACGTAATACCCCAGCACGGAGCCCAGGTAGCCAAGCGCGCAGGCAGACACCAGGCCGAACGAGCGGCGGCTGGCGCTGCTGACGTGGAGCAGCCTCCAGGCGATGGTCACGAGTGCGGCTACGACCCACGCCATGGCCAGCCAGACTCCCCATCGGTTGAGATCGATCCACAGGCTTGGCTGATCCGTGACCTGGAGCAAGTTCGAGGCACACTCGGGGCACCCCTGTGACTCCGGCGAGAAGACCAGGCCGGACGCAACCCCGAGTACCCCCAGCGTGATCGCATACCCGGCGACCACGACCAGCCGGGCCACTCGCCAGCGAAGCCGACCGGACGGGTACGCGAGGGCGAGGTGGACAACCACGGCCGGGCATGCGGCGTACAGGACAACACCGACCGACAACACCACTGCGGATCCGGTGGCCGGATTATCCCATTCCGCCAGTAACCAGGCACATCCGGCGCCGTACAGTAACAGCGACATTCCGATCGGTCGCCGGCCGAGGCCGCGGATCAGGCCGGCGATCATGAGGGACCATCCGGCGGATAGAAGGGCTATCACTCCGAACGTGGTGGACAGTGCGAGCGAGAAGCCGGCGCCGGAGTTGGCGACGGTGAGCGTGAGGAGGCCAAGTGACACCCCGGCCGCCAACAGCACCAGCAGAACGGGCACCCTCCACCTCTTCTCCCGATCCACTGACCAACTATCTCCGCGACGACCATGGTGCGGGAGAGGGCTGTCCCTTATCTGTGCAGGCAGAAGTCGCGGGCCAGCCCTGATGTCCCAGGAATATGCCGTTCCTAGCGTCGGCGCCACCGAATAGGGAGGTGCCCGATGCACAGAACGAAAACGTCCCGATGGGCGGCAGCAGCCACGGTGGTGGGGGCAATCGCGGTCACGTCCGCCTGTCAAAGCCCGGACCGGGCCGGTGGAGATGCCGATGTCGACCCGACGGTCCTGACGTTCGCCCAGCCGAACGACGGCGCCCCGGACCAACTCGTGGCCTGGGCTGAGCACGTCAACCGCCTCACCAACGGAACCGTTCAGATCGAGTTCGCGAACGGCCACCGAATCGGTGAGCCGGACTACGAGTCGGCCACGATCGCCGACGTCCAGGCTGGCGAGATCGACATGGCGTGGGTCGGGGCGCGCGCCTTCGACCGGGCAGATGTAACCAGCTTCCAGGCGCTCCTCGCTCCGATGCTCGTCGACAGCCTGGACCTGCAGGCGAAGGTATTCGAGGAGGGCATCCCACAGGAGATGCTGGCGGGGCTGGAGCAGGTGGACCTGGTCGGAGTAGGTGTCCTTCCAGGGCCGATGCGGAAGGTGCTCGGCGTCGAGAAGCCGTTCACCAAGCCGGCCGATTTCGCTGGTCAGATGGTCGGAATGCAGGACTCGAAGGTCACCGAGCTGTCGTTCGCGGCGCTCGGTGCCACAACGAAGCCGCTCCCAAGTGGTGCCGACCTCGATGGCGTCGACGCGTATGAACAGCAGCTGTCGTCCATCTGGGGCAACCACTACGAGCTGTCCGCCGGGTTCGTGACGTCGAACCTCAACCCATGGCCGCGGCCGCTGGTGCTCTTCATCGGCAACTCGGCGTACGACGGTCTCACCGAAGACCAGCAGCAGGCCCTGAGTGTGGCCACGGACGAAGCGATGCTGGAAGCACTCGATGCGTCGCGCGCCGAAGACGAAGAGTCCGTAGCCGACCTCTGCAAGGCGGGTCTCGACTTCGTCGACGCATCTGCCGACGAGCTGGGAAGCCTGGAACGCGCGTGGGCACCGGTGTACGACGAGCTTCGGGCGAACCCGGACACCAGCGAGTGGCTCGACCGCATCGCTGCCCTCAAGGCATCCCTGGGTGTCGAGCCCGACAAGGCCCAGTGTGATGACGCTGCGCAAGAACCGTCTCAGGGGCCCAGCGCTGGATCGCAGTTGCCCGAGGGCACCTACGAGATGACGGTTTCCTGGCCAAGAACGGGGGCACCATGCCCACCCGGTGGCGCGGAGGGCACGAGTGACGAGGTTCTCTACGAGCTCATGCTGGCCGAGGGAGTGGTCGAGCAATGGGCACGCATCGGGGGCCGGGGCGCAGAACGGGAGTTGGGCTGGAAGGGGACCTACCAGGTGTTCAGGGACCAGATCGAGCTCAGCGGAGACGGCACGCTCACAGCAACATTCACCATCGACGGCGACACGCTGACGCTTAGCGACATGCGCGGAGGCGGGTGTGGGGACGCCACTATCTGGACGACAAATCCATGGGTGCTGGTCACGGAGGGTTCGGAAGAACCCACCCTCGAGGGCACATGGACGACGACGCTGACCGAGGGCGACTGGGCGGCCGAGGCCATCAGCGGTCCAGCAGGCTTGTTCACCCTCACCTTCGAGGACGGGCTGGTTACCGTGACCGACCCGGGTGGTGAGGTGGGCTACCGGGCGGAGTACCGGGCGTTCCGGGACCGCATCCAGACCAGTGGGCACCAGGACGTCGTCACGGCCAGCTACTCCATGGAGGGCGACCAGTTGACCCTGAGCGAGATCGAAGCCCCCGGGCCGTACGTCGTGGTGTGGGGATCGCACCCGTGGGTGCGGCAATAGCAGCAAACTCGGGTCCGCGTGTCAGGGGCAGCCCTGATGCGCGGACCTGATCGGTGCCATCACTATGACGACGTGGTTCGTACGTTGCTGATCGTGGACGACCACGCCGGCTTCCGGTCGTTCGCGCGAGCACTCTTGGAGTCGGAAGGGTATGCCGTGGTGGGAGAGGCAGCGGACGGGTTGTCCGCCGTCGCGGCCGCTCGCCGGCTCCGCCCGGCCATTGTCCTGCTGGACATCGCCTTGCCGGACGTTGACGGGTTTGCGGTATGCGAGCAGATCATCGAGGGCAGCGGGGAACGACCACTCGTGGTGTTGACGTCGAGTCGCGACGAGTCGTCGTACCGCGACCGGATCGCGAGCAGCAGGGCCACCGGCTTCATCCCGAAGAACGACATCTCGGCTGCGACCCTCGCCGAGCTGACCGGATGAGCTAATGCCCGACCCACTCCTGCAGATCCTCGACCCGACCGTGGGCTTCGTTCTGCTGTTCTGCGGAGCCGTGGCATGGGCCCGAAGATCGAAGAGTCGGGTCGGGGTTCTGCTGGTCGCCGCGGGTGGGTGCTGGTTCCTTGGCAGCCTCTGGAGTGCCGCGGTGTTCCTGCACCGGGGGCCACTGGTCCAACTGCACCTGTCCTACCCGACTGGTCGAATACGTCGCCCGCTCACGGTCGTGACCGTGGTGGCCGCCTATGTCGCGGCAGTCGTCGAGGGCCTTGTCGAGAGCCCCTGGCTGACATTGGGTCTCGCGGTGCTCGTGGCTGCTGCGGCCATCGACGTCTTCACGAGGACGTCGGGCAAGGCCCGCAAGGCAGGTGGCCCGGCGCTGGGTGCCGCCCTGGCGTTCGCTGGTGTCCTGGCGCTGAGCAGCGCGAACTTGCTGCTCGGCTGGGACGCCGACCGTCCGGTCCTGTTGACCTATGACCTGACGATCTGCGCCGTGGCGATCGTTCTGACAGCGGACCTGCTCTGGGGCCGCTGGACCGACGCCACAGTCGCGGATTTGGTCACTCAACTCGGTGGTCACGCCGACACCGTCGGCTTGCAGGGCGAACTGCAGCGGGCGTTGGGAGACCCGACGCTGACGGTGGGGTATTGGGTGGCGGAGGTGGGTGGGTATGTCGACGATGCCGGCAGGATCCTCGACGTCGGCGCGGGCAACGGGCGGGCGGTCACGACCGTCGAGGACAGCGATGAGCCAGTCGCCGTACTCGTCCACGATCCCGCAATCCTCGACGACCGAGCGCTGGTCGACGGAGCGACGTCGGCGCTGCGGCTCGCGGTCACCAACGTGCGAATGCAGGCCCAGGTGCGCGCCCGCGTCGGTGAGCTGGCCGCCGCGCGTCGCCGGATCGTCGAAGCCGCCGACGCGCAGCGGCGTGCCCTCGAGTCCGAGCTCGCAGCCGGAGCCGAGCAGCGGCTGGACTCTGTCGCCAGGATCCTGGACGGCCTTCAAGACCGGATCGACGAGTCAGCTCAAACGATGCTCGGGGCAGTACTGGCTGAACTGTACGGAGCGCAGGACGAGCTCCGTGAGTTCGCCCAGGGGGTCAGACCGCCCCTGCTGGGTTCGGGTGGCCTCGAGGCGGCCCTGCCCGTGTTGGCGGCGCGCGGAACCGTGCCTGTCCACGTAGACGTCGCGGTCGGTCGCCTGGCACCCGCGATCGAGTCCGCTGTCTATTTCGTGTGTGCAGAAGGTCTCACCAATGTTGCAAAACACGCCGCCGCCAGACAGGCATGGGTCAGCGTCGGTGTCGATTCAGGAGACGTCGTCACGCGGGTGGTAGACGACGGGGCTGGCGGCGCGGACTCGCGTGGACTGGGGCTGCGCGGACTGGCCGACCGAGTCGAGGCGCTGGGCGGGAGCCTGCGGATCCATAACGGCCCCTCAGGTGGGACCGTCCTCGAGGCGCGCATACCCGTGGAGGTGCTGCCATGAGGGTGGTGATCGCCGACGACTCGATGCTGCTGCGTGAGGGTCTGGCCCGGCTCCTGGTCGACGCGGGCTGCGATGTGGTTGCCACAGCACAGGATGCTGCCGGCCTGGTCCGCGAGGTCGAATTGGCCAGTCCGGATGCGGTGATCGTCGACATCAGGATGCCGCCCACCCACACCGACGAGGGCATCGCAGCGGCCCGTCAGATCAGGTCCGCCCATCCCGGGATCGGCGTCCTTGTGCTCTCGCAGTACCTCGAGTCCGACTACGCCATGCGGTTGATCACCGACGCTCCCGAGCACGTGGGCTACCTGTTGAAGGAGAGGGTGTCCGACGTCGCGGTGGTCGTCGATTCCCTTCGTCGCGTGGTCGACGGTGAATGTGTGGTCGACCCGACCATCGTCTCGACACTGTTGCGCCGACCCCGTGATCCAGGCCCGCTTGACCGGCTCACGTCGCGAGAAGTCGAAGTGCTCGCCCTGATGGCGGAGGGGCGATCCAACGCGGCAATAGCGGACCGCTTGGTGATGAGCCCGAAAACGCTCGAGGCTCACGTCCGTCAGATCCTGCAGAAGCTCGACCTCCATGCGTCGCCGCAAGATCATCGGCGAGTGCTTGCCGTGCTCCACTATCTTCGATCCGCTACCTGACGCTACTGAGCCCGATCAGCGCCAGACGGAGGCGACCTCCCGGCGGTACTTCCGGCCGAAGACGCCACCAATGATGGCCAGTACCGGACCGGGGACGTTGCTCTTGATGGTGGCGAGTTCCCCGGGCGTGGCGCCATCGCTGATC